>NZ_JBEPFL010000022.1:0-149454 GCF_040301925.1 Streptomyces sp. NPDC000075
GCCCCGGCGTCCGTCGACGCCGCGTCGCGCCCGCCCGACGCGCACGGCCCGCCACCCGGCCCCGCCCCCGCTCCAGGGCCCGGCGCCGTCCAGCTCTTCCCCGCCGCCACCCGCCCCGGCCCGCCCGCCGGACACGCCGACGCGGAGGGCACACGGCGCGGCGTACCCCTGCGGCTGCCCCGCACCGCCTCCCTCGACGACCCGCTGGGCCTGATGCGCGCCCTGCGGCCCGTCGGACGCCGCTCCATCGGCGGCCCCGGCGAGGAACTCGACGAACAGCTCACCGTGGAACGCAGCATCGAGGCCATGATCCCCACCCCGGTGCTGCGCCCCGCCGAGAGCCGCTGGCTGGACCTGGCCCTGGTCGTCGACGCCCACCCCTCGATGCTGCTGTGGGCCGACCTGGCCGCCGAACTGCGCGGGGTCCTCACCCGCAGCGGCGTCTTCCGCGACGTACGCACCTGGCAGCTCACCGGCACCGGCCCCGCAGGCACCCCGCAGCTCGCCCGCGGCCCCGGCGAGCCGCCCCGCAACCCCCTCGAACTCGCCGACCCGGCCGGCCGCCGGCTGATCCTCGTCCTCTCCGACACCGTCGCCGGAGGCTGGCGGGAGGGCCCGCTGCGCGCGGTCCTGCGCCACTGGAGCGGCCACAACGCCGTCGCCGTGCTGAACGTCCTGCCCGAACGGCTGTGGAGCCGGGGCGCCGTACGGCCCGTGCCCTTCGCCGTCCGCTCCGACCGGCCCGCCGCCGCCACCCGCTCCTGGCAGCGGGTCCCCGCCGCCCGGCGGGCGCGCGGCGGCGGCCCGGTGGTCCCGGTCGTCGGCCTCGCCTCCGGCAGCCTCGCCCGCCTCGTACGGGTCGTGTCCGGCGACGGCCGCTGGCGCCGTCTGGCCTGCCTGCGCCTCGACGCGGCCGCCGGCCCGCCCGCAGCGGCGCCCCTGCCCTCGGCGGACCCCCTGGAGGTGGTTGAACGCTTCCGGGCCGGGGCCTCCCCGACCGCCCAGCGGCTCGCCGCGCACCTGGCCGCGGTACCGCTGACCCTGCCCGTGATGACCCTCGTACGCCGCTCCCTGCTGCGCGGCTCCGAACACGGCCACCTGGCGGAGGTGGCCCTCGGCGGCCTCTTCGCCCCCTGGGACGGCCACCGCCGCCCGGAGGAGACCGAGTTCGAGTTCCTCCCGGGCGTACGGGAGGCCCTGCTCGGCTCCCAGCTGCGCGGGGACGTGGCGGCGGTACGGGAACTGGTCCGCCGCCGGGTGTGGGAGTTCATGTCCCGCAACCGGGGCACGGGGCCGGACTTCTCGGCGACCCGGGTCACGACGGGGCAGGCGGGCCGGCGGCCGGTCCCGGACGGGGCGCTGCCGTTCGCCGAGCGCCGGCCCGACCCCGGGCCGGCGGAACCCGCCCCCGTCGCCGGGCCCCGGGCCCCGGTCCAGGCCCAGACCCCGGTCCAGACCCAGACCCCGGCCCCGGACGCCGGGCTCGCGGACCGGGTGGTCCGCGTCCGGTTCGAGCCGCTCACGGAGCCGAAGGAGGTGGGGACGCTGCTGGGGCCCCGGCTCGTGCTCGCGGTGGGGAACGTCCCCCGGCCGCAGGAGACGGTCGCCTGGGTCCGGTCGGGCGGCCGGGAGATCCCCTGCCAGCCGGTCTGGTGGGATTACGGAACACCGCGCGTGCTGCTGCTGGAGAGCGGAGAGGACCTGGTGGAGCCGGCGGGCCTCGTTCCGCAGGCCTGGGGAACCCTCCCGGACGCGGCGGAGGCACGGGTTCGCGTCGACGGCCTCACGGAAGCGGGGCTGCGGACCGCGCTGACCGGGGTCCTGGACTGGGACGGGGCGCCCAACGGGGAACTCGTCCGCCTTTCCGTCGAGCCGGAGACCTGGACCCACTTCGTGGGCGGCCCGCTGTCCTCGGAGGGCGCTCTGCTGGGGGTGGTGCACACGGTCGAGCCCGACCGGATGGTGTTCCTGTCCGGTGCCGCCCTGATGGAGCAGCCCTCCTTCCGCGCGGCCCTGGACGCCCGCACACAGCCGGCCCCCCACCGCGGCGGCGTCGTCGTCGGACCCCGGGTGACCGTGGACGTACGGGTGGTCCACGGGGCCGTGCCGCGCGCCCCCCTGGCCCAGCTGATGACGGATCCGCTGATCGGCGGGACGCTGCTCGGCGGCGCCGGACCGAGGACGCTGCACCTCGTGCTCGAACCGCCCGGCGCCCTGGGCCGCGCGGGGCGGCTGCTGGGGGCGCTGCCGACGGCCCTCGCCACGTACGGGGACACGCCGGCGCAGGACCTGCCGTCCCCGCTCGCCGTGGTGCTGGGGATCGGGGAGCCGGGAAGGGCACCGGAGCCACCGGCACGGCTGATCGGGCACGACCTGATCGCGGAGCGGCTGAGAAGGGCCAGGAGGGCCCGGACCGGGCGCCTTCTCCTCGCCCTGTCCCAGCCGCTGTACGAGGAACTCGGCGCCCTGGCCGGGCCGACCGCGCTGAGCGCCTTCACCCCGCTCGGGGACGGCGTCGGGGCCTGGGTCTCCGAGGGCGACCCCCGGCAGCTGGGGGAGCTGCTGGCGCGGGCCGAGAGATCCGTACGGAACGCGGCGGTCGCCTGGCTCCGCTGCCGGACCGGCGCCTCCGGCGACCGGCCGCAGGGCTGCCCGGGCATCCGCCCGCCGGGCCTGTCCGCCTGCCTGGCCCACCTGCCGCCGGGCGAACAGGAAGCGGTGCTGAGCGGTCTGCGCCCCGGCGACCCCCTCGACTTCCGGGGCGTCCCGTTCGGCGCGGGTCTGCTGCGGCGGGTCCTCGACGCGGTACGGGACCCGGAGACCGGGCGGCCGGTCCTGGGGGCGGTGGCCTTCGAGGAAGCGCGCTTCGACGAGGGCTGGGCGGAAACGGGGGCGGTGTTCACGGGAGAGGCCGATTTCTCGGGGACCTGGTTCGACGGCCCGGCGGACTTCTCCGGGGCCGCCTTCCAGAGCCAGGCCCTCTTCGGCCGGGCCGTGTTCCGGGAAACGGCGACGTTCGGGGGAAGCCTGTTCGCAGGCCCCGCCGACTTCGGCCGCACCGCCTTCACCCGGGGAGCGGATTTCTCCGGCGTCACCTGGACGGACCAGGTCTCCTTCCAGAGCGCTCTTCTGGAGGACGGCGCGGCCCTCACCGGGATGAGGGTGGAGGGACGGGCCGATTTCCGCCGGGTGAGGAGCGGGGGCCGGATGGTGCTCGACGGCTCCCGGTTTGCCGGACCGGCGCAGTTCGAGCACGCGGTGTGGGCCGGTACGTTCTCCGCCGTCGGCACGCGGTTCGGTGCCTCGGCGGGATTCGGCGACGCGGTGTGCCGGGGCGAGGCGCTCTTCCGGGACACCCGGTTCGACGGCCCGGCCACGTTCGTCTTCACCGCCTTCGAAGGCGCGGTCCGGTTCGACACGAGCACCTTCGCGGCATCCGTCGTCTTCTCCCGCGCCGCCTTCGGCGGCCCGGCGCTGTTCACGCACAGCGTGTGCCGGCACGGCGTCTCCTTCGACCAGGCGGTCTTCTCCAGCCTGCTCCGCTGGCGCGACATGACCGTCGAGAACGAGGTGAGCCGGTTCGAAGGGGCGCGGTTCCAGGGGCCGGCGCGCTTCCAGCGCGCCGACTTCGCGACCGCCACCGGTTTCGACGACGCGATCTTCGACGCCGGCGTCTCCATCGAGGACTCCGAGTTCCGGGCCGGGCTGACCTTCGAGGGCACGTCCTTCCACGCCACGGCCGAGTTCACCGGCATCAGGCTCTCCGTCCCCCTCTCCCTGCCGGGCGACTGGTCGGCGACCAGTACCGACACCGGCCTGTGGAACATCACCTCCCCCCACCCCGCCGCCTCCCATCCCGAGGAGCCGGCCCCCGCAGAGCCGGCCCCCGCGGACCCCGACCCCGGCGAAGAATGAGGCATTCTGGCGGCACAACGACCCCACCCACCACAGGAGTTCACCCGTGTCCGCCGCCTCGCGCCACATCCCCTTCGCCCGTCTCCACAACTTCCGCGACCTCGGCGGCTACCGCTCCGCCGACGGTCGCAGCGTCGCCACGGGCGTCCTCTACCGCTCCGACTCCCTCGGGAAGCTCGACACCGCGCACGGCGACTGGGACCGCTTCCTCGGCCTCGGCATCCGTACCGTCATCGACCTGCGCTACCCCTGGGAGATCGAGGCCAAGGGCCGGATACCCGAGCCGGAGCGGTTCACCTACGCCAACCTCAGCATCGAGCACCGCCCCTACGACCAGTCCGCGATCGACCCCGCCCTCGACCCCTGGCGCTACCTCGCCGACCGCTTCGCCGAAGTCGCCGAGGACGGGACCGAGGAGATCCGTCGGGCCATCGAGCTGATCGCCGACGGCCCGGGACCCGCCGTCTTCCACTGCGCCTCGGGCAAGGACCGCACCGGCCTCATCGCCGCGCTCGTCCTGACCCTCCTCGACGTGGACGAGGAGCAGATCCTGGCCGACTTCGCCCTCACCGAGCTCGCCACCGCCCGCCTCGTCGCGGACTGGCACGCCGCCCACCCCGGCCGCACCCTGCGCTGGCCCGCGTACGGACGCGCCCCGGCCGAGGTCATGGCCCTGGTCCTCGCCGACCTGACGAGCCGTTACGGGTCTCCCTCCGGCTACCTCTCCGACGCCGTCGGCGTCACCCCCGCCACCGCCGCCCGGCTGCGCGAGCGCCTCCTCGTCTGAGGCCGCGGAAAATCCGGTGCCCCCGGCGGCGCGCACTGCCTACACTCGCCGTGCGCGCCGCCGAAACGGCCCGCGCGCCTCATGCCGTCGGACGAAGAGAAGGGGAACAGGGTCATGCGTACGCACACCGCCGCCGCCCTCGTTCCCCCGGCCCGGTACGACGTGATCCCGGTGTCTCGCACCGCGCGGTAACAGCTGCGCGGCTGTCACCGTACGCCCCGACGCATGCGTCCGAGTTCCCTCGGCCTCGACACGTCCGCAGGCCCTTAACCGGCCTCCTCGCGACGTGTCATGACGATACGTCGGGCAATCGCGCCGCCCTCTTCACCAGATCCCGGCATCCGAAAGGCCCTGGGCCATGCGCACTCGCACCGAAACCCGCCCCAGCCCCCTCACCACCGTCCGCAACCTCGGCATCCTCGCCCACGTCGACGCGGGCAAGACCACCGTCACCGAGCGGATCCTGTTCGCGACCGGCACCATCCACAAGCGCGGCGAGGTCCACGACGGGACGACCGTCACCGACTTCGACGCCCAGGAGCGCGCCCGCGGCATCACCATCTTCGCCGCGGCCGTCAGCTGCGCCTGGGACGGGCACCGGATCAACCTGATCGACACCCCCGGCCACGTCGACTTCGCCGACGAGGTCGAGCGCTCGCTGCGCGTGCTCGACGGGGCCGTCGCCGTGTTCGACGCCGTCGCCGGGGTCGAGCCGCAGAGCGAGTCGGTGTGGCGGCAGGCGGACCGGCACGGCGTGCCGCGCATCGCGTTCGTCAACAAGCTGGACCGGGCCGGCGCCGACCTCGACGCGGCGGTGGCCTCGATCCGGGACCGGCTCGGCGCCGTCCCCCTGGTCGTCCAGCTGCCCGTCGGCCGTGAGGACGCCTTCACCGGCGTCGTCGACCTCCTGCGGATGCGCGCCCTGCTGTGGGGCGCGGGCACGGGCAAGGACGCGTACGAGACGGCGCCCGTCCCCGTAGAGCTGCTGGAGGAGGCGCGCGGGCGGCGCCGGCTCCTGGAGGAGACGGTGGCCGAACTCCACGCGGACGCCCTGGAGGAGTTCTGCGCCTCCGGCTCCCTCACCGAGGAGACGCTGGTCCGCGCCCTGCGCGAGCTGACCCTCGCCGGGGACGGCGTCGTGGTGCTGTGCGGCTCGGCCTACCGCAACCGCGGGATCGAGCCGCTGCTGGACGCCGTCGTGGCGTACCTGCCGTCGCCGGCCGACATGCCGGCGGTGCAGGGCCGCCCCGCCGACCCGGCGGAGCCGCTGGCCGCCCTCGCCTTCAAGGTGACGGCGAGCACGACCGGACGGCTGACGTACGTACGCCTCTACGCGGGCACCCTGCGCAAGGGCGACACCGTACTGGACCCCGGTACGGGCAGGACGGAACGGATCGGGCGGATCCTGCGGGTGCAGGCCGACCGGCACGAGGAACGGGAGGAGGCGGTGGCGGGTGACATCGTCGCGGTGATCGGGCCCAAGACGGCCCGCGCGGGCAGCACCCTGTGCGCGCCCGGGGCCCCGCTGCTGCTCGAACCGCCCACGGTGGCCGATCCGGTGGTGTCGGTGGCGGTCGAGGCGGGCCGCAGCACGGACACCGGCCGGCTCTCCGCCGCGCTCGCCCGGATCGCCGAGGAGGACCCCTCGCTGGTGGTCCGGACCGACGCGGAGACGGGGCAGACCGTGCTGTCGGGGCTGGGCGAGCTCCATCTGGAGGTCGCGGTGGAGAAGATCCGCCGGGACCAGGGGGTGGAGGTCGTCGTGGGCCGGCCCCGGGTCTCCTACCGGGAGACCGTGGTGGAGGGTGTCTCGGGGCTGGTCTACCGGCACGTCAAACAGGAGGGTGGCGCGGGCCAGTTCGCCCATGTGGTGATCGACGTCGAGCCGCTGGGCGAGCCGGGCTTCGCGTTCCGTTCGGCCGTGGTCGGGGGCCGGGTCCCGCAGGAGTACGCGCGGGCCGTGGAGGCGGGTTGCCGGGACGCCCTCGCGGAGGGTCCCCTCGGCGGGCATCCGGTGACGGGGCTGCGGGTCGTCCTGACCGACGGGGCGACCCACTCCAAGGACTCCTCGGAGTTCGCCTTCCGCGCGGCCGGCCGGTTCGCGCTGCGGGAAGCCCTGCGCGCGAGCGCGCTGGAGCTCCTGGAGCCGGTCGCGGAGGTCACGGTGACCGTCCCGGACGAGTCCGTCGGCGCGGTCCTCGGTGACCTCGCCGCCCGGCGCGGCCGGGTCACCGGCTCGGCCACCCGGGCCGGGACGGCGGTGGTGACGGCGACGGTGCCGCTGGCCGAACTGTTCGGCTACGCGTCCCGCCTGCGCGGCCGCACCCAGGGCCGGGGCACCTTCACCACCCGCCCGGCGGGCCTCGCCCCGGTCCCGGCGGGGGTGGCCGCGACGCTCCTGCCGCGCTAGAGGCCGGATCACCCCGGTCCGAAATATCTTGACGTCGAGATAGATGAGAGGGCAGGCTGCCGTCTGGTATCTCGACATCGAGATACTTTCGGACGGGGGAAGGCGGGGGCCCGGCATGGGACGGCGCGGTACGGCAGGACAGGCCAGGGACGACCACGCCACCGGCCCCGGCGGCGCCGCAGCCCCGGGGCCCGGCACCCCGCCCGCGCCCCCGGCTCCGGCCCGGTCCCCGGCCGTGCACGCGGGCGGCGCTGCGGGCCCCGGCGTGGAGGGCGGCTCCGGGGCGGGCGGGCTGATCGCGCAGTTGCGGCGGCCGCCCGGCGGCCGGGACGCGCGGATCATGCTGCTCGGCCAGCTCCTCGACCGCACCGGAACCGGCGTCTGGGCCGCCGCCTCCGTCCTCTTCTTCACCTTCGTCGTCGGCCTCGACGCCGCCCGCCTCGGCCTCATGCTCGGCGTCGGCGCGATCGCGGGCATCGCCGGCTCCCCGCTCGCCGGCCACCTGGCCGACCGGTTCCCCGTACGCCCCCTCCTGATCGCCTGTCACCTGCTGCGGCTCGCCGCCCTCTGTGCGATGCTCGTCGTCACCCGCTTCGAGCTGCTCCTGGCGATCGTGGCCCTCACCCACCTCGGCGACCGGGCCGCCAAGACCCTTGAGATGCTCTTCGCCACCCGGGTGGCGGGCGAGCGCCGCGCCACCTACCAGGCCCTGTCGCGCAGCGCCGCCAACGCCGGGTACGCCGTCGGCGCCGGCATCGCCGCCATCGGCCTCGCCATCGGCACCCGGGGCGCGTACGAGGTCCTCATCCTCGGCAACGCCCTGTCCTTCCTGGTGGCCTCCGTCCTGGTGTGGCGCACCCGCGAACCGCACGACCCCGGACGCCTGGTCGCCGCCGCCGCGCGGCCGAAGGCCGAGGCCGCTCCGGCCCACGCCGGCCCCGCCCACGTGAACCCGTCCGGCCGCCGGAGCCCCTGGCGGGACCGGGGCTACCTCCGCTTCGTCCTGCTGGACATGCCCCTCAACCTGGACGACTCGCTCCTCAACGTCGGCCTGCCGCTGTGGCTCGTCCACCACACCGACGCACCGCACGCCGTCGTCCCGGCGTTCCTCGCCGTCAACACCGTGCTCGTCGTCGTCCTCCAGCTCACCGTCTCGGCCAAGGTCCGCACCCCGTACGAGGCGGCCGGCGCCGTCGCCTGGTACGGGCTCTTCCTGCTCGGCGCCTGCGTGCTCCTCGCGCTGACCCCCGCCAACGGCCCCTGGACCGCGTCCGCCGTCCTGCTCGGCGCGGCGGTCCTGGTCACCGCCGCCGAGCTGGTGCGCTCGGTCTGCTCCTGGGAACTGGCCGTCTCCCTCGCGCCGGGGGAGGCCCGGGCCTCGTACCTGGGGGTGGCGGGCATCTCCCCGTCCACCCAGAAGGCCGTCGGCCCGCTCCTGCTGACCGGCGCCGTCATGGCCGCCGGCCCGGCCGGCTGGCTCGCGCTCGGCGCGGGGGTGGCGGGCCTGGCCCTGGTCCAGCGCCGGTCCGCGCTGCGGCGGCTGGCCGCGGCCCCGCCCGCTCCCGCCGCCTGAGCCGCCACCCCCACCCGGGCCCCCGTCCGGACGGCGGTGATTGCCCGGCCCCGGCGCGGGTAGCCGCCCGGTGGGAGCCGTATCCGGCACGGGGATCCGGCGCTGGGCTCCGGCACAGGCATCCGGACCTGGGAGGAGCGATGACGCGTCGCGTGCACGAGGTGATGACCGGGAATCCGGTGGCCGTCGAGAAGCCGACCTCGCTGGCCGAGGCGGCGCGGGTGATGCGCGACGCCGACATCGGGGACGTGCTCGTCGTCGACGCCGGCAGGCTGCGCGGCATCCTGACCGACCGGGACCTCGTCGTCCGCGCCGTGGCCGACGGCCGGGACCCCGCCGAGACGACCGTGGACGCCGTCTGCACCACCGACCCGGTCACCGTCCGGCCCGACGACGGCGTGGACGAGGCCATCGCCCTCATGCGGCGCAAGGCCCTGCGGCGTCTGCCGGTGGTGACCGGGGACGGCGAACTCGTCGGCGTCGTCAGCCTCGGCGACCTCGTGGTGGAGCAGGACCCGGGGTCGGCCCTCGCCGCGATCGCGGCGGCCGGGCCCGAGGACTGAAGGCGGGCGGCGGAGGAGGCTGCGTCATGAACGCGTACGTACCCCTGGTCTCGGTGGCGGACGGCGGCCTGCTGATCCCCGCGGACGAGGTCACCGCCCTGCTGCGCCGCCTCGCGGGCGGCTGGCTGAACTCGGTGTACGACGGTGAGACCGATCTGGACCCGGGCACGGCCCTCGGGCTGGCCGGCGTCCT
The DNA here is from genome assembly GCF_040301925.1 of Streptomyces sp. NPDC000075. Lineage (NCBI taxonomy): Bacteria > Bacillati > Actinomycetota > Actinomycetes > Kitasatosporales > Streptomycetaceae > Streptomyces > Streptomyces sp. NPDC000075. The sequence continues at coordinate 9,442 of NZ_JBEPFL010000022.1, forward strand.
GGTGGAGCTGGCCGACCAGATCGACGTGGAGTGCATCGGCCTCATGACCCTCGAGGGTGACGCCGACGGGGAGGAAGCCGCCCCGCCGGCCTGAGCCGGTTCAGGCCCCGACCGCCCTCGCCCGCCGGCCGTCCCTCTCGCCCATCAGTCGCCCGAAGCAGGCGTCCACCGCACGCCGACGCGGACTGATCGACAACCGATTCAATCGCCTAGGCAACTGATTCCATCGTGATGGACGCCTCTTGTGCTCGAATCAAGCAGATGTTTAGCTGGTTCCGTACAGGAGGTGAGAGCCATGGACGACATCGACCGGGCGATCCTGCGCGAGCTCCAGGCGGACGGGCGGATCCCGTACGCCGAACTCGGGCCGAAGGTCGGGCTGTCGCCCTCGGCGGCCCGGCAACGGCTCCATCGGCTGATCGACACCAAGGTGGTACAGGTGGTCGGGGTCACCGACCCCATGGCCATGGGCGGCCAGACCATGGCCATGCTCGGCCTGCGCGTGGACGGCGATCCGCGCGCCGTGGCCGACGCGCTCTCGCACCACGACGAGATCGTCTACGCCGTGCTCACCTCAGGCACGTTCGACCTGTTCGCGGAGGTCGTCTGCCGCCGTCCGCACGACCTGCTGGACTTCGTCAACGACGTCGTACGCCCCATCGAGGGCGTCGCGGCGGTGGAGAACTTCCCCTACTTCGGGATCCACACCCACCGCTTCCTCTGGGACGTCGACTGACGCCGCCCCCCGGCCCGGGCCGGGGGGCGCCACGGGGTCGGGTCTCGTGCCCCAGGGGCCTCCCCACACACCCCGAGACCCCTGGCCCCGACCGGTGACCTCGGGCCCCTGACCTGTGACCCGGCCCCGGGCTTACCCGGCACGCGGCCCCGGTTTCCCCGGCTCCCCGGTCTCCCCGGTGTCCGCTGCTCCTCGGGCTCCCTGGTCCTGGGCTTCCGGGTTTCCGGGCTCGCGGTCCTTGGCCCTCCGGTCTACGCCCCGAGCCCGACGGCCGGCGGGTTGCGGCCGCTGCCTCTCCGGCCTGAGTCCGGGGCCACGACCTGGTGCCCGGCTCGCGGGTCCCGGGCCGCGGCTCCTGGGTTTGGGGGCCGGGGGCCCTTGGCCTCCCGGTCTACGGCCTGAGCCCGGCGGTCGGCGGGTTGGGGCTGCTGCCTCTCGGGCCTGAGTCCGGGCCCACGACCTGGTGCCCGGTTCGCGGGTCCCGGGCCGCTGCTCCCCGGCTCCCGAGCTCGGGGTTCTTGGCCCTCCGGTCTACGGCCCGAGCCCGACGGCCGGCGGGTTGCGGCCGCTGCCCCTCGGTCCTGGGTCCCGGCCCACGACCTGGTGCCCGGCTCGCGGGTCCCGGGCCGCAGGGCTCCCGGCCTGGGGCCGACCGGCAGTCCCGTGCCCCTCGGTCCCCACCCGGCCCCACCCGCCCGGCCCGAGGCCATCCCGTCTCCGGCCGGTCCGCTCCGAGACCCACCCGGTCTTCGGCCCGGCCGCCGGCCTCCCAACCGGAGGTTTATCCGCCGTCCGGCCTTCCCAGGCCGCCGTTCGTTCCGCCCCGCAGCCTTCCTGGGCCGCCGTTCCTTCCGCCCCGCAGCCTTCCCGGGCGGGCGCTCCCTGCGCCCCCGCGGCCTTCCCGGACCGCAGCTCCCCCCGGGGCGTGGCCCCCTCGCCGCTCCCCCCGCCCTGCGGCCTCCCCGGCCGCTGATCCCCCCCGTCCACGCCGGCATCCCGCCGCGAGCGGCGCCGGGACGGCCCTCGGTGCCGGACCCGTGAGCCACCCACGCACGCACGTCCGTACGCCCGCACCGGCCTGCCGCCCTCCCCAGGCGCGGCGATCCACCCGCCCCCGCCCCCGTCCCCGTCCGAACAGCCGAGGTCCCGACATGACGTACGACCACCAGCCCCGCCCCCAGACCGTCGACTTCTTCACCCACCAGGCCCTTCCCGCCCCGCGCGTCACCGCCGGGCAGGCGCGTCGGATAGCCGCCGAACACTTCGGCCTCGACGTACACGCCGCCTCGCTCGGCAGCCAGCAGGACGCCAACTTCCTCCTGTCCCACCCCGACGGATCGCCCGCCGCCGTCCTCAAGATCGCGAACCCGGTCTTCACCGCGACCGAGATCGACGCCCAGGACACCGCCGCCGACCTGATCGCCGACGCGCAGCCCGGGCTGCGCCTGGCGACCGTCCTGCGGGCCGCCGACGGCAGCCGCAGGATCGCCGCCGTGGACACCGACGGCGGCCCCGTCACCGCGCGGCTGCTGCGGCACCTGCCCGGCGGGACGCTCTCGGGCCCGCGCCACCTGCCGCCCCGGACGGTCGCCGCCATGGGAACGATCGCCGGCCGGGTCAGCACCACCCTGAGCGGCTTCCGCCATCCGGGACTGGACCGCGTCCTGCAGTGGGACCCCCGCCACGCCGAACGGGTCGTCGACCAGCTCCTGGAACACGTCACCGAGGCGGACCGGCGCGCCGCCGTACAGGCGGCGGTCACCGAGGCCCGGACCGCCCTGCTGGAGGTCGCCGACCGGCTCCCGCGCCAGGCCGTGCACCTGGACCTGACCGACGACAACCTGGTCCGCACCCCGGATGGCCCGCTGCCGCTGCCCGACGGGATCATCGACTTCGGCGACCTGACGGACACCTGGGCGGTGTGCGAGCTCGCGGTACCGCTGTCCTCGATGCTGCACCACGACGGCATGGAACCGCACCACCTCCTGCCCGCCGTCCGCGCCTTCCACGAGGTCCGCCCGCTGTCCGCCGCCGAGGCGGCGGCCCTGTGGCCGCTGGTCGTCCTCCGTGCCGCGACCCTGGTGGTCAGCGGTCGCCACCAGGCCGCCGTCGACGGGGACAACGCCTACGTCAACGCCGCCCTCGACCGCGAGTGGCGCATCTTCGAACAGGCCACCGCCGTACCGGCCGCGGTCATGACCCGCCTGATCGCCGAGAGCCTCCGCCCGGCCCCCGTCCGGAGCGCCGCCCCCGTCCCTGCCCCTGCCCCCGTCCCCGTACCCGCCCCCGCCCGGCCCCTGGTGGCCGGACTCGACCCGGCCGGCATCAGGCTCCTCGACCTGTCCGCCGAGGCCGACGCCATGGACCACGGCACCTGGCTGGAGAAGGGCGCCGACGACCGCCTCGCGGCCGCGCTCCTCGCCGAGGCCGGCGCGACCGCCGTCGTCACCCGGCACGGCGGTGTGCGGCTCACCGAGGCCCCCGCCCTGTCCGCCACCTCACCCGCCACCGTCGCGACCGGCATCGACGTATGGCCGGCCCGGGCCGCAGAGCTGCACGCCCCGTACGACGGCGAGGTCCTCGCGGCGGCCCCGGGCCACCTGACCCTCGCCGGCGGCCCGTACGTCCTGCACCTCTCCTTCCCCGACACCGTCCGGCCCGCCCCCGCCGCCGGGGCGCCCGTGCGCGCCGGCGACCGGCTGGCCGCCGTCGAGGCCGGCACCCGCTTCCGCCTCTCGCTGCGCCTGCCCGCCGGCCCCGCCGTCCCGCCGCTGGTGCGGCCCGAGTACGCCCCCGGCTGGCTCGCGCTCACCGCCGACCCCGCCCCGCTCCTCGGCCTCCCGGCGGCCGCCACCGCCGCCCCGCAGCCGGACCTCCTCGCCCGCCGCGAGGCCTCGTTCGCCGCCGTCCAGGAGCACTACTACGCCAACCCGCCGCGCATGGAACGCGGGTGGCGCCACCACATGGTCTCCGCCGAGGGCCGCTCGTATCTGGACATGGTCAACAACGTCACCCCGCTCGGTCACGCCCATCCGCGCGTCGAGCAGGCCGTTGCCCGCCAGTTGCGCCGCCTCAACACCAACTCCCGCTTCCACTACGCCGCCGTCGTCGAGTTCACCGAACGCCTCGCCGCGCTCCTGCCCGACCCCCTCGACACGGTCTTCCTCGTCAACTCCGGCTCCGAGGCCGTCGACCTGGGGATCAGGCTCGCCATCGGGGCGACCGGCCGGCACGACGTCGTCGCCCTCCGCGAGGCCTACCACGGCTGGACGTACGCCTCCGACGCCGTCTCCACCTCCCTCCAGGACAACCCCAACGCCCTCGCCACCCGCCCCGGCTGGGTCCACACCGTCGACTCGCCCAACTCCTACCGGGGCCGCCACCGCGGCGAACAAGCCGCCCAGTACGCCCCGGAGGCCGTCCGGGTCATCAACGACCTGGCCGCCTCCGGCCGCCCCGCCGGCGCCTTCCTCAGCGAGTCCTACTACGGCAACGCCGGCGGCGTCGCCCTCCCCGACGGCTACCTCCGCCAGGTGTACGCCGCCGTACGCCGGCACGGGGGCCTGGCCATCGCCGACGAGATCCAGGTCGGCTACGGCCGCCTGGGCCACTGGTTCTGGGGCTTCGAACAGCAGCAGGCCGTCCCCGACATCGTGTGCGTGGCCAAGGCCATGGGCAACGGCCATCCACTGGGAGCCGTCATCACCAGCCGCGCCGTCGCCGACCGCTACCGCGACCAGGGCTACTTCTTCTCCTCCACCGGCGGCAGCCCCGTCTCCAGCATCGCCGGCCTCACCGTCCTGGACACCCTGCGCGACGAGGACCTCCAGGGCAACGCCGTCCGCACGGGAGGCCGCCTCAAGACCGACCTCCAGGCCCTCGCCGCCCGCCACCCGCTCATCGGCGCCGTCCACGGCTCAGGCCTCTACCTCGGCCTGGAACTCGTCCGCGACCACACCACCCTGGAGCCCGCCACCGAGGAGACCGCGGAACTCTGCGACCGCATGCTGGACCTCGGGGTCATCGTCCAGCCGACGGGCGACCACCTCAACATCCTCAAGATCAAGCCCCCGCTCTGCATCGACGCCCCCGCCGTGGACCACTTCACCCACACCCTCGACCGGGCCCTGGCGGAACTGGCCACCCCACCCCGCGGCTGACCGCCGGTGCGCGGGCACAGGTGCACGGACCTGCAATTGCTGAGGTCATAAGGTGGAGGGGAGGGGGCGCAGGGGTGCCCCGCGAGGAAACGGTTCCGGGTGGATGAGATGGGCAGTCGCAGCAGGGGTACCGAGGTGAGCACACCGCTGTACCAGCTGAAGGCGGAGTTCTTCAAAACGCTGGGGCACCCGGTCCGCATCCGCGTCCTGGAACTCCTCTCGGTGCGCGAGCACGCGGTCGCCGAGATGCTGCCCGAGGTCGGGGTGGAGGCCGCGAGCCTCTCCCAGCAGCTCGCCGTCCTGCGCAAGGCCAACCTGGTGGTCACCCGCAGAGAGGGCTCCACCGTCCACTACAGCCTGAGCCACCCCCGCGTCGCCGAACTCCTGCGCGTCGCCCGCGAGATCCTCTCGGGAGTCCTGGAAGGCCAGGCCGAACTCCTGGCCGACCTCCGCGCCACCCCCCACCCCTGACCGGCCGGCTACTTCCTGCCCGGCGTCCACTTCATACCGAGGCGGTACGCCCGGGAGATCACGTCCTGGACGCCGGGGCCGTCCTGCGGGGTGAACCAGCGCACCTCGCGTCCGATCACGAGCTCGCCCTTCTGCCGCTTGATCAGGGCGATGGCGCAGGCATGCGCCTGGGGCGGGCACTCGTCGAGGCTGACCTGGAAGCGGTCACCACGGTCGGAGGTGAGGGTCACCACCGCGTCGAGGCCGCGGAAGTCGCCGGAACCGTCGTAGATGTAGACGAAGAGCAGGAGCTTCTGGAACTCGGCCTGGTGGTCCAGGTTGATGACGAGGTTCTCCCCTGTCGCACGGGACCCGGTCCGGTCGTCCGAGTCCAGGGCGACGTAGGGGAAGCGGTCCACGGCCCCGAAGGCGTTCCCCAGGGCCTGGACGACGGTTTTGGTGCCGTCGGTGCACCGGATCATGCAGCCCAGGTCGAGATCCACGTTCTTGGCCGTGGCTGATCGCAGTGAGGCCCGTATCCGGCTGAACAGACCACGGGCCTCGCGGGCTGAGCGCTCGGCGGCGGCCTGCGGTGATGTCCAGTTCAGGTTGACCCTGATGAGCCCTGAGGTCACCCCGTGCTTGTCCAACGAGACCGTGGGCGACGCTTTGGTGAGGCTCACCGTGGTGGGCTGGGCCATGGGGCACCTTTCTGAGAAGTCCCGTGCGCCGGTGAGGGCCGTGGCCGCCGGCCCGCCGTCGCGACGCCGATCAACGGCGCGGCTTCCCGTCCTACAACCAGTCGCGCTTCTTGAAGATCACGTACAGGCTCGTGCAGACCACCGCCATCAGGAGGATCGCGAAAGGGTACCCCGCAACCCAGTGCAGTTCCGGCATGGTCTCGAAGTTCATGCCGTAGATCGTGCCGACCAGGGTGGGGGCGAAGAGGATGGCGGCCCAGGAGGAGATCTTCTTGATCTCCTCGTTCTGTTCGAAGCCCGCCTCCGCCAGGGCTCGCATTTCGGCGTTCTGTTGTTGGGAGACCAGGGTGGCGTTGACCGTGAGGATTTCGGTCAGGGCCTGGCGGAAGCCGTCCACGCGTTCGCTGGTGTGGGTGACGTGGTCCGCCACGTCGCGGAGGTAGCGCTGGAGTTCCTCGTCCGTGCCGTACTTGGCGAAGCCGGCCATCAGGGCGTGGAGCATGCCGACCAGGGGGCGGGTGGCGCGTTGGAACTCGACCATCTCGCGGGAGAGTTCGTAGATGCGGCGGGAGACCTCCGGGTCGCCGCGGAAGACCTCCGTCTCGATCTCGTCCATGTCGTTCTGGACGCCCGCGACCACCGGGGCGTAGCCGTCCACCACCGCGTCGAGGATGGCGTACAGGGCCGCCTCCGGGCCCAGGGAGAGGAGGTCCGGGGATTCCTCCATGCGGCGGCGGACCGCGGAGAGGTCGGGGGCCGCGCCGTGGCGGACCGTGATCAGGAAGTCCGGGCCGACGAAGACGTGGAGCTCGCCGAAGTCGACCTCCTCCTGGGCGTCCAGGTAGCGGGCCGCGCGCAGGACCACGAAGAGGGTGTCGCCGTAGCGTTCCAGCTTGGGGCGCTGGTGGGCCTCCAGGGCGTCTTCGATCGAGAGCGGGTGGAGGTTGAACTCGGCCGCCAGGGAGTGGAGTTCGGATTCCGTCGGGCGGTGGAGTCCGATCCAGGCCATGCCGTCCGGCTGTTCGCGCAGTCGCCGGAAGGTCTCGGCGAGGGTGGTGGGGGAGGCGACGCGGCGGCCCTCGCGGTAGACGGCCGAGTCGATCACGCTGTGGTGGTCCGGGGGGACGGTGGCCGGAGCCGCCGACGGGGGTGCGGGGGAGTTGCCGGACGGGCGGAGCCAGGCGGCCCGCTTCGCGGGGGTGGGGCGGCGGTCTGGGCGCTCCGGCATCGCAGCTCCAGGGAGGGGGCGGGTTGCGGACAGAAGGTGTCCGCAACGGGGGCTAGGTTGCGGGTATGGCTTCCCTCACGAGTTCCGTACTCGGCACCCGCGCACTGAACCGTGCCACGCTCGCCCGCCAGCTGCTGCTGAGCCGCGCCGACATGCCGGCGGGCGATGCCGTCGCGCACCTGCTCGGGCTCCAGGCTCAGAACGTCAAGCCGCCCTACTACCAGCTCCACGCCCGGCTCGCCGGGTTCCGGCCCGAGGAGCTGGGGCGGCTGATGGAGGAGCGGGAGGTGGTGCGGATGGTGACCATGCGGTCCACCATTCACACGCATACGGTGCAGGACGCCCTGACCTTGAGGCCCCTGGTGCAAGGGGCCCGGGACCGCGAGGTGCAGTACTTCCGCAAGGGGCTGGCCGGAGTCGACCTGGAGGTGCTCGCCGCACGGGCCCGCGGGTTCGTCGAGGAGGAGCCGCGCACCATGGGGGAGATCCGCGAGGAACTGCTCCGGGTGTGGCCCGGCGCCGACCCGCAGTCGCTGGCCGTCGCCGCCCGCTGCCTGCTGCCGCTCGTCCAGGTGACCCCGCGCGGGGTGTGGGGGCGCGGCGGGCAGGTCCGGCTGACCACCCTGGAGACCTGGACCGGCCGGTCCCCGCAGGAGGCGACGCGGGAGGGGACCGACGCGATGGTGCTGCGGTACCTCGGCGCCTTCGGGCCCGCCTCCGTCAAGGACATGCAGACCTGGGCCGGGATCACCCGGCTCCGGGAGGTCTTCGAGCGGCTCCGGCCGCGCCTGGTCACCTTCCGCGACGAGAACGGCACCGAGCTCTTCGACCTGCCCGACGCGCCCCGCCCCGACCCCGGCACCCCCGCACCGCCCCGCTTCCTCCCCGAGTTCGACAACCTGCTGCTCTCGCACGCCGACCGGACCCGCGTCATCCCCCCGGAGTTCAAGGGGCGCAACGCGAGCGGCAACCAGAGCCGGTGCGTGGTCATGGTCGACGGGTTCCTGGGCGGGGTCTGGGCGGGGAGCGAGGACGGGCTCACCGTCGAGCTGTTCCGGGACACGACGCGCACGGTGAAGGAGGAGATCGCCGCCGAGGCGGAGGCGATGCTCGCCGCGCTGGGCGACGGCCCCGGCAAGGTCCGCTTCGGGTCAATCCGGGGCTGACGCCGCCCTGGTGGAGGGGCCGTCCGGCGCGGCACGATGCCTTCCATGACGGAGAACAGCGCCACCGACAGCTTCCTGGCCGCACGGGACTTCCTGCTCGCCCACCGAGGGCAGTACGAAGCCGCCCGCGCCGGATTCACCTGGCCCCGCCCCGAACGTTTCAACTGGGCGTTCGACTGGTTCGACCGCATCGCGGAGGGCAACACCGCCGACGCGCTGCGGATCGTGGAGGAGGACGGGGCCACCGAGGCCGTCACCTTCGACGAGATGCGGCTGCGCTCCGGCTCCGCCGCCACCTGGCTGCGCGAGCGCGGTGTGGCCGCCGGCGACCGGGTCCTGGTCATGCTCGGCAACCAGCGCGAGCTGTGGGAGGTCATGCTCGGCGCGATGAAGCTGCGCGCCGTCGTCATCCCCGCCACCCCGCTGCTCGGCCCGGCCGACCTGCGCGACCGCATCGAGCGCGGCGGCGTCCGCCACGTGATCGCGCGCACCGAGGACACCCCGAAGTTCGACGAGGTGCCCGGCGGCTACACCCGGATCGCCGCCGGTGACCGGGTGCCGGCCGGCTGGCTGCGGCTCGCCGACATGTACGGGGCCGACAGCGGCTTCCGCCCCGACGGGACCACCCTCGCCTCCGACCCGCTGATGCTCTACTTCACCTCGGGCACCACCGCCCGCCCCAAGCTCGTCGAGCACACCCACGCCTCGTACCCCATCGGGCACCTCTCCACCATGTACTGGCTCGGCCTGCGCCCCGGAGACGTGCACCTCAACATCGCCTCGCCCGGCTGGGCCAAGCACGCCTGGTCCAACCTCTTCGCCCCCTGGAACGCCGGGGCCACCGTCTTCGTCCACAACTACACCCGCTTCGACGCGGAGCGGCTCATGGCCGAGATGGACCGCGGCGGGGTGACCACCTTCTGCGCCCCGCCCACCGTCTGGCGGATGCTGATCCAGTCCGACCTCACCGCCCTGCGCCGCCCCCCGCGCGAGGCCGTGGCCGCCGGCGAACCCCTGAACCCCGAGGTCATCGAACGGGTCAAGGAGGCCTGGGGCATCACCATCCGCGACGGCTTCGGGCAGACCGAGACCACCCTCCAGGTGGGCAACTTCCCCGGCGCCGAGGTCAAGCCGGGCTCCATGGGGCGCCCCGCGCCCGGCTACGAGATCGTTCTGCTGGACGCCGTCACCGGCAAGGAGTCCCCCGACGAGGGGGAGCTGTGCGTGGACCTGCGCCGCGCCCCCGCCGGGGTGATGACGGGTTACCGCGACGACCCCGAGCGCACCGCCGAGGCCATGGCGGACGGCCTCTACCGCACCGGGGACATCGCCTCGCGCGACGCCGACGGCTACCTGACCTACGTGGGCCGGGCCGATGACGTCTTCAAGGCCTCCGACTACAAGATCAGCCCGTTCGAGCTGGAGAGCGCCCTGCTGGAGCACGAGGCGGTCGCCGAGGCGGCCGTCGTCCCGGCCCCCGACGCGCTGCGGCTCGCCGTGCCCAAGGCGTACATCACCCTCGCCGCCGGCTGGGAGCCCGGGAAGGAGACCGCGCGGGTGCTGTTCGAGCACTCCCGGGGGGTCCTCTCCCCGTACAAGCGGATCCGGCGCATCGAGTTCGCCGAGCTGCCCAAGACCGTGTCCGGGAAGATCCGCCGGGTGGAGCTGCGGGACCTCACGGCCGCCGGGTCGGCGCAGGAGTACGACGAGACCGATCTCGTGGGCTGAGACCCCCGGGCCCCCGCGCCCGCCCCCGGCCCCGGGCCCCCGCGCCCGCTCCCGGCCCCGGGCGCCCGGTGACCGGGCGCCCGCGGCGAACGGGGGTCAGGCCGGCAGCTGCGCCTCGATCGCCGCGATGACCTCGGGGGCCTCGGGCTCGGTGCGCGGGCGGAAGCGGGCCACGACCTCACCGGCGGGGGAGATCAGGAACTTCTCGAAGTTCCACTGGATGTCCCCCGCCTCGCCCTCGGCGTCCGGGGTCTTCACCAGCTCCCGGTACAGCGGGTGCCGGTTCTCACCGTTCACCTCGGTCTTCTCCAGCATCGGGAAGGTCACGCCGAAGCCGGCCGCGCAGAAGGTCTGGATGTCCTCCGCGGTGCCCGGCTCCTGGCCGCCGAACTGGTTGCAGGGCACACCGATGACGGTGAAGCCCTTCGCCTCGTACGCGAACTGCAGGCGGGCCAGACCCGAGTACTGCGGGGTGAGCCCGCACTGGGAGGCGGTGTTCACCACCAGGACGGCCTTGCCGCGGTGGGCCGCCAGGCTGGTGGGCTCGTCGTCCAGGGTGGTCAGCGGGATGTCGTACAGGCTCATCGGGCTCTCCTCGGGTCGGCAGGCTGGTGCGACGTGCTCGGACGGCTCGACGCGGCGGCAGGGCCGGACGGCATGATCGAACAGCACGTGCGAACAGGTCCCGAGCCTAGGCCCCCCGGACGACCAGTGCGTCCGCCGGGTCGTTGACGGGCTGCGGCATGCCCGTGAGGTCCATGACGAACAGCGGTATCCCCAGGTCGTCCGCGCGGCCCCGGGCCTCCTCCGTATAGCCCGCCAGGGCGAAGTAGACGCTGGTGGTCGACGCCGTCAGACCGTTCAGCCAGACGCACTCCACCGCCCGCAGCCCGGCCGGCGCCGTCGTCGGGTCCACCTGCGCCACCACCCCGGGCGCCCGCAGGTCCACCGCCGCCGACGGGATCGGCACCCCGTCGGGCTGGCGCACGTCCCGGAAACCGAGCCAGCGCAGGTACAGCGCCGCCGTCGCCACCGCGTCCCGGGCGGTACGGATGGTCACCGGCCGGAACGGCGGCCTGGAGGCGGGCCCCCGCACCACGCCGGCGGAGCCGCCCCCGGGAGCGGGGCCCGCCGGGGGCCGACCGGCCGGGCGCCCGTCCCCCCGTACGCCGTCCCCCGCCCCCTCCCGTACGCCGGGATCCGCCCCGGCCGCGTCCCCGGCATCCGCCCCGGCCGCCGCGTCCGTCCCGGGCTCCGCCTCTTCCGGCGGGCGTACGGGGACCAGCACGACCGTCCCGCACGCGCCGCACCCCACCTCCGGGTGCGGCCACTCGCTCTCCCGCCCGCAGGACCCGCAGCGCACCGTGACCCAGCTGTCCTGCCAGGTGCGGTGCGTCAGCGGCAGGGGCGCCGCCGCCAGGTCCAGCGGCGGGGTGACCGGGCTCCCGCAGGCACACGGGAAGACCGGTGAGATGTAGCCGTTCTCGCGCTGGCACGCCGGGCAGCGCACCGGTACCGCTTCCGCCATGAGCCCTGGACCCCCTCCGTAGCTGTGCGTGGGTCCATGCTCCACCACCGGCGACCGCGGGGGCGAGCGAGCCCGCCGAATCACGCCGTTTCACCCCGCGAGCCCGGCCATTTGTGCAACTCACCGAAAGAGATGCGGCTTTTGGTGGGTTCCGGGGTGCCGCACCGCCTTGACGTGCGGGAAGCCGCCGCTTAGCTTGTTTCGTATAGCAGAACATAAATTCCGGATGCCGGAAAAAGTCTGACCGCCAGACCCGCAGGAGACCCTGATGCCTCGTATGACAGCCGCCGCTGCCGCCGTTGAGATCCTTAAGCTCGAGGGTGTCGAGCAGGCGTTCGGCGTGCCCGGTGCCGCGATTAACCCGTTCTACCGCGAGCTCAAGAACGTGGGCGGAATCGCGCACACGCTGGCCCGTCACGTCGAGGGCGCCTCCCACATGGCCGAGGGCTACACCCGCGCCCAGGCCGGCAACATCGGCGTCTGCATCGGCACCTCGGGCCCGGCCGGCACCGACATGATCACCGGCCTGTACTCCGCGATCGCGGACTCCATCCCGATCCTGTGCATCACCGGCCAGGCCCCGGTCTCGAAGCTCCACAAGGAGGACTTCCAGGCCGTCGACATCGCCACGATCGCCAAGCCCGTCACCAAGGCCGCCACCACGGTCCTGGAGGCCGCGCAGGTCCCCGGCGTCTTCCAGCAGGCCTTCCACCTGATGCGCTCCGGCCGTCCCGGCCCGGTCCTCATCGACCTGCCGATCGACGTCCAGCTGACCGAGATCGAGTTCGACCCCGAGACCTACACCCCGCTGCCGGTCTACAAGCCGCAGGCCAGCCGCGCCCAGGCCGAGAAGGCCCTGAGCTTCCTGCTCGAGGCCGAGCGTCCGCTGATCGTCGCCGGCGGCGGCATCATCAACGCCGACGCCTCCGACCTGCTGGTCGAGTTCGCCGAGCTGACGGGCATCCCGGTCATCTCCACCCTGATGGGCTGGGGCACCATCCCGGACGACCACGAGCTGGCCGCCGGCATGGTCGGCGTGCAGACCGCGCACCGCTACGGCAACGCGACCTTCCTGGAGTCGGACACCGTCATCGGTATCGGCAACCGCTGGGCCAACCGTCACACCGGTTACAACCTGGAGGCCTACACCAAGGGCCGCAAGTTCGTCCACGTCGACATCGAGCCCACCCAGCTGGGCAAGATCTTCGCCCCGGACTTCGGCATCGCCTCCGACGCCAAGGTCGCCCTGGAGCTCTTCATCGAGGTCGCCAAGGAGTGGAAGGCCGAGGGCAAGCTGCCGGACTTCTCCGCCTGGGCCGCCTCCGCGCAGGAGCGCAAGGCCACCCTGCTCCGCAAGACGCACTTCGAGAACATCCCCATGAAGCCGCAGCGCGTCTACGAGGAGATGAACAAGGCGTTCGGCCCCGAGACCCGCTACGTCACCACCATCGGTCTCTCCCAGATCGCGGCCGCGCAGTTCCTGCACGTCTACAAGCCGCGCCACTGGGTCAACTGCGGCCAGGCCGGCCCGCTCGGCTGGACCATCCCGGCCGCCATCGGTGCCGCCACCGCGCAGCCGGACGTCCCGGTCGTCGCCCTCTCCGGCGACTACGACTTCCAGTTCATGATCGAGGAGCTGGCGGTCGCCGCCCAGCACAAGGTCCCCTACGTCCACGTCCTCGTGAACAACGCCTACCTGGGCCTGATCCGCCAGGCGCAGGGCGGCCTCGGCATCAACTTCGAGGTCAACCTCGAGTTCGAGAACATCAACACCCCGGAGATCGGCGTCTACGGCGTCGACCACGTCAAGGTCGCCGAGGGCCTGGGCGTCAAGGCCATCCGCGTCACCGACCCGGACAAGCTGGGCGAGGCCTTCGAGGAGGCCAAGAAGCTGGCGCAGGAGTTCCAGGTCCCGGTCGTCGTCGAGGCGATCCTGGAGCGCGTCACCAACATCGCGATGAGCAAGACGGTCGACATGAGCGACGTCACCGAGTTCGAAGAGCTCGCGACCGAGCCGGGCCACGCCCCGACCGCGATCAAGGCCCTCCAGGCCTGATCGACTCCGCACGCGCGAAGCGGCCCCCGTCCCTCCGGCAGGAGGGGCGGGGGCCGCTCCGCGTTCCCCTCCGGTGTTCCCCTCCGGGATGCGGGCCGCCGGGTCCTGGTGTGGACTTGCCGGTGTGCGCGGCCGCCTCCCGCGGCCCGTGCGGGCCCCCCGGGCCCCTGGCCTTCCCCGTCACGTCAGGAGCACGCACATGCCGACCGCCAAGCCGAGCATCGTCTTCGCCCATGGCCTGTGGGCCGACGGATCCTGTTACAGCAAGCTGATCCCGGTCCTCCAGTGCGAGGGGCACGAGGTGGTGTCCGCGCAGAACAGCCTGGACTCCCTGGACGGGGACGTGGACGCCGTCCACCGCGCGCTGGCCCGCGTCAGCGCCCCGGCCCTCCTCGTCGGGCACTCCTGGGGCGGGTACGTCATCACCGCCGCCGGAACGGACGAGAGGGTCGCGGGACTCGTCTACATCGCCGCGCTGGGGCCGGACACCGGGGAGACCCCCGAGGCGCTGATCGGCAAGTTCGACCCGCCGCCGCTCTTCTCGCACCTCGACAGCGAGGACGGCCGCATCTGGATCTCCCGTGACGGCATCTCCGACTTCTGCGGCGACCTGCCGCAGGAGGAGCAGCGCCTGGTGTGGGCGACGCAGGGCGCGCCCCGCGCGGAGGTCCTGGGTTCCACGGTCGGCGAGCCGGCCTGGCGGACCAGGCCCAGCTGGTTCCTGGTCACCACCCGGGACCGCGCGGTCAACCCCGAGCTCCAGCGCTTCGCCGCGCAGCGGATGGGCGCCACCGTCGCGGAGGTCGACTCCTCGCACGTCCCCATGCTGTCCCGGCCGCAGGAGGTCCTCGACCTCATCCGCAGGGCCGCGAGCTCGCTCTGAACGAGGCACGCACTGGGAACGGCAAAGCGCCGAGTCACGGGACCGTCCGTGACTCGGCGCTCTGGTTGTTACCGCCCGACGGAGCGAGGCTGGCGCGACAGGACGTTCGCACCGCCGGGCGGAGACATGGGGGAGGTTGGTTCTCCTCTCTATAGGGGACCCTGTGCGTGGCCCCTATACAGAGGAGTGGCTGGGACCGTGGCGGGCGGGCGACGAGAACTCCGGCGTCGTCTCCCTCAGGTCAAGAGACGGGCCTCGGAACCCATTACCACCGCACTGGCTCGCACGCTCGCCACGGTCCTCGTCCTGCCCTCACCACGTACCACCCCTCATCCGGGTCCGCGGCGCGGGCTCAGCACCCGGGGCCTGACCTCCCGTCAGACCCCCGGTACATCTGTGGGGCTCAGGCGTCGCGCAGGGCGCGCACGGCCTCCTCGACGCGCTTGCCGTAGTCGGCGTCCGCGGCGTGGAAGTGAGCCAGGTTCTTCTCGATGACGTCCTCGAGGGTGACCTGAGACAGGCCGCCGGCGATGTTCGCCACCAGGCGCTGCTTCTCGGCCTCCGACATCAGGCGGTAGAGCTCACCGGCCTGGAAGAAGTCGTCGTCCTTGGTGTGGGCCGGGGCCTCGTGGGTGCCCGTGTAGCCGGAGACGGCCTTCGGGGCGCCCAGGGCTATGCCGGTCTCGGCCGGACCCTGGTACGAGTTGGGCTCGTAGTTCTTGTCGTGGCGCGAGCCGTTGCGCAGCGCCATGACGCCGTCGCGGCCGTAGTTGTCGGCCTTCGTCGCCTTCGGGGCGTTGACCGGCAGCTGGGTGTGGTTCACACCGAGGCGGTAGCGCTGGGCGTCGGCGTACGCGAACAGGCGGCCCTGGAGCATCTTGTCCGGCGAGGCGGTGATGCCCGGGACGAAGTTGTTCGGGGAGAACGCGGACTGCTCGACCTCGGCGAAGACGTTGTCCGGGTTGCGGTCGAGGACCAGGCGGCCCACGCGCTGCAGCGGGTAGTCGGCGTGCGGCCACACCTTGGTGAGGTCGAACGGGTTGAAGCGGTAGTCCGCGGCCTCGGCGGCCGGCATGACCTGCACGTACAGGGTCCACGAGGGGTTCACGCCGCGCTCGATGGCCTGGAGCAGGTCGGTCTGGTGCGAGTTCGCGTCCTTGCCGACGAGCTCGGCGGCCTGCTCGGCCGACAGGCAGCGGATGCCCTGGTTCGTCTTGAAGTGGTACTTGACGAAGAAGGCCTCGCCCTGGGCGTTGGTCCACTGGTAGGTGTGGGAGCCGTAGCCGTTCATGTGGCGGTAGGACGCGGGGATGCCGCGGTCACCCATCAGCCAGGTGATCTGGTGCGTCGCCTCGGGGGCGTGCGCCCAGAAGTCCCAGACGTTGTCCGGCTCCTGCTTGCCCGTGAAGGGGTCGCGCTTCTGGGAGTGGATGAAGTCGGGGAACTTGATCGGGTCCTTGATGAAGAACACCGGGGTGTTGTTGCCGACGAGGTCGTAGTTGCCGTCCTCGGTGTAGAACTTCAGCGCGAAGCCGCGCGGGTCGCGGACGGCGTCCGCGCCACCGAGGGAGTCGGCCACGGTGGAGAACCGCAGGAAGGTCTCGGTCTTCTTGCCGACCTCGGAGAGGAACTTGGCCGAGGTGTAGGCGGTGACGTCGTCGGTCACCTCGAAGTAGCCGTACGCGGCCGAGCCGCGGGCGTGCACCACACGCTCCGGGATGCGCTCACGGTTGAAGCGGGCGAGCTTCTCGAGGAGCTGCTGGTCCTGGATCAGGAGCGGGCCACCGACGCCGGCGGTGGCGGAGTTCTGATTGTCGGCGACCGGGGCGCCGGACTCGGTCGTCAGCGTGCGCTTCGACATGGTGACCTTCCGTACGGGTAACTGCTGACGGAAAGCGTCTTCCGTCATGCGGAACAGCCTAATTTCGGCGTGAACGCGACGTCAACAGTTTGTTGAGAGAAAGAGTGGGAGAGGTAATCCGGACGGTGCCGGCGCTTGGGCGCGACAGGACAGGTGTCAGCACCGGCACCATCCGGAAACTCGGGCCCCCGGAAGGGGGGAGTGCGGCCCGGCGTGCGGGCCGCAGGGGATCAGACCTGGGCGCCGGAGAGGCGCTCGACCGCGCGGAGCAGGGCGGAGTGGTCCAGGCCGCCGTCACCCTGGGCGCGCAGGGAGGCGACCAGCTGGGCGACGACCGCGCCGACGGGCAGGGCGGCACCGACGTTGCGGGCGGCGTCGGTGACGATGCCCATGTCCTTGTGGTGCAGGTCGATCCGGAAACCGGGCTTGAAGTCGCGGTTCAGGAAGTTGTCCTTCTTGCGGGTCAGGACCGTGGAGCCGGCCAGACCGCCGTTGAGGACGTCGAGGGCGGCCTCGAGGTTCACGCCGGACTTCTCGAGGAAGACGACGGCCTCGGCGCACGCCTGGATGTTCACCGCGACGATGAGCTGGTTGGCGGCCTTCACCGTCTGGCCGGAGCCGTGCGGGCCGCACAGGACGATGACCTTGCCGAGGGCCTCCAGGATCGGGAGCGCGGCGTCGAAGTCGGCCTGCTCGCCACCCACCATGATCGACAGGACGGCCTCGATGGCGCCGGCCTCGCCGCCGGACACCGGGGCGTCGATGACGCGGATGCCCTTCTCGGCGGCGTTCTTCGCCAGGTCGACGGAGGTCTGCGGGGTGATCGACGACATGTCGATGATCAGCGCGCCGGACTTGGCGTTCTCGAGGATGCCGTTCGGGCCGTAGTTGATGGCCTCGACCTGCGGGGAGGCGGGCACCATCGTGATGATGACGTCGGCGTCCGCGACGGCCTCGGCGATCGAGCCGGCGGCGGTGCCGCCGGCGGCGGCCAGGCGGTCCAGCTTGTCCTGCTCCAGCGTGAAGCCGGTGACCGAGTAGCCGGCCTTGAGGAGGTTCTCGGACATGGGGGAGCCCATGATGCCGAGTCCGATCCAGGCAATCTTCGGGAGGGCGGCGAGGTTGCTCATGATGAGGTCCTTCTTCTTCAAGCTTTATACGAAAAGTGCGTGAGGTGCCTGGCTGATCGCCCGGACTTTGTCCGCCTACTTGGCGGCGCGGGCCTCGGCCGGCAGCCACTCGAAGGACGCGGCGGCGTCGGCCGCCTTGTACTCGAGGCCTACGTAGCCCTGGTATCCGGCCTTCTTGAGCTGGTCGAGGAGGTCCTCGAGGGGCAGCTCTCCGGTGCCGGGGGCACCGCGTCCGGGCTTGTCCGCGATCTGGACGTGCCCGGTCTTGGCGGCGTACTTTTCGATGACCTCGGAGAGGTCCTCATCGTTCATCGCCAGGTGGTACAGGTCGAGGAGGAACTTGGCGTTGCCGAGACCGGTGGCCTCGTTCACCTTGTCCACGACCTCGATGCCGGCCGGGGCGCTCACCAGCGGGTAGAGCGGCGACTCGGGCTTGTTGAGGGTCTCGATCAGGAGGATCGCACCCACGCGGTCGGCGGCCTGCGCCGCGACGACCAGGTTCTTCAGGGCCAGCTCGTCCTGGACGGCCGGGTCCACGCCTTCGACGCGGTTGCCGTACAGGGCGTTGAGCGCCTTGCAGCCGACCGAGGCGGCGAAGTCCGCCGCGACGTTGATGTTGGCGTTGAAGCGGTCCGACTCCTCGCCGGGCACCGAGACCGCGCCGCGGTCCGGGCCGGGGAGCTGGCCGGCGTAGAAGTTCAGGCCCACCAGCTGGGTGCCGGCGTCCTCAAGAGCCTTCTTGAGGGCGTCGAGCTCCTCCTGAGCGGGGGTGGGGGTCTCGATCCAGGGCCACCACAGCTCGACCGCGGTGAAGCCCGCCGCGGCGGCGGCCGCGGGGCGCTCCAAGAGCGGGAGTTCCGTGAAGAGGATCGAAAGGTTCACATCGAAGCGCTGGTCCGAGTATCCCATGAGGGGTGTGCGCTCCTTCCGTATTGCGGAAGTTACTTTCTGCTTGATGGAAGACTGCAAGCCCGGTGTCTCACTTGTCAAGTGCCGACTCCCGAAATCTCACGACGGTTGGGTAGCTTGGCGACGTGCGATTGAGAGTGGAGTTCACGACCGAGCCCTTCGACCTCGAAGAGGCCCCCGCCCACGCCGTGGCCGCCCGGGAGGTCATCCAGAAGGCCGAACTGGACGCGGTCGACGTGGGCCCCTTCGGCAACACCGCCGAGGGTGATTCCGACCGGGTGCTGGGCGCGGTGGCCGCCCTGCTGCGCGACGCGCTGGACGCCGGCGCCACGCGCGTCTCGCTCCAGGTCAACGTGATCGGGGAGGAGGGCGCATGACCGAGCCCCGCGACCACCCGTTCGTCACCGCGGTCAAGCCGCTCGTGGACGCGATGGGCGGCGAGCTCATGGATCCGGCCGGCGCCGAGCCCGACGACGTCGTGCTGACGTGGGAGGGCCGGGAGGTGGTGGCCGTGCGGCTGCCGCAGCTCTCGGACTCGCTGGACCACATCCTGGCGGCGCTGGAGCGGCGGCACGGCGTGCCGCTGGCGCAGCTCGACCGGAAGTCCAAGCAGGACGTGGTACGCATACTGGAGGCGCGGGGCGCCTTCTCCGTCCGCCACGGCGTGGAAACGGTCGCGGGTGCCCTGGGTGTAAGCCGTTTCACGGTCTACAACTATTTGAACCGGGAAAACCCAGCAAAGGCAGCGAAGCAGAACAGCCCGGAGTGAGGGACGCTCCACCGACGGTCACGAGCCGCCGCCCAATTCACCCGGGCGGCGGCTTTTGTGTACGCGAAGTTTCAACAAAGTGTTGACGCCGTGTTGTCGAGGGCGTTAGCTATGCGCAGCCCGTCAAAGCAACAACAGGCCACGGAGGCCTACCGTGACTTCGAGCCCGACCCCGGGTCTGACCCGGTTCAACGCCTTGGACGACAGCGAGGCCACGGCCGAGCTGCACGAGGTGTGCGCCAGTTCGGCGTGGGGGAGCAAGATGCTCGCCCAGCGCCCCTTCGCCACCGCCGACTCCCTTTTCGCCGCGAACGAGGCCGCCATGGCGGAGCTCACCGCGGACGACCTGGGCGAGGCGATGGGAGGCCACGCGCCGATCGGCCGGCCGAAGCCGGGAGACCCGACCTCCGCCCGCGAGCAGCGTGGCATGGCCGGTGCCTCGGAGGAGCTCAAGAACGAGCTCCTCGAACTGAACCTGGCCTACCAGGACAAGTTCGGCCACGTGTTCCTCATCTGCGCCACCGGTGCCACCGGTGAGTTCATGCGGGACTCGGTCAAGGTCCGGATCGAGAACACGCCGGAGCGGGAGCGAGAGATCGCTCGCGGCGAACTCGTGAAGATCAACCGGATCCGTCTGACCCGACTCGTCGAGCTCGCAGAAGGAGAGTGACCATGAGCACCGAGACCACCGCGTCGGTGTCCACGCACATTCTGGACACCAGCATCGGCCGCCCCGCCGAGGGCGTCGCCATCTCCCTGTCGGCCCGTGCGGGCCTCGACGGCGAGTGGGCGGCCCTGGGCGGCTCCGCCACCGACGCCGACGGGCGCTGCAAGGACCTGCCGGCCCTGCCGGAGGGCACCACACACGTGCGTCTCGACTTCGAGACCGAGACGTACTTCGAAAAGAAGCAAGCCGAGGCGCAGCAGGACGCCCCCCGCGTAAGGGACAGCGGTGCGTTCTTCCCCGAGGTAACCATCACCTTCGCGGTGAACCCGGGCGAGCACTACCACGTACCGCTGCTGCTCAACCCGTTCGGCTACTCCGTTTACCGAGGGAGCTAGCATGGCCACGATTCTGGGCCAGAACCAGTACGGCAAAGCAGAGAACCGCGTCGTCAAGATCACGCGGGACGGCGACACGCACCACATCAAGGACCTGAACGTCTCGGTCGCCCTCTCCGGCGACATGGACGACGTCCACTACTCCGGCTCGAACGCCAACGTCCTCCCGACGGACACCACCAAGAACACGGTGTACGCGTTCGCCAAGGAGTACGGCATCGAGTCCGCCGAGCAGTTCGGCATCCACCTGGCCCGCTGGTTCGTGAACAGCCAGGAGCCGATCCAGCGCGCGCGCATCCGGATCGAGGAGTACGCCTGGGACCGGATCGCCACCTCGGACGCCAACTCGAAGTTCATCGGCTCCGACGAGGTCAACCACTCCTTCGTCCGCAAGGGCATGGAGACCCGCGTCACCCAGATCACGTACGACGGCCAGAACTGGGAGGTCATCTCCGGCCTCAAGGACCTGATCGTCATGAACTCCACGAACTCGGAGTTCTGGGGCTACGTGAAGGACAAGTACACGACCCTCCAGGAGGCGTACGACCGCATCCTGGCCACCCAGGTGTCGGGTCGCTGGCGCTTCAACTGGACCGACGACGAGCAGCGGATGCCCAACTGGGAGAAGTCCTACGCCGAGACCAAGAAGCACATGCTCCAGGCCTTCGCGGAGACCTACTCCCTGTCGCTCCAGCAGACCCTGTACCAGATGGGTTCGCGCATCATCAACCACCGTTCGGAGATCGACGAGGTCCGCTTCTCGCTCCCGAACAAGCACCACTTCCTCGTCGACCTGGAGCCCTTCGGCCTCAAGAACGACAACGAGGTGTACTTCGCCGCGGACCGTCCGTACGGTCTGATCGAGGCGACGGTCCTCCGCGACGGCGCCGACGCCCGTATCCCCGTGGACATGACCAACCTCTGAGCAGTCACACCGCCGTCCCCGGGGCTCCGCAGTGGCCCCGGGGGCGACACCCCCACAGCTTCCTGAATCGGCACCCGGACGCATCACACGGGGCGACAGTACTGTCAGCTGTCAGGCCCCCGGCTCCGGCACTCAAATCCCCAGGGTTTTGCCGTGCCCGCACCGCCACTGAAAGCACGAGGAAGTCCCATGGCAGCATCGGCAGCGCATGACGGCGCCGTAGAGCGCGTCGTCATCGAGAACTGTGCGATCGCGACCGTCGACGCCAACGACACCGAGTACGCCTCGGGTCACGTCGTCATCGCAGGCAACAAGATCGAGTTCGTCGGCGCGGGCAACGCCCCCGAGAACCTCGAGAACGTCGTCCGCCGCATCGACGGCACCGGGCACCTCGTGACCCCCGGTCTGGTCAACACGCACCACCACTTCTACCAGTGGATCACGCGTGGTCTCGCCACCGACCACAACCTCTTCAACTGGCTCGTCGCGCTGTACCCGACCTGGGCGCGCATCGACGAGCAGATGGCGTACTCGGCGGCCCAGGGCTCCCTGGCCGCGATGGCCCGCGGCGGTGTCACCACCGCGATGGACCACCACTACGTCTACCCGAAGAACTCCGGCGACCTCTCCGGCGCGATCATCCGCGCCGCGTCCGAGATGGGCGTCCGCTTCACCCTGGCCCGCGGCTCCATGGACCGCAGCAAGAAGGACGGCGGCCTGCCGCCGGACCACGCGGTCGAGACCCTCGAGGGTGCCCTCGCGGACACCGAGGCGACGGTGAAGAAGTACCACGACGCCTCCTTCGACGCGATGACCCAGGTCGCCGTCGCCCCGTGCTCCCCCTTCTCGGTCTCCACCGAGCTGCTGAAGCAGGGCGCCGAGCTGGCCCGCCGCCTCGGTGTGCGCATGCACACGCACGGCAGCGAGACCGTCGAGGAAGAGCAGTTCTGCAAGGAGCTGTTCGGCATGGGCCCGACCGACTACTTCGAGTCGACCGGCTGGCTCGGCGAGGACGTGTGGATGGCGCACAGCGTCCACATGAACGACTCCGACATCGCCGCGTTCGCCCGCACCAAGACCGGTGTCGCGCACTGCCCGTCCTCCAACGCCCGCCTGGCCGCCGGCATCGCCCGCGTCCCGGACATGCTGGCCGCCGGCGTCCCGGTCGGCCTCGGCGTGGACGGCACCGCCTCCAACGAGTCCGGCGAGCTGCACACCGAGCTGCGCAACGCGCTGCTGATCAACCGCCTGAACCCGGTGCACCGCGAGGCCGCCCTCAACGCGCGCCAGTCGCTGCGCCTGGGCACCTACGGCGGTGCGCAGGTCCTCGGCCGCGCCGACAACATCGGTTCGCTGGAGGTCGGCAAGTGCGCCGACCTGGTCCTGTGGAACCTCAGCACCTTCCTGCACTCCTCGATCGCCGACCCGGTCACCGCCCTCGTCTTCGGTGCGGCCGCCCCGGTCACCGCCTCGTTCGTCAACGGCAAGCAGATCGTCGAGAACAACCGGCTGCTCTTCGCGGACGAGGACGCCATCGCGGTGTCCACCCGCGAGGAGGCCCAGCGCCTGGCGCGCATCTCCGCGCAGGGCTGATCCCCACGGAGTCCGGCCGGGGGGGACGGCCCTCGGCCGGCCGCCGCGGACCCGAGCGGGGTCCGCGGCAGCCGTTCCCGGGAAGCGCCCGAGGAGAGATCCGACGGCGCCCCCGGGGGCGGTGACTCGTGACACCCCTTCCCCGTACGGCGCGTCACCCCGCGCCACCGCCACGGCACCACCAGCCCTGACCGGGCTGGATCCACCGCGTGGAACCGGTTTTTGGGCGAATCGATTCCGCACCCCTTGGGACGAAGAAGTGGCTCCACCCACAACTCCATAAAGGCTCGACCAGCACGCTTTCGCACCACCTCCCTGACACCCACGTCCCTGCCGACGTGTTTAACCGACCGGAGGAAGCCGTGGCCGACGCGCCCAGGTTCCGCAAAGATGCAGTCGCAGTACCGGAGGAGAAGCACCCGGTCGACGAGACCCTGCCTCCGCTCCGCATGTTCACCAGCGGCCTCCAGCACGTGGCCGCCATGTACGCGGGTGTCGTGGCCCCGCCCATGATCGTCGGCCCCGCCGTGGGCCTCTCCGCCACCGAGACCGCCTTCCTGATGGGCGCCTCGCTCTTCACCGCAGGGCTCGCCACCCTCCTCCAGACCCTCGGGTTCTGGAAGATCGGCGCCAAACTCCCCTTCGTCAACGGCGTCTCCTTCGCCGGTGTGACCCCGATGATCGCCATCGGCAAGGGACAGGGGCACGACGCCGTCCCCGTCATCTTCGGCGCGATCATCGTCGCCGGACTCGTCGGCTTCCTCGCCGCCCCCTACTTCGGCAAGCTCGTCCGGTTCTTCCCGCCCGTGGTCACCGGCACCGTCATCACCCTGATCGGCGTCTCGCTGCTCCCCGTGGCCTTCAACTGGTCGCAGGGCGGCAACCGCACCGCCGCCGACTACGGCTCCATGAAGAACATCGGCATGGCCGCGCTGACGCTGGCGATCGTCCTGGTGATGCGCAAGTTCCTGCGCGGCTTCCTCCAGCAGATCTCCATCCTGCTGGGCCTCGTCGCGGGCACGCTCATCGCGATACCGCTGGGCATGTCGGACTTCGGCGCCGTCCGCCACGCGGACCTCGTCGGCTTCCCGACCCCCTTCCACTTCGGTGCCCCGCAGTTCCAGGTCGCGGCGATCCTCTCGATGTGCATCGTGATGCTCGTCTGCATGACCGAGTCCACCGCCGACATCCTGGCCCTCGGCAAGATCGTCGGCCGCCCGGCGGACGCGAGGACCATCGAGGGAGGCCTGCGCGCCGACACCCTCGGCAGCGCGCTCAGCCCCCTGTTCAACGGGTTCATGTGCAGCGCCTTCGCGCAGAACATCGGACTCGTCGCGATGACCAAGGTGCGCAGCCGCTTCGTCGTCGCCGCGGGCGGCGGCATCCTGATCCTGCTGGGCCTGTGTCCGGTGGCCGCCTCCGTCATCGGGGTCGTCCCGCTGCCCGTCCTCGGCGGCGCCGGCATCGTGCTCTTCGGCTCGGTGGCGGCCAGCGGTATCCAGACCCTGGCGGGCGCGGCCATGGAGAAGGGCGAGAACGCCCTCATCGTCGCCGCCTCGGTCGGCATCGGCCTGATCCCGATCGCCGCGCCGAACTTCTACCACGCCTTCCCCAAGGACCTGCTGGTCGTCCTCGACTCCGGCATCAGCACCGGCTGCGTGGTCGCGATCGGGCTCAACCTGGCCTTCAACCACGTCGGATCGAAGAGGACGGCGGCGGAACCCGACCGGGAACCGGCCTTCGCGCACTGAGGACCGGTCAGCCGTCCCGTGCCCCCGGAGGGCGCGCGCAGGGGCGTACACCACCCACTGCGGGTGTGGTGTGCGCGCCTCCGCGCGCCCTCCGGGGGTTCTCCCGTACCCGCCCGCGGCTCAGGTCTGCTCCGGTACGCCGGGCGCCGGATCCGTCCAGATGTCCGGGCGGACCGTCCGCACCCGGCGCCCCGTCTGGTCGAGCTCCTGCGCCTCCGACTTGCGCACGTGCAGGGCCACCGCCGTGTCCGCGATGCGCAGTCCGGGCAGGCGCCGGGACAGGTCGGCCGTGTACCGGGCCAGCCCCTCGATCGTGCGCAGCCGGGCGGTGATCACGAAGTTCCAGGTGCCGCTCACCGACATGCAGGTCCGGGTCTCGCGCAGCCCGGCCGCCACCGCCGCGCAGTCGGCGACCTCGTGCTCGGGCACCTCCGCCCACAGGGTCGCCGACACCGGCCAGCCGGACAGTCCCGAGGCCATCGCACAGCTGTAGCGCAGGCCCTGCCCCGCCTCCAGCCGGCTCAGCCGGCGCCGTACGGTCGACTCGCTCATCCCCGACTCCCGCGCCAGCGAGGCCACGCTGCGCCGTCCGTCCGCGGCCAGCGCCAGCATCAGCGGCCGGTCCTCCTCGGGCACGGGGGCGACCGGGGGCGCGGCCGTGCCGGCTCCCGGGGTTCCCGGGGTGCGGCGGGTGCGCCCCGTCAGCAGCGCGGCCTGGGCCGGGGAGAGGTGGTCCATCCGCCAGCGGTCGGGCGGCGAGTGCACCGCGGTCACCATCGAGGACCGGGTGCCGGTCACCCCCGGTATCCGCTGGACCCGGAACGAGAGGTAGCGGAACAGCATGTGCAGGTCCGGTACGGCCACGAAGGCCAGCAGGTCCCGGCCGCCCGTGGTGTGCTCCACGCCCATCGTGTGCGCGTCGCCCGCCAGGGCCGCCCCCACCGCCGGGGAGGTGCCCGCCGCGCACATCACCTCCACCCACGCCATGCAGGGCGCCTGGCTCCCCGTCCGCAGCCCCAGCCCCGAGACCCAGGCCTCGCCGGCGGACGTCATCCGCTCCCAGCGGCGCGCCAGGGTCTCCGGCCGGGCGCCGAGCACGGGGGCCAGCCGCTCCCAGCTGGCGCGGGGGGCGAGCTGGAGGGCGTGCACGAGGGCGCGGTCGGTGTCGTCAATGGTGGAAATGGCCGAGTTCATACTTACCCCTGGCGGTTTTCCCGGCCCCGAGCCGGTTAACCGGACTTTCGACTGATCATCTCTCTTCATGCGCCGAACCGCCGCATCGGCCGGTCGTGCCGTACGGGACGGCGTGTGCAGCCCCAGAAGAGCAGTGGGAGGACGTATGGGGGAGCCCGGCTCGAGCGTGCGTCAAGCGGTGCCCGCCGAGCTGTCCAGCCTTGTCGGCCGGGCCGCCGAAGTGGCCCGCGTACGGGCCCTCCTGGCCACAGAACGCCTGGTCACGCTCACAGGACCGGCCGGGGTGGGCAAGACGCGGATCGCCGTCCGCGCCGTCCGCGAGCTGTGCGGGGGCCGGGGCGCCGACGTCGTGTGGGCCGGTCTGTCCCGCTTGCCGGACTCCGGCGCGGCCTCGGTGGCCGCCGAACTGGGCGCGGGGCTCGCCGGACGCGAGGTCCTGCTGGTCCTGGACGGCTGCGAGCAGCTCGGCGAACGGGCCGGGGAGCACGTCGGGGAGCTGCTGGCCCGCCTGCCGGGGGTACGGATTCTGGCCACATCGCAGCGGATCCTCGGGGTGGCGGGGGAGGCCCTGCTCGCCGTCGCCCCGCTGCCCCTTCCCACCGCCCCGCAGGACCCCGCCGCACCGCGCCCGGTGTCCGAGGTGGCCCTGTCCGCCGCCGTACGGCTCTACGCGCAGCGGGCGCGCGGGGCCGACCCCCGCTTCGCGCTCACGGAGCACAACGCCGGGGCCGTCGCCGCCCTGTGCCGCGCCCTCGACGGGATCCCCGGGGCACTGGAGCTCGCGGCCGCGCGGGCCCGCAGCCACGGCCCCGCCGAGGCGCTGCGCCGGCTGGACGCCGACCCGCTGGGGTTCCTCGCCGGCGGCGCGGGCCGGGCCGGCGGGGCCGACGCGCTGCGCCTGTGGCGGCTGGCCGCGCCCGGGGAGCGGCTGCTGTGGCAGCGGCTCTCGGTCTTCGCGGGCTCCTTCGACGAGACCTCCGTCGCCGAGGTGTGCGGGTTCGGCGCGCTCCCCCCGCCGGACGCCGCCCGGACCCTGCGGCGGCTGGCCCCCGCCCTGCTGGCGGAGCCGGGGTACGCGGGCCGCTACCGGCTGCCGCTGATCGTACGGGCCTACGCGGCCCGGAGGCTGGCCCGCGACCCGCACGGGGACGCGGCCACCGTCCGGCGCCGCCACCACGAGCACTGCCGGATCACCGCCGAACGGGCCGCGCAGCTGTGGCGGTCGGGGGCGCAGCTGGAGGCGCGCGCCCTGGCCCTGCGGGAACTGCCCGAGCTGCGGCGGGCGATGGACCCGGACTCGCCCGCCGGCCCGGCCGGCGCACTGGAGATCGCCGTCTCCCTGTGGTTCCTCTGGTCGGCCTGCGGGCTGGTGGAGGAGGGACGCGGCCATCTGGAGCACGCCCTGGCCCGGCACCCCGCGCCCCGTCCGGCCCGGGCGCTGTGGCTGGCGGCCTGGCTGGTGGCGAGCTTCGGCGAGCCGCAGGCCTCCGACCCGCTGCTGGTGGAGGCCTGGACTGCGGCCGTGCAGGAGGGGGAGGACGCGGTCCTGGCCTACCTGGCGCACGTCCGGGGCACCGCGGCCCTGTGGCGGGACCGGCCCGCGGAGGCCGCCGGTGAGTTCCGCGAGGCCCTCGACCTGCTCCCGGAGGAGCCCGAGTTCGGGCCCGGCCGGCAGGCGCTGGAGGCCGCCCGCGCGATGGCCCTCGCCCACACCGACCCCTCGGCCCTGCCCTTCCGGCCCGGCCCGGCGGACGGCCCCGACCTGTGGGCCCGCTCCTGGAACGGGTACGCCCAGGCCCTCCTCCAGCGCCGCGAGGGCCGCCCCGCGCTGGCCCGCACCTGGCTGCTGCGCTCCCTGGAGACCCAGTTCGCCCTCGGCGACCGGCTGGGCCAGGCCCTCTCGGTGGAGCTGCTGGCCCAGCTGGAGGCCGACCTGGGCCGCCACGAGCTCGCCGCCCGGCTGCTCGGCGCCGTTTCCGGACACCGCCCGGCCGTCGCCTGCGCCCCGCGTGCCGAGCGGCTCCTGCTGCTGCGGATGGACCCGGAGGCCTTCCGGGCGGCCCACGCGGAAGGCGCCCGCACCCCGCTGCGGGAACTCCTCCCGGAACTGTGAGCCCCCGGCCCCGGGGCCCGGCCCGGGCCCTGAGGCCGGGGGCCCGGGGGCCGGTGTGGACCGGCGGGGCACGGGGTGCCAGGGGGGCCGGAGTTGCCGCCCCGATCCGGCGTACGGCGTAAGGGACGCGGAAAGACATCGCTGGAGCGCTGGCTCGCCCCACCCCTCTGACCGGACAGGTGGTACAGCGATGGCCGACACCCCGCAGCTGTGGATGCGCAGCGAGACCCGACCCACCGAACGGCGCGCCCCCCTCACCCCCGACGACGCCGGGCTCCTGGTCCGGCGGGGCGTGCGGATCACCGTGGAGGAATCCGGCCACCGCGTCTTCCCGCTCGACGCGTACGCCGCCGCGGGCTGCCGCACCGCCCCCGCCGGCTCCTGGGTGCGGGCCGCGCCGGGGACCGCGTACGTCCTGGGCCTCAAAGAGCTCCCGCCGGCTCCCGAGGCCCTGCACCACCGCCACGTCTACTTCGGGCACGCCTACAAGGGCCAGCCCCAGGCCCCGGGACTGCTGCGGCGGTTCGCGGCGGGCGGCGGGACCCTGCTCGACCTGGAGTACCTGGCCGACGCGCAGGGCCGCCGGCTGGCCGCCTTCGGCTACTGGGCCGGGTACGCGGGCGCCGCCCTGGCCGCCCTGCACGCGCGGGGCCGGCTGTCCGCACCCCTGGTCCCCACGCCGCGCCGGGAGCTGGACGCCCGGCTGCGGGACGCGCCGGCCGACGGGTTACGGGCCCTGGTGATCGGCGCGGGCGGCCGCAGCGGACGCGGCGCCTGCGACGCCCTCACCACCGCCGGGATCGCGGTCACCCGATGGGGGCGCGGGCAGACCCGCCGGCTGGACCGGGCCGCTCTGCTGGACCACGACATCCTGGTCAACGCGGTCCTCACCACCCGGCCCGTGCCCCCCTTCCTGACCGCAGCCGATCTGGAGGCCGGGACCGGCCGCCTCTCCGTGATCGCCGACATCACCTGTGACACCGGGTCGGAACTGCACCTGCTGCCGGTGTACGACCGCCTGACGGACTGGACGGTCCCGGCCCGCCGGCTGCGCGGGGGCGGCGCTCCGGTCGACGTGATAGCCATCGACAACCTGCCCTCGCTGCTCCCCGCCGAGGCGGCCCGGGCCTTCTCGGCGGACCTGCTGCCCAAACTCGTCGACCTGCACTCCCCGGCCCCGGACCCGGACTGGCTGCGCTGCCGGGCGGCCTTCACCACGGCGCTGGAGGCGCTCACCGGCCCGGACCGGGCGGCGTAGGCGGCGGGCCGGAGGCCGGGTCAGGCTTCGCGCAGTACGGCCAGGGGCCCGCGCGGCCGCGAACCGTCGGGCAGTTCCCAGCCGGCGGTGACGCGGCCGAGCGCCCCGGGGTGGGTCCGGCCGGCCTCCGGCACGCGCACCAGTTCCAGGGTGAGCGAGCGCCCGCGCGCCTCCACCGCGAGACGGGTGCCCGTGGGGCCGTCCTCCACGGCCACCACGGCCCGCACCCGCCGGGAGGGCGCCCTCGGCGGTCTCGGGGACCACGGTCGGGTCGGGGGAGCCGCTCACCTTCTGGTCCTGCGGCTCGGCGCCGCCCGCCAGGAGGGCGAGCAGCCGCTCGGTGAGCACCGGGTCGTGGGCCCCGTCGTAGATCCAGCGGGTGCCGAGCACCCCGTGCTCGGAGGTGCCGATGAGCCCCTCCTCGGCGCCTTCGAGCGGCGCGCCGCGGTAGGTCAGCGGGACGAAGTAGGCGACGGGCCGGCCGCCGGAGGAGTCGGTGACCACCATGAACTCCATGCCGACCTCGCCCTCCGGGTCGTCGAGCCGGAACCCGCCGGCCGCCGACAGCTCCGGTGCCCCGGCCGCGCCGGAGTACCAGGGCCGGGTGGGGAGCCAGCCGGTGAGCAGCTCGTGCTTGCCGGGCCTCATGGTGGTGCGGTGGATGACGGCCATGTCCGGTCAACTTCCTTCGCGGTGAGGGTTCCCCGAGGGGCGGGCGGTCCTGGCTTGATCATGTCAGCCCGCCCCCGGGGTCCTCACCGGTTTACGGAGCGGACGTCAGGTACATCCCGCTCTGGTCGCCCCCGGCGGTGTTCTTGCAGCTGGAGGCCGAGTCCGCGGGCTGGGCCACGGCCAGCGCCAGGCAGCGGCCGACGGCCAGCTGGCCGAAGTGGTTCGGGTGCATGGACTCCTGGACCAGGCCCTGGGTCTCGTTGTTGTCGATCCAGCGGGCCCACTCGCTGGTCTTGGCCGACGCCGGGACCGTCGAGGTGACCTGCTTGCTGGCCTTGGCGCAGACCTCGCGCCCCTGCATCATGTCGCGCAGGTCCAGGAACTGGGTGCCCTTGGCGGCCGCGACCTGCTTGAGGCGGCCGGCGAGCTGCGGCACCAGGGAGTCGCGGGCCCAGTCCGAGTCGCGGTTCCAGAAGGGGCAGCCGCCGCTGTTGAGCCGACTCCAGTCGCTCTGGGGGTACCGGTTCTCGGCGCCGCGCGGGATCGGCGAGGGGTAGGACTGGAGCACGATGCGGTAGGAGGAGTCCGTGTACCCGGCCTGGCGCATCACGGCCCGGATCTCGTCCACCGACTTGCCGACGTTCGCCATGACCCCGTCGATCTTCGCGTCCACGGCAGCCTGCTGGTCGTCGTAGCAGTACGAGTTCCAGAGCACGAAGTCGTACGCGCACTCCTTGATGATGTCGGCGAAGCCCAGGTCGTTGCCGCCGACGGACAGCGCGATGACCTTCACGTCGCGGCTCGCGGCCACGGCCGCCAGCTGGTCGGCCTGCGGGGCCTCGCCCTTGTAGGACACGCCGCCGTTGGAGGCGCGGAAGACGTTCTGCGAGGTGGCGCCGGAGCAGGCCAGGTTCACGGCCGTCTCGGCGACGGCGCCCGCGCTCAGCACCTCGGCCGAGTCCGAGCGGTCGCAGCCGCCCGCCGTGGCGCCGTATACCTTCGCGGGGTCGTAGACGCTGCCGCTGACCCACGCCCGGTCAGTGCCGTTCCTGCTCCCGCTGTTGGTCAGGCTGTTGCCCTTCCAGCGTCCGGCCTCGCCGGAGATGTAGCTGTCGCCCATGGAGACGACGGCGGTGGGGCCCGTGCCGGGCCCGGCCGCCGCCGGCCCGGCGCCGCCGACGAGCAGCGCGCCGGCGGCGAGCGGTACGACCATCCCGGCGCCGGCCAGCCGTCGCACACGGCTACGGGCGGCCCGGTCCTTGCCGGCCTTGCGGAATCCGATCACTGCGGAACTCCTGCGGTCGGCCACGCCGAAGTTGCCGACAACTTCGGTGCGTGGCTTGGAAAGTGGGGGTACCGCCGGCGCCGGTGGCATCGGAAAGGTGGCACGGGCCCACTTGTTACCGCTAGGTACAGTCGGATTACGATGACGTAACGCCCGACCGGTCGGTCGGGCGCGGGGAGGCGGCCGCGGAGCGGCCCGGGGCGCTTGCGGGCAGCATCGCGGCCGGTGGCGGCCACGCTCCGGTTTCGCGGACGCGTACGCCGTGCCCGCCGTCGGCGAACGGCCCGGGAACGGCTCCGCCCCCGGCGCCCGGGAAGGGGCGGCGGGGGCGGGGCTCAGGGTTCGACTGCTGTGCGATTCAGCCGAAGCGGGGGTGTCAGCCGACCAGCTGGTCGTATGCGGGGAGGGTCAGGAAGTCCGCGTAGTCGGCGTCCAGGGACACCTTGAGGAAGAGGTCGTGGGCCTGCTGCCACTTCCCGGCCGCGAAGGCCTCGTCGCCGGCCTCGGCGCGGATCGCGGCGAGCTCCTCGGCGGCGAACGCGCGGGTCAGTTCGGCGGTCGCGTGCTCGCCGTTCTCGAAGACGACTCCGGCGTTGATCCACTGCCAGATCTGGGAGCGCGAGATCTCGGCGGTGGCGGCGTCCTCCATGAGGCCGAAGATGCCGACCGCGCCCAGGCCGCGCAGCCAGGCCTCGATGTAGCGGATGCCGACCTGGACGGCGTTGCGCAGGCCCTCGTACGTGGGCTTGGCGTCCAGGGAGTCGATCGCGATCAGGTCGCCGGGGGCGACGGAGACGTCCTCGCGCAGGCGGTCCTTCTGGTTGGGCTTCTCGCCCAGGACGGCGTCGAAGGAGGCCATCGCGATCGGGACCAGGTCGGGGTGGGCGACCCAGGAGCCGTCGAACCCGTCGTTCGCCTCGCGGTCCTTGTCGGCCTTGACCTTCTCGAAGGCGATCCGGTTGGCCTCGGCGTCCTTGCGGGACGGGATGAAGGCCGCCATGCCGCCGATGGCGTGCGCGCCGCGCTTGTGGCAGGTGCGGACGAGCAGTTCGGTGTAGGCGCGCATGAAGGGCGCCGTCATCGTGACCGCGTTGCGGTCCGGCAGGACGAACTTCTCGCCGCCGTCGCGGAAGTTCTTGACGATGGAGAACAGGTAGTCCCAGCGGCCCGCGTTGAGGCCCGCCGCGTGGTCCTTGAGCTCGAAGAGGATCTCTTCCATCTCGTAGGCCGCGGTGATGGTCTCGATCAGGACGGTCGCGCGGACGGTGCCCTGCGGGATGCCGACGTAGTCCTGGGCGAAGACGAAGATCTCGTTCCAGAGGCGGGCCTCCAGGTGCGACTCCGTCTTCGGGAGGTAGAAGTAGGGGCCCTTGCCGAGGTCGATCAGGCGCTGGGCGTTGTGGAAGAAGTAGAGGCCGAAGTCCACGAGGGAGCCGGAGGCCGGGCCGCCCTCGAAGCTGAGGTGGCGCTCCTCCAGGTGCCAGCCGCGCGGGCGCATGACCACGGTGGCGAGCTGCTCGTCGGGCTTGAGGGCGTACGCCTTGCCGGTGCGCGCGTCCGTGAAGTCGATGCGGCGCTCGTAGGCGTCGATGAGGTTGAGCTGGCCGAGGACCACGTTCTCCCAGGTGGGAGCCGAGGCGTCCTCGAAGTCGGCGAGCCAGACCTTGGCGCCCGAGTTCAGGGCGTTGATGGTCATCTTGCGGTCCGTGGGACCGGTGATCTCCACGCGGCGGTCGTTCAGCGCTGCCGGGGCCGGCGCCACCTTCCAGTCGCCCTCGCGGACCTGTGCGGTGTCCGGGAGGAAGTCGAGCGTGGAGGTGCGGGCGATCTCGGCGCGCCGCTCGCCGCGTCGGGCCAGGAGCTCGGCGCGGCGGGGGGCGAACCGCCGGTGGAGCTCGGCCACGAAGGCGAGGGCCGCATCGGTGAGGACTTCGTCCTGCCGGGGCAGGGGCTCGGCGTCGACGATGGCCAGCGGGGACGGCGCTGGTGCGGACATATCTGTCACTCCTTCAGCGGCGGTGCCTGGCGGCCGCGGGGAATGCTCGCGCGAGACGGCACGCAGTGCCGTCGGGTGTGGAGAGTTCCGGGTAACGGTCGCGGGCGCCGTCTGGGGGTTCAGGGCGCTTCTGACCAGTGGATAGTAATTTCCTCATGGTGGAAGTTCAATGGTTTGTTGATGTCGAGATTCTCTGAGTCGACAGATTCCGCTTCCCTGTGGCCCTCAGTGCCATGGCGGTCACAGCCCGCTCGGGTCCCGGCCGGACCCGGCTCAGACCAGATGCGCCAGGTCGGGCGGGGTGTCGATGTCGAAGGCGGCCGCGACGTCCCCGCACTCCACCAGCATGACCTCGTCCGCGTGGTTCTTCAGGTGCACCCGCGCACCCCGGTCCCCGGTCGCGGTCGCCGCGATGTCCGCCCACCGGTCCGCCCCGAACAGCACCGGGTGCCCGCGCTCCCCGTCGTACGCGGCCGCCGCCAGGCTGGCCGGGGACCGGTACGCCGCCCGGACCCGGGCCACGGCCTCCGGCCCGATGCCCGGCTGGTCCACCAGGGACACCAGGGCCGCGCGGGCCCCCGTACCGGCCAGCGAGGCCAGGCCCACCCGCAGGGAGGAACCCATGCCCTCGGCCCAGTCCGGGTTGTCCACGACCACACAGCCCGTCAGGTCGGCGCGCTCGCGGACCTCCGCCGCCGAGGCGCCCAGCACCACGTGGACCGGGCCGCAGCCCGCCTCCCGCAGGACGCGGACGGCGTTCTCCACGAGCGGGCGGCCCCGGTAGGGGAGCAGGGCCTTGGGGCGCCCCCCGAGCCGGCGGCCGCCGCCGGCGGCCAGGAGGAGGCCCGCGATCACCGGCGGCTCCGCGGCGTTCACCGGGGGAGTGGAGCGGGATGTGTGTTCGGCTGCTGACATGGGAGCGATTCTCGCGCCCTCCGCACCCGTACGGGTGAGTGCCGCGCGAGCAGCCTCCGTACGGAGGCCAGGGCGGCCCCGAGCCGCAGCGGCTCGGAGATCCGGTTCTCGGCGGCCGCCAGCAGGGCCCGCTCGTCACGGTCGGTGAACACGTCGTACGGCATTTCCGGACTCTCCTTGCCAATGGGGGCCAATACAGCGAGTCTGGAGCCGGATTGGCCTGGCCGGCAGAGCCAATCAGGGGAGGTTGGCATGGCGAACGGGCGAGTGGTCCATACGGCGGACAGGACGATCGGCAGCCGGCAGCTCGCCGCGATGCTCCCCGCGGAGGTACTGGCCCGCCCCGGCTACCGCTCCCTCGCCGACGCCCTGCGCACCCTCGTCCTCGACGGCCGGATCGCCCTGCACGTCCGGCTGCCCGCCGAACGCGAGCTCGCCGAGGCCCTCGGAGCCAGCCGCGCCACCGTCACCGGCGCCTACGACCTGCTCCGCGAGAGCGGCTACGTCCGCAGCCGGCGCGGCTCCGGCACCTGGACCGAGCTCCCCGAGGGCCACGGCCCGGTCGGCGCCCACCTGCCGGTCGGCGGCGTCGGCGGCCGGGCCGACGGGGAACCGGGCATCGACCTGGCCATCGCCGCCATGGGCGCCCCCGCCGACACCCTCACCGAAGCCCTCGCCTGGGCCGCGCCCCGGCTGCCCGCCCTCGCCCGCAGCCCCGGCTACCACCCCTTCGGCCTGCCCGACCTGCGCGCGGCCGTCGCCGACCGCTTCACCCGGCGCGGGCTGCCCACCCGCCCCGAGCAGATCCTGGTCACCGCCGGCGCCCAGCAGGCCTTCGCGCTGGTCGTCAGCCTCCTCTGCCGGCCCGGCGACCGGGTCGTCACCGAGAGCCCGACCTACGCCAACGCCCTCGACGCCCTGCGCCACGCCCGGCTGCGCACCGCCTCCGTCCCCGTCTCCGACGCGGGCTGGGACATGGAGACCGCCGAGTCCACGCTCCACCAGACCGTCCCCCGGCTGGCGTACACCGTCCCCGACTTCCACAACCCGACCGGTGCCCTGATGCCCGAGGAACACCGGCTGCGGCTGCTGGCGGCGACCCGGGCCACCGGGACCTGGCTGGTGGTCGACGAGACCATCGCCGACATCGCCCTGGACGTGCCCGCCCCGCCCCCGCTGGCCTCCCTCGCCCCGCGCTCGGGCGCCGACCACGTGATCACCATCGGCTCGCTGAGCAAGACCCACTGGGGCGGCCTGCGGGTGGGCTGGATCCGGGCCACCGCGAAGCTGGTCAACGAGCTGACGGCCGTACGGGTCTCCGCCGACATGACCGGCTCCGTCCTCGACCAGGTGGTGTCCCTCCCGCTGCTGGAGGGCCTGGACCGGTCCCTGCCCCGGCGGCTCGCGGAGCTGCGGATCCGGCGCGCCGCCCTGGTGGGCTCGCTGGAGCGGCACACCCCGGAGTGGTCCTGGCGGCTTCCGCCGGGCGGCCTCTCGCTCTGGGTGGACCTCGGCGAACCGGTCAGCTCCGCCCTGGCCGAACGGGCGGCCGCCGCCGGGGTGCACATCGGCCGGGGCGCCCGCTTCGGCGTCGACCCGGGCACCTTCGAACACCGCCTGCGGATCCCGTACACCCTGCCGCCCGACCGGCTCGACGAGGGCGTACGCCTCCTCGCGGCCGCCTTCCACGACGGCGTCCCGCTCACCCCGGGGGTGGAGCGTCCCTACTGGGTGGCCTGAACCGGCCGGTCAGCTGTGCCGCAGCTCGGTCCACGTCGCGGCGTCGACCGCCCCGGTCACCGGCAGGCCCCGCCTCTCCTGGAAGACGCGGGTGGCCTCCTCGGCGTCCGGGCCGAAGACGTCCCGGGGCTCCTCCTCCGTCGACTGCAGCCCCGTCCAGAACGTCAGCAGGCAGCGGGCCTCCATCACGGTCCGGCCCCTGTCCCCCAGGGTGACGGTCGGCGGCGGGGTGCGGCCGTCGAAGCCGCAGCTCAGGCCGGTGAGTTCGGGCTCGGCGGGCGGGGCGGCCGCGGAGGCCGCGGCGGCGGAGCCGAGGAGGAGGCAAACGGTCAGCGCGGCCGAGGCGGCGGCGCGTATCGGTAACGAGTTCATGGTCCGGACCTTAGTGATCACCACGGGCCCGGCGAAACCGATATTTCAGGGCGTGCGGATCAGCCGGCGGGTGGCCGCCGCCGCCACCGCCGCCGTACGGGAGTCCACGCCGAGCTTGGCGTACACGTGCACCAGGTGGGACTTGACCGTGGCCTGGCTGAGGAAGAGCCGCTTGGAGATCTGCTGGTTCGACAGTCCGTCCGCGACCAGCTGGAGCACCTCCAGCTCCCGCTTCGTCAGCGCCTCCGCCGGGGTCCGCATCCGGTCCATCAGCCGCAGCGCCACCGCCGGGGCCAGCGCCGACTGCCCCGCCGCCGCCGTGCGGACCGCGGCCGCCAGCTCCTCCGGCGGGGCGTCCTTCAGCAGGTAGCCCGAGGCGCCCGCCTCCACCGCCGCCAGGATGTCCGCGTCCGTGTCGTACGTGGTCAGGACCAGCACCCGGGGCGCCCCCGGGCGGGCGGTGATCGCCGCCGTGGCCGCCGAACCGTGCATCCCGGCCCCGAACTGGAGGTCCATCAGCACCACGTCCACCGGCTCGGACGCCGCCAGCTCCACGGCCCGCTCCGCCGTCGCCGCCTCCGCGACCACCGCGAAGTCCGGTTCGGTGTCGAGCACCGCGCGCAGCCCGGCGCGGACCACGGGGTGGTCGTCGGCGAGCAGCAGCCGGATGGTCATCGTCAGGCCTCCAGGGGCAACGGCAGGGTGACGGCCACGGCGGTGCCCTGGCCCGGGCCGGACTCCACGGTGAACAGCCCGCCCAGCGACTCCGCCCGCGCCCGCATCGCGGGCAGGCCGAAGCCGCCGTCGCCGGAGGGCGCGTGGGCCGGGTCGAAGCCCCGGCCGTCGTCGACGACGTCCAGCGCGACCGAGGTGTCCATGAAGCTCAGGGTGATCTCCGCCCGGTCCGCCCGCGCGTGCCGCACCACATTGGCCAGCGCCGACTGCGCGATCCGCAGCAGGGCCACCTCGTACGGGGTGGGCAGCTCGCGCGGGGCGCCGCTGACCGAGAAGCGCACGCGCGGCCCCGGCGCCCCCGAGCACAGCCGCTCCAGCGCCGCCGCCAGCGACCCGTGCTCCAGGTCCGGGGGAGTCAGCGCCCGGACGAACCGGCGCGCCTCGGCGAGGTTCTCCTGCGCGGCCTCCCGGGCCCGGGCGATGTGCTCGGCGGCCGGGGCGTCCTCGGGCAGCGTCCGCTCGGCCGCCCGCAGCAGCAGCTGGATCGAGGACAGGCCCTGCGCCAGGGTGTCGTGGATCTCCCGGGCCAGGCGCTCGCGCTCGGCGAGGATCCCCGCGCCCCGCTCGGCCACCGCCAGCTCGGCCCGGGTGGCGATCAGCTCCTCGATCAGCTCGCGGCGCCGCTCGCTCTCCCGGTACAGCGCCTGGTAGCCCAGCACGGTGGCCACGGCCACGGCCCCGCCCAGCAGCGGCCCGAGGAAGGCCCCCGGGGTGACGGCACCGCTGTGGCCCAGGAACCCGCCGATCGCCGCGCAGGCGCTGACCGCGACCGCCGCCAGGCCCCAGCGCGGCCGCAGCAGGTGCAGTTCCAGGAAGTACAGCGGGAAGGCCAGCCACAGCCCGTCGGGCGACAGCACGAGCAGCGCGGCCCACACCGCCCCCATGCCGGCCAGCCACATCCCGGCCGCACGCGCCGACCGGCCGACCGCCGGGGCCCGCACCCCCGCCGCGTACACGGCCGCCAGCAGGGCGCAGACGGCGACGACCCACCCGGCCCGGGGCGAGGAGCCGGCGACGGCCCGGCCGGCGGCCAGCGCGAGCAGCCCGGCGAACAGCGCGTGCAGGCACAGCCGCAGGACGCGGGTGACGGGGGTCGGGGCGCGGGGGGCCGGGGCGGGGGAGGGTGCGGAAGACATCGTCCGACCAGCGTAAGCGCGGCGCGGAGGGGCCCGGTCAACCGAAAGTTCGATATCGGAATGCCTCCTTCGATACCAGGATCCGTCCCGTGGCGCGATGCCCGGGGAGCCCGCCGCAGACCAGGGTGGGGGACATGTTCGTCGCATGGAGAGATCTACGGTTCGCCAGGGGCCGCTTCGCCCTCATGGGCTCGGTCGTCCTGCTGATCACGCTGCTGGTCGGCCTGCTGTCGGGGCTCACGTCCGGTCTGGCCCGGGAGAACATCTCGGCCGTCACCGGCCTGCCCGCCTCACGGCTGGCCTTCGCCGTCCCGCCCGGGGACCAGAAGGTGTCCTTCACCGGCTCCCAGCTGCCCGAAAGCGCCTGGCGGACCTGGCGCGGACGCCCCGGCGTCAAGGCCGCCGAGCCGCTCGGCATCCGCACCACCAACGCCCTCGCCGACGGGCGCACCGCCGCCGTCTCCGTCTTCGGCGTCGAGCCCGGTGGCCGCCTCGCCCCCGCCGGGACGGGCCTGGCCCGGGGCAGGGTCGTCCTGACCGAGAAGGCCGCCAAGGAGCTCGGCGGACTCACCGCCGGGGCGAAGGTCAAGGCCGGCCCGCTGGAGCTGACCGTCGCCGCCGTCTCGGGCACCGCCGCCTACAGCCACACCCCCGTCGTCTGGATGGACCTGGACGACTGGCAGCGCGTCGGCAACCCCGGCGGCGCACAGGGGACCACCGCCACCGTCCTCGCCCTCGACGGTTCCGGTGACGTGGACTGGGCCGCCGGCGACGCGGCGGCGGGCACCCGCAGCCAGACCGTCGACGAGGCCCTGGGGGCCATAGGCTCCTACCAGGCCGAGAACGGTTCGCTCCAGCTGATGCGCGGTTTCCTCTTCGCCATCTCCGCGCTGGTCATAGGCGCCTTCTTCACCGTGTGGACCATCCAGCGCAGCGGTGACATCGCGGTGCTGAAGGCACTGGGCGCCTCCACCCCGTACCTCCTCAAGGACGCCCTCGGACAGGCCGTCGTGATGCTGGCGATCGGCACCGGGGCCGGGACCCTGCTCGCCTCCGGCATCGGGGTCCTGATCAGCGGGGGCGACGTGCCCTTCGTCCTCGACGCCGCCACCGTGCTGGCCCCCGCCGCGATCATGATCGTGCTCGGGGCCCTGGGCGCGGCCCTCTCCATCCGCCGGATCACCGCCGTCGACCCGCTGACCGCCCTCGGGAGCGCCCGATGACCCTCCTCGTGCACGACGTCACGCTCACCTACCCCGACGGGGACGGCCGGCTGACCGCCCTCGACGCGGTGGGGCTGGAGGTGCCCGCCGGCACCCTCACCGCCATCGTGGGGCCCTCCGGCTCCGGGAAGTCCAGCCTGCTGGCCGTCGCGGCCACCCTGGTGACCCCCGACTCCGGCCGGGTCCTCGTCGCGGGGCGGGACACCGCGCGGCTCGGCGCCGCCGAGAAGGCGGCCCTGCGCCGCGAGGAGATCGGCATCGTCTTCCAGCAGCCGAACCTGCTGGCCTCGCTGACCGCCGCCGAGCAGCTCCAGGTGATGGCCCACCTCTCCGGCCGCCCCTCCCGGCAGCTGCGCCGCCGGGCCCTGGAGCTGCTGGACGCGGTCGGCCTGGCCGACAAGGCCGACAAGCGCCCCCACCAGCTCTCGGGCGGGCAGCGCCAGCGGGTGAACATCGCCCGTGCCCTGATGAACGAGCCCTCCGTGCTGCTGGTCGACGAGCCCACCAGCGCCCTGGACCACGAGCGCGGCGCGGCGGTCCTCGACCTGCTCGTCACCCTCACCCGCGAGCGTTCCACCGCCACCGTGCTGGTCACCCACGACCACGCCCACCTGGACCGGATGGACCGCACGGCGACCATGACCGACGGCCGGCTCACCCCGGGCGCGCGGCCCGCCGAGCCGTCGGCCGCACCCGCACCGGCGGCCTGAGGGCCCGTACGGGACCACCCGGGCCCGTACGCGCGAGAGCCCCGGCGTCCCTCACAGGGGGAGGGACGCCGGGGCTCTCGCGCTGCCTGCGGGCCTACGCGGGGGTCTGGCTCTGCAGGGCCACCGACAGCTCGGCGGCCACGCCCTGGAGGATCGGCACGAAGGACTCCGCCACCTCCTGCGTCACCCGGCCGGCCGGACCCGAGATGGAGATCGCGGCGGCGGTCGGCGAGTTCGGCACCGACACGGCCAGGCAGCGGACCCCTATCTCCTGCTCGTTGTCGTCGACGGCGTAGCCCGCCCTGCGGACCTGCTCCAGGGCCTCCAGGAAGCCCTCCGGCGTGGTGATGGTCTTCTCGGTCGCGGCCGGCATCCCGGTGCGGGACAGCAGGGCGCGCACCTCCTCGGCCGGGGTGTGGGCGAGCAGCGCCTTGCCCACGCCGGTGGAGTGCGGCAGCACCCGGCGGCCGACCTCGGTGAACATGCGCATGGAGTGCTTGGACGGGACCTGGGCGACGTAGACGATCTCGTCCCCGTCGAGCAGGGCCATGTTGGCGGTCTCGCCGGTCTCCTCGACCAGGCGGGCGAGGTAGGGGCGCGCCCAGGTGCCCAGCAGCCGCGACGCGGACTCGCCGAGGCGGATGAGGCGGGGCCCGAGGGAGTACCGTCGGTTGGGCTGCTGCCGGACGTAGCCGCAGGCGACGAGGGTGCGCATCAGGCGGTGGATGGTGGGCAGCGGCAGGCCGCTGGCGGCGGAGAGCTCGCTGAGACCGACTTCGCCCCCGGCGTCGGCCATCCGTTCGAGCAGATCGAAGGCGCGCTCGAGGGACTGGACGCCACCGCCGGCGGCGGTGGGCTTGGCGGAAGCGTCGGTGGTGCTGGCGCTGGACGTCGGCACGGCGCGGTCCTTTCGGTGCTGGCAGGCAAGGAAGCAGCCTACCGGTCGGTCGGCGTCGGCCCTAGAGCCGGGCCTCGGCCGTCCCCGCCGGTCAGAGGCGGTTTGTCCTGGTGGCGGACGTCCTCGGGAAGTTACCCGCCCGGGTGCCGGTGGTGGTAGCTACATTCTGGATAGTGAAATCTTAATTCCATCTCGTGGAAACATCCAATTGCGGTGCATACGTGTCAGTGGTCCCTCCGGGCGCTCTTGACTGGCCCCCGGATCGGGATGGAGACTCCGTCAACAGAACGTTGAATTTCGCTCTGTGGAAGTAGATGGGGAGGTTCCGGTGGCCGACGTGGCTGTGGAACTGGTACTGCGCTCGACACGCGTCATCACCCCCGAGGGGACGCGCGCCGCCTCGGTCGCCGTCGCCGGCGGGAAGATCGCGGCCGTGCTGCCGTACGAGGCCGAGGTACCGGCCGGAGCCCGGCTCGAGGACTTCGGCGACGACGTCCTGCTCCCCGGTCTCGTGGACACCCACGTCCACGTCAACGACCCGGGCCGCACCGAGTGGGAGGGCTTCTGGACGGCGACCCGCGCGGCCGCCGCCGGTGGCATCACCACCATCATCGACATGCCCCTGAACTCCCTGCCGCCCACCACCACGGTCGGCAACCTCCGCGTCAAGCAGGAGGTCGCCCGGACCAAGGCGCACGTGGACGTGGGCTTCTGGGGCGGCGCCCTGCCGGACAACGTCAAGGACCTGCGCCCGCTGCACGACGCCGGCGTCTACGGCTTCAAGTGCTTCCTGTCGCCCTCCGGCGTGGACGAGTTCCCGCTGCTGGACCAGGAGCAGCTGGCCACCTCCCTCGCCGAGATCACCGGCTTCGGCGGCCTGCTGATCGTGCACGCCGAGGACCCGCACCACCTGGAGTCCGCCCCGCAGAACCCGGGCCCCAAGTACGCCGACTTCCTCGCCTCCCGTCCCCAGGACGCCGAGAACACCGCGATCCAGAACCTGATCGACCAGGCGAAGCGGCTGGACGCCCGCGTGCACGTCCTGCACCTGTCCTCCGCCTCCGCGCTGCCGCTGATCGCCGCCGCCAAGGCCGAGGGGGTGCGGATCACCGTCGAGTCCTGCCCCCACTTCCTCACCCTCACGGCCGAGGAAGTCCCGGACGGCGCCACCGAGTTCAAGTGCTGCCCGCCCATCCGCGAGGCCGCCAACCAGGACGTCCTGTGGGACGCGCTCGCCGACGGCACCATCGACTGCGTCGTCTCCGACCACTCGCCGTCCACCGCGGACCTGAAGACGGGTGACTTCGCCACCGCCTGGGGCGGCATCTCCTCCCTCCAGCTGGGCCTGCCGGCCATCTGGACCGAGGCCCGCAGGCGCGGCCGCACCCTGGAGGACGTCGTCCGCTGGATGTCCACCGCCCCGGCCGCCCTCGCCGGACTGGCGCAGAAGGGCGCGATCGAGGCCGGCCGCGACGCCGACTTCGCCGTCCTGGCCCCTGAAGAAACGTTCACTGTGGACCCGGCCGAGCTCCACCACCGCAACCAGGTCACGGCGTACGCGGGCAAGACCCTGCACGGCGTCGTGAAGTCCACCTGGCTGCGCGGTGCGCAGATCGCCGACCACGGCACCCCGACCGAGCCCACGGGCCTCCTCCTCGAAAGGCAGAACTGACAGTGGCGATTGAATCCTTCACCGGTAACGCGAACCCGTACGGGGGCGGCGACCCGTACGCGGACTACCGCACCGCGGACTTCCCGTTCACCCAGTACGCCAACCTCGCCGCGCGTGAGCTGGGCGCCGGTGTGATCGCCGCCAACGACGAGTTCTTCGCCCAGCGCGAGAACCTGCTGATCTCCGAGGCCGCGCACTTCGACCCCGAGGACTTCGGCCACAAGGGCAAGGTCATGGACGGCTGGGAGACCCGCCGCCGCCGCGGCGTCTCCGCCGAGCAGCCCTGGCCGACCGCCGAGGACCACGACTGGGCGCTGGTACGCCTGGGCGCCCCCGGCGTGATCCGCGGCATCGTGGTCGACACCGCCCACTTCCGCGGCAACATGCCGCAGGCCGTCTCCATCGAGGGCACCAACTGGGAGGGCGCCCTGGCGCCGACCCCCGAGGAGCTCCTGGGCGACGACGTGAAGTGGACGACCCTCGTCGAGCGCACCCCGGTCGGCGGCCACGCGGCCAACGGCTTCGAGGTCGCCGTGGAGCAGCGCTTCACGCACCTGCGCGTCAACCAGCACCCCGACGGCGGCATCGCCCGCCTGCGCGTCTACGGCGAGGTCCTGCCGGACCCGAAGTGGCTCGCGGCGCTGGGCTCCTTCGACGTGGTGGCGCTGGAGAACGGCGGCTCCGTCCAGGACGCGTCGAACCGCTTCTACTCCCCGCCGACCAACACCATCAACCCGGGCCGCTCCCGCAAGATGGACGACGGCTGGGAGACCGCGCGCCGCCGTGACAACGGCAACGACTGGATCCGCTACCAGCTCGTCGCCGAGTCCGAGATCCGCGCCGTCGAGATCGACACCGCGTACCTGAAGGGCAACTCGGCGGGCTGGGCCTCGCTGTCCGTCAAGACGGGCGAGGAGGGCGAGTGGACCGAGTTCCTGCCGCGCACCCGCCTGCAGCCCGACACCAACCACCGCTTCGTGCTGGACGCCCCGGCGGTCGGCACGCACGTCCGGATCGACATCTTCCCGGACGGCGGCTTCTCCCGCCTGCGCCTGTTCGGCTCGCTGACGGAGAACGGCGCGGCCGCCCTGGCCGCCCGTCACCAGGAGCTGGGCGGCTGATCCGGGCCGGGCTTGGGCCCGCCCCGGGGGCCGACACCCCCGGGGCGGGCGAGGCGCCGATGGGGCGCACCACTGAAGTGGTGCGCCCCATCGGCGCGTTCCGGCCGGGGCTCGGGCCCTCTCCCGCGGATCCGGCCTGACCGGTGGCAGCGCTACGCGGCGTGGCCGCCGTCCACCGAGAACTCCGCCCCGGTGACGTACGCGGCGTCCGGTCCGGCGAGGAAGGACACCATCGCGGCGACCTCCCCCGGGGTGCCGTAACGCCCGAGTGCCGTCATCGACCGCTGCGGGTCCGCGTACGGCCCGTCGGCGGGGTTCATGTCGGTGTCCGTGGGCCCGGGGTGCACCAGGTTCGCGGTGATGCCGCGGTCGCCGAGCTCCCGGGCGAGGGACTTCGTCAGGCCCGTCATGGCCGCCTTGCTCATCGCGTACAGGGTGCCGCCCGGGCCGGGGACCCGCGCCACCATGCAGCTGCCGATGGTGACGATCCGTCCGCCGGGGCCCATGTGCCCGGCCGCCGCCCGCGCGGCCAGGAAGGCGCCCCGGACGTTGACGCCGAGGACCCGGTCCACATCGGCTGCGCCGAGCGTGCCGATCGGGCCGAGCACGCCCACGCCCGCGTTGTTGACCAGGACGTCGAGCCGTCCGAGCGCGCGGACCGTCTCCTCCACCGCCTCCCGCGGGCCCTCCGGGGCGCCCGCGTCGGCCCGCAGGGCCAGGCCCCGGCGGCCGAGCGCCTCGATCCCGCGGACCACCTCGGCCGCGGCCCGCCCGTCGCTCACGTAGGTGACCGCCACGTCGAATCCGTCCTCGGCCAGCCGCAGCGCGGTGGCCGCCCCGATGCCCCGGCCGCCGCCCGTCACCAGGGCCACCGTGTTGCCGTTCATTCCCGTTCCTCCCGAGCCGTTTGGTTGC
Organism: Streptomyces sp. NPDC000075; assembly: GCF_040301925.1. Classification (NCBI taxonomy): domain Bacteria; kingdom Bacillati; phylum Actinomycetota; class Actinomycetes; order Kitasatosporales; family Streptomycetaceae; genus Streptomyces; species Streptomyces sp. NPDC000075. Next base: position 54,033 of record NZ_JBEPFL010000022.1, read on the forward strand.
GAGTTCAATCAAATCCGGCGGGGCGTGGCGGCGCTGGCGGGAATCCGACCTCGCGTTCACGCGCGCCGCACCGCCGAGTCCCGGGGCGGGCGGGAGTCTGGAGGAGGACAGGGCAGGACACCGACACGAGGAGCGCGACCCATGGGCAAGCTGACCCTCACCACCTTCCTCACCCTCGACGGGGTGATGCAGGCCCCCGGCGCGCGGGAGGAGGACGACAGCGACGGGTTCGCCTACGGGGGCTGGCTCACCCCCCACGCCGACGCGGGCATGCGGGAGTTCATGGAGGAGGTCTTCGGCCGCGCCGGCGCCTTCCTGCTCGGCCGGCGGACCTACGAGATCTTCGCCGCGTACTGGCCCCACCACGACGACCCCGCGAACCCGGTCGCGCACCGGCTGAACCGGCTCACCAAGTACGTCGCCTCCACCACCCTCAAGGAGCCCGCCTGGGGCCCCGCCGTCGTCCTGGACGGGGAGCAGCTCCAGTCGGAGGTCGTCCGGGCCAAGGACGCGACCGACGGGGAGCTCCAGGTGCACGGCAGCGGACGGCTGGCGCAGTGGCTGCTCGCGCGGGACCTGGTCGAGGAGCTGAACCTGCTCGTCTTCCCCGTCTTCCTGGGCGCGGGACGGCGCCTGTTCCCCACCGGCGGCCTGCCCACGGCCTGCGAGCTGACCGCCTCGCGCACCACCGCGAGCGGCGCCGCCCTCCACACCTACCGCCCCGTGGGCCGGGCGGTCTTCCGGGACTTCGGGGCCTGAGGAGGACGGCGGCCCGGCGGCGATATCCGGTCGACGGCAAGATCGCCCCGGGCTAGCGTGGGCCCGCATCCGTGCGAGCCGCCGACGTCTCCACGCCCTCCCCGCCGTCGGAGCCGCCCCGGTGTCCAGCCTCACCGCCCCCGCCCCCGCCCTCGCCCCCCGCCGGGCCCGGCTCGCGGACCTGCCCGTCCTCCTGGTCGCCGTCGTCTGGGGCGGCAGCTACCTCGCGGCCAAGGGCGTCACCGCCACCCACACCGTCATCGCGGTGCTCGTCCTGCGCTTCGCGCTCGTCCTGCCCGTGCTGGCCCTCGCCGGACGGCGCCGGCTGCGCGCGCTGAGCGCCGCCCAGGTGCGCGGCGCCGGGCTGCTGGGCCTCGTCCTCGGCGGGATCTTCCTCCTGGAGACCTACGGCGTGGTGCACACCTCCGCCACCAACGCCGGTCTGATCATCAGCCTGACCATGATCTTCACCCCGCTCGCCGAGTCCGCCGTACGGCGCACGGCCCCCTCGGGCGCCTTCCTCGCGGCGGCGGCCGTCTCCGTCACCGGGGTCGTCCTGCTCACCCAGGGCGCCGGCCTGACCGCCCCGAGCGGCGGCGACCTGCTGATCCTCGGCGCGGCCCTCGCGCGCACCCTGCACGTGCTGCTGATGGCCCGGATCAAGACCGTCCAGGACGCCGACCCGCTCTCCCTGACCACCGTCCAGCTGGGCGGCGCCGTCCTCGTCTTCGTCCTGCTGGCCGCCCTGCCCGGCACCGGCGACAGCCCCTGGGCCGCGGCCGCGGACTTCGGCCCCGCCCAGTGGGCGGGCCTGGCCTTCCTCTCCGTGTTCTGCACGCTCTTCGCCTTCTTCGTGCAGATGTGGGCCGTACGCCGCACCTCGCCCTCCCGCGTCAGTCTCCTCCTCGGCACCGAACCGCTGTGGGCGGCGGCCGCCGGCATCGCCGTCGGCGGCGAACACCCGGGCCCGGTGGGCCTGGCGGGCGCGGCACTGGTCCTGGCCGGCACGGCGTGGGGGCGGCGGACCGTGGCCGGATGACCCGTGTCCTGTGGCCGGAACCCACGGGGTCCCGCGCCCTGACGCCCCATTAACCTGACCGCATGCCACAACCGGACATCAGCGCGAACGACCCGGACTTCGCCGCGGACCCCTACGCCTACTACGCCCGCCTGCGGGCCCGGGGGCCCGTCCACCGGGTCGGGGTCTCGGCCCCCGAGTTCGCGCCCGCGCTGCTGGTCGTCGGCTACGAGGAGGCCCGCGAGGCCCTCGCCCACCCCGGGCTGGCGAAGGACTGGAAGACCGGCGCCGTCCTGCGGGGCGTCGAGGCCAACGCCGCCAACAGCAACCTGCTGGAGACCGACCCGCCGCAGCACACCCGGCTGCGCCGGCTGGTCGCCCGGGAGTTCACCACCCGCCGGGTCCAGGCCCTGCGCCCCCGCGTCCAGCAGATCACCGACGAGCTCCTCGACGCGATGGCCGCCCGCCCCGAACGCTCCGCCGACCTGATCGAGGCCTTCGCCTTCCCGCTGCCGATCACCGTGATCGGCGAACTCCTCGGCGTGCCCGCCCCGGACCGCGAGCGCTTCAGGCACTGGTCCAGGGAGGTCCTCGCGCCCACCTCGGTGCCCGCGCGCACCGCGCACCTCAGGCTCGCCGACTACCTCGCGGAACTCGTCGCGGCCAAGGCGGAGGACCCCGGCGAGGACCTGCTCAGCGCCCTCGTCCGGACCCGCGACGAGGACGGTGACGCGCTGTCGTCCGCGGAGCTCATCGGCATGGCCTTCCTGCTGCTGATCGCCGGCCACGAGACCACCGTCAACCTGATCTCCAACGGCACGCGCGCCCTGCTGGCCCACCCGGACCAGCTGGCCGACCTGCGGGCCGACCCCGACGGCCTGCTCGACGGCGCGATCGAGGAGATGCTCCGCTACGACGGCCCGGTGCAGAACAGCACCTACCGCTACGCCCGCGAGGACCTGGAGATAGGAGGCACCGCCGTCCCCGCCGGAGCCACCGTCCTCGTCTCGCTGGCCGGCGCCGGCCGCGACCCCGCACGGTACGAGGAACCCGACGCCTTCGACGTCCGGCGCGCCCCCCAGGGCCACCTCGCCTTCGGGCACGGCATCCACTTCTGCATCGGCGCCCCGCTCGCCCGGATGGAGGGCCGCATCGCCTTCCGCTCCCTCCTGGAGCGCTTCCCGGACCTGGCCGAGGACCCGGCCGCAGGACCGCCGGAGTGGATCGGGGGCAGCCTGATCCGGGGCGTGACCCGGCTCCCGGTGCGCTGGTAGCGGCCGCCCGTGCCCCTTCCCCCGCGGGCCCCGGCGTCGCGCTCACAGGTCCGGGAGCTCCTCCAGCCGTACCGGGCGGTGCTCCCGGCGCGAGCGCTCGCACGCCTCCGCCACCCGGAAGGCGGCCAGCGCCTCGCGGCCGTCGCAGGGGTTGGCGCCCTCGCCGCGCACCAGCCGGACGAAGGCCGCCAGCTCGGCCTCGTACGCCGGGGCGAACCGCTCCAGGAAGCCGGTCCACGGCTTGCTCGCCGGGGGCGGGCCGTGCGGTTCCGTCGAGGCGATCGGCGTCCGGTCGTCGAGCCCGCAGGAGACCTGGTCCAGCTCCCCGGCGAGCTCCATCCGCACGTCGTAGCCGGCGCCGTTGCAGCGGGTGCCGGTGCTGGTGACCAGGGTGGCGTCGTCCAGGGTGAGGACGGCGGCGGCCGTGTCGACGTCGCCGCTCTCGCGGAAGGCGGCCGGCCCGGCGTCCGAACCGGTCGCGTACACCTCGGTGACCTCCCGGCCGGTCACCCAGCGCGCCATGTCGAAGTCGTGCACCAGGCAGTCCCGGTAGAGGCCCCCGGAGCCGGCGAGGTAGGCGGCGGGCGGCGGGGCCGGGTCGGCGGTCATCGTGCGGACGGTGTGCAGCCGCCCCAGGGCACCCGAACGGACCAGCTCCCGCGCGGTGCGGTAGCCGGCGTCGAACCGCCGCATGAAGCCCACCTGGAGCAGCCCGCCGGCGGCGGCCACCTCGCGCAGCACCTCCAGGGTCCGCGCCAGGTCGGGGGCCAGCGGCTTCTCGCAGAACACCGGCAGCCCGCCGCGCACCGCCCGGACGACGAGGGCGGCGTGCCCCTCGGTGGCGCAGGCCACGACCAGCGCGTCCACGCCCCAGGTGAAGACCTGGTCGACGGAGGGCGCGGCGGTGGCGCCCAGCCGCTCCGCGAGCCGCGCGGCCCGCCCCGGCTCCGCGTCGGCCAGCAGCAGCGAGCCGGCATCCGGGTGGCGGGCCAGGGAGGCCGCGTGGAAGGAGCCGATCCGGCCCGTTCCGATGAGCCCGATGCGCATGCACTCAACGTGACCCCGTACGGGGGACCTGTCAATCCGCCCGCGCACGCCCCGATGACCCTTCATGGTCCACTGTGGCGGATACTGGGCGGCTGACACCGGAAATGACCGATTCATGACGGACGAGGGAAGGGCACGGGGACGTGGCTAGGGTTCGGACAGGGGTACGCGTCGTCGGCGCCGTCCTCGCGGCGGTACTGGGGGCCTCCCTCGCGGGCTGCAGCAGCACGGGCGGCAAGCGTGCCGAGGAACGGGCGAAGGCCGCGGAGGCGGGCCGGCCCGCCGTGTCCACGCCGCGCTGGACCTTCGCGATGGTCACGCACGCGGGCGACGGCGACACCTTCTGGGACATCGTCCAGAAGGGCGCCAAGGAGGCCGCGGCGAAGGACAACATCAACTTCGTCTACTCCCACGACGACCAGGCACAGCAGCAGGCCCAGTTCGTGCAGAACGCCATCGACCAGAAGGTCGACGGGATCATCGTCAGCCTCGCCAAGCCCGAAGCCCTCAAGGACGTCGTCGGCAAGGCCGTGAAGGCGGGGATCCCCGTGATCACCGTCAACTCCGGCTCCGCCCAGTCGGCCGAGTACGGGGCGCTGGCCCACATCGGCCAGGACGAGGAGATCGCCGGTGAGGCCGTCGGCACCGAGATGACCAAGCGGGGCCTGAAGAAGGCCGTCTGCGTCCTGCACGAACAGGGCAACGTCGGCCACGAGCAGCGCTGCGCCGGGGCGAAGAAGACCTTCGGCGGCAGTATGGAGAACCTCTACGTCGAGGGCACCAACATGCCCTCCGTCCAGGCCGCGATGCAGGCCAAGCTCCAGGCCGACCCCTCCATCGACGCCGTCCTGACCCTCGGCGCCCCCTTCGCCCCCACCGCCGTCAAGGCGAAGCAGGCCGCGGGCAGCAAGGCCGAGGTGGACACCTTCGACCTCAACGAGTCCGTCGCCCGCGACCTGAAGTCCGGCGCCCTCGGCTTCGCCGTCGACCAGCAGCCCTACCTCCAGGGGTACGAGGCCGTCGACCTGCTGTGGCTCTACCGCTACAACGCCGACGTGCTCGGCGGCGGCCGCCCGGTGCTGACCGGTCCGCAGATCGTCACCGCGGACCAGGCCGCCAAGCTGGAGTCCTTCATCAAGCGGGGCAGCCGATGAGCGCCGCCGCCCCGCCGGCCGACGAGCGGCTCGCGCCCGTCTCCCCCGTGCGCCGGCTGCTGGGCCGCCCCGAGCTGGGCGCGGTCGTCGGCGCCGCCGCCGTCTTCGTGTTCTTCTCGTTCGCCGCGGACAGCTTCCTGAAGGCCTCCAGCCTCAGCACGGTCCTCTACTCGGCCTCCACCATCGGGATCATGGCGGTCCCGGTGGCCCTGCTGATGATCGGCGGCGAGTTCGACCTGTCCGCCGGCGTCATGGTGACCACGTCGGCGCTGTTCAGCTCGATGTTCAGCTACCAGATGACCGCCAACGTCTGGGTCGGCGTCGGGGTGTCCCTGCTGGTCACCCTGGCCCTCGGCTTCTTCAACGGGTTCATGCTCACCCGCACGAAGCTGCCCAGCTTCATCATCACGCTCGGCACCTTCCTGATGCTGACCGGCCTGAACCTCGGCTTCACCAAACTGATCAGCGGCACCGTCTCCACCAAGACCATCGCCGACATGGAGGGCTTCCCCTCCGCCCGCGCGCTGTTCGCCTCCCAGTGGAACGTCGGCTCGGTCACCCTCAAGGTCACCATCCTGTGGTGGCTGGCCCTCGTCGCCGTCGCCACCTGGATCCTGCTGCGCACCCGCGCCGGGAACTGGATCTTCGCCGTGGGCGGCGGGGCCGACGCGGCCCGCGCCACCGGCGTCCCCGTCGTCAAGACCCGCATCGGGCTCTACATGGGCGTCGCGCTGTGCGCCTGGATCTCCGGGCAGCACATCCTCTTCTCCTTCGACGTCGTCCAGTCGGGGGAGGGCGTCGGCAACGAGTTCCTGTACATCATCGCGGCCGTCATCGGCGGCTGCCTGATGACCGGCGGCTACGGCTCGGCGATCGGTTCGGCCGTCGGCGCGTTCATCTTCGGCATGGCCAGCAACGGCATCGTCTACGCCCAGTGGAACCCGGACTGGTTCAAGTTCTTCCTCGGCGCCATGCTGTTGCTCGCCACGCTGCTCAACGCATGGGTCCGCAAGCGGGCGGAGGCACGGTCATGAGCACGCCCCTGGTCAAGCTGACCGGAGTCAGCAAGTACTACGGCAGCATCCGCGCCCTGCGCGACGTCTCCCTGGAGGTCTCGGCGGGCGAGATCACCTGCGTGCTGGGCGACAACGGCGCCGGGAAGTCCACCCTCATCAAGATCATCGCGGGGCTGCACCGGCACGACGCCGGCACCTTCGAGATCGAGGGCGAGCCGACCGTGCTGGCCAACCCGCGCGCCGCCCTCGACCGCGGCATCGCCACCGTCTACCAGGACCTCGCCGTCGTCCCCCTGATGCCGGTCTGGCGCAACTTCTTCCTCGGCTCCGAGCCCACCAGGGGCCGCGGCCCCTTCCGCCGCCTCGACGTGGCACACATGCGCGAGACCACCCGCACCGAGCTGCTGCGCATGGGCATCGACCTGCGCGACGTCGACCAGCCCATCGGCACCCTGTCCGGCGGCGAGCGCCAGTGCGTGGCCATCGCCCGCGCCGTGTACTTCGGCGCCAAGGTCCTCGTCCTGGACGAGCCCACCGCCGCGCTCGGCGTGAAGCAGTCCGGCGTGGTCCTCAAGTACGTCGCCGCCGCCCGCGACGCCGGCCTCGGCGTGGTCCTCATCACCCACAACCCGCACCACGCCCACCTGGTCGGCGACCGCTTCGTGCTCCTCAAGCGCGGCGCCATGGCGGGCAGCCACACCCGGGACTCGATCACCCTCGACGAGCTCACCCGGCAGATGGCGGGGGGCTCGGAGCTGGACGAGCTGAGCCACGAACTGGAGCGGGTGGCAGAATCAGGACCGGACACCCCGTCCGGCTCCACCCCCGGCACCCCCGCCACCCCCGCCACCGCCTCCGACAGGGACGACACGACTCGATGACCACCTACCGGGACTTCTCGCTCACCCACCGCGGGTCGGCGCGAGGCACCGTCCTGCGGACCATCGGGACCCGTGAGCGCCGGTCGCACCTGACCGCCCCCCGCGTCCCGACGGTCGGCATCGACATCGGCGGCACCAAGGTGATGGCAGGCGTCGTCGACGCCGACGGGGTCATCCTGGAGAAGATCCGCACCGAGACCCCGGACAAGTCCAAGAGCCCCAAGGTCGTCGAGGACACCATCGCCGAGCTGGTCCTGGACCTCTCCGACCGGCACGACGTGCACGCGGTGGGCATCGGCGCGGCCGGCTGGGTCGACGCCGACCGCTCCCGCGTCCTGTTCGCCCCCCACCTGGCCTGGCGGGACGAGCCCCTGCGCGACGCCCTCCAGTCCCGCCTCGCGGTCCCGGTCATGGTGGACAACGATGCCAACACCGCCGCCTGGGCCGAATGGCGCTTCGGCGCCGGCCGCGGCGAGGACCACCTGGTCATGATCACCCTGGGCACCGGCATCGGCGGGGCCATCCTGGAGGGCGGCCAGGTCAAGCGCGGCCGCTACGGGGTGGCCGGCGAGTTCGGCCACATGCAGGTCGTCCCCGGCGGACACCGCTGCCCCTGCGGCAACCGCGGCTGCTGGGAGCAGTACAGCTCCGGCAACGCCCTGGTCCGCGAGGCCCGGGAGCTGGCCGCCGCCGACTCCCCGGTCGCGCACGACATCATCGCCCGGGTCGGCGGCAACGTCCACGAGATCACCGGGCCGCTCATCACCGAGCTGGCCCGCGAGGGCGACGCCATGTGCGTCGAGCTGCTCCAGGACATCGGCCAGTGGCTCGGCGTCGGCATCGCCAACCTCGCCGCCGCCCTCGACCCCTCGTGCTTCGTCATCGGCGGCGGCGTCAGCGCGGCCGACGACCTGCTCATCGGCCCCGCCCGGGACGCCTTCCGGCGCCACCTCACCGGCCGCGGCTACCGCCCCGAGGCCCGCATCGCCAAGGCCGAGCTGGGCCCGGAGGCGGGCATGGTCGGCGCCGCCGACCTCGCCCGGCTCGTCGCCCGCCGCTTCCGGCGCGCCACCCGCCGCCGGGTCGAGCGCTACGAGCGCTACGCGCAGTACGGCCGGCGCGGCGCCGCCGCCGGCCCCGAGGAGCAGGAACAGCAGTGACACCGCCCATCTTGCCCCGCCAGGCCTCCTCGCCCGAGGCGGGCGGCGGCCGGCCTCCCACCGCCGAGGAGCGGCGCAGCACCGTGCGCCGGCGCTGGGTCACCGCGCTCATCATCCTGCTGCTCATCGGCGTCCCGGCCGGCTACCTGGCCATCTCCGCCCAGCAGAGCCGCGAGAGCGGCCGGGACAAGGCCGCCCGGGTCGGCGCCGCCAAGGTGCGCCCCGACTGGCCGTCCAAGGTGCAGCGCAGCATCTACGAGGTCCCGATCCCGCTGATGGCGTCCCACGTCGGCTACCTGGAGACCAACAACTGGCACACCAGCCGGCTGTACGTGCAGTTCCAGGTCACCCCGGAGCAGCTGGACGCCTTCCTGGCCGACGTCGGCACCAGCCGCGGGGCGCTCACCCCCGGGGTCTCGGTCTCCGAGCGCGACGCGCAGGTCGCGGGCTGGAGCTGGAGCCCCGCGCACCAGTGGTCCGGGGTCACCCTGGAGGCCGAGGATCCGCGGCCCACCCGTGACGTCACCGTCGACTTCACCAACCCGGCCGCCCCCCGGGTCTACGTGGTCTCCACCACCGTCCCGTAACCGGGGCGGCATAGGGTGGGGATCATGAAGCTCACCAAACGGCTCCACTCCTGCGTCCAGTTGGAGAAGGACGGGCACACGCTCGTCATCGACCCGGGCGTCTTCAGCGAACCCGACGCCGGCCTCGGGGCGGACGTCCTGCTGGTCACCCACGAGCACCCCGACCACTTCGACGAGGGCCGGCTGCGGGCCGCCCTCGACGCGAACCCGGCGGCGGCCCTGTGGACCCTGCGCAGCGTCGCGGAGCGGATGGCGGCCGCCTACCCGGGCCGGGTGCACACCGTCGGCCACGGCGACACCTTCACCGCCGCCGGCTTCGAGGTGCAGGTCCACGGCGAGCTGCACGCCGAGATCCACCCGGACCTCCCGCGCGTCACTAACGTCGGCTACCTGGTCGAGGGCTCCCTCTTCCACCCCGGGGACGCGCTGACCGTCCCGGACGCCCCCGTCGACACGCTGATGCTGCCGGTGCACGCCCCCTGGAACAAGATCGCCGAAGTGGTCGACTACGTCCGCGAGGTCAAGCCGCGCCGGGCGATCGACATCCACGACGCCTACCTCGCGGACATCGCCCGGCCGATCTACGACTTCACCCTGGACAACCTCGGCGGCGCCCCGCACAGCCGCCTCGGGGCAGGCGAGAGCGCCGCCCTCTGACCGTCAGTGCCGGGCGGTAGGTTGGTGGACATGCGTATCGCCACGTTCAACGTCAACTCGATCACCGCCCGGCTGCCCCGCCTGCTCGCCTGGCTGGAGGCCTCCGGCACCGACGTGCTGTGCGTCCAGGAGACCAAGTGCACGGCGGAGCAGTTCCCGGCCGACGCGCTGCGCGAGCTGGGCTACGAATCGGCGGTCAACGCCACCGGCCGGTGGAACGGCGTCGCCCTGCTCTCCCGCGTCGGGCTGGAGGACGTCGTCGTCGGGCTGCCCGGCGGCCCGGACTACGAGGGCGTCCAGGAGCCCCGCGCCATCTCGGCGACCTGCGGCGGGGTGCGCCTGTGGTCGGTGTACGTGCCCAACGGCCGCGAGATCGAGCACGACCACTACGGCTACAAGCTGGACTGGTTCCGCGCCCTGACCGCCGCCGTCGCCGAGGACGCGGCCGGCCCGCGCCCCTTCGCGGTGCTCGGCGACTACAACGTGGCCCCCACCGACGAGGACGTGTACGACCCGGCCGTCTTCGAGGGCCTCACCCACGTCACCCCGGCCGAGCGGGCCGCCCTGGAGGCGCTGCGCGGCGCCGGCCTGTCCGACGTGGTGCCCCGCCCCCTGAAGTACGACCGCCCGTACACGTACTGGGACTACCGCCAGCTCTGCTTCCCCAAGAACAGGGGCATGCGCATCGACCTGGTGTACGGCAACGAGCCCTTCGCGAAGGCGGTCAAGGACGCCTACGTGGACCGCGAGGAGCGCAAGGGCAAGGGCGCCTCCGACCACGCGCCGGTCGTGGTCGACCTCGATCTGTAGGAGATCTCCGGAAGGACCGCGGATCGGGGCGCGCCCTGTGGCCAGCGGGGGATCCTGGTGCCAGGCTGGTCGGTATGCACATCCCCTTCCTGGCCAACTGGCTGCACCGGGACGAGACGGTACGGGGCGCGGTGGGACTCGCCGCCGCCCTCGAGGACGACCCCGAGGGCATCGGCGAGCTGTTCGCGGAGTGCGAGCTGCTGCGCTCGCAGGCGAGGGCGGCGGGGCTGGAACTCGACCAGACCCCGGCCTCGTTGGAGGCGCTCGACCAGCTGATGCCCCGCTGGCGGCGCGACCCCGAGGCGGCGCCCTGGCTGGGCAACGACGCGGGCTTCTACCTGGGGACCGTGATCGTCCGCAGCATCCCGGGGACCGCCTGGCAGGTCCGGCCGAACGGCCAGCCCGTGATCCGGCTGGCCTCGGGGCGGGAGCTGGGCGTGGTCGAGTCGGGGGTGTCCTGGGCGATGACGGGTTCCCCGGAGCTCAGCCAGGCCTACGCCGAGGCCTCGGAGGGCTGACCCTTCCGCTCGATTAAAGGGTCAATGTACTTTATGTACCTTTCGGGCGTGTCGAAGTGAAGTCCCCTTCGGCGGCTGGATAGTTTGCGCTGACCTCGACACACCGACAAGTGGGCAGGGCAGCGTATGGCCGTCGATCCGTTGATCGAGCTGCGGGACGTCAACAAGCACTACGGGAATCTGCACGTCCTCCAGGACATCAACCTCACCGTCGGCCGCGGGGAGGTGGTGGTGATCATCGGCCCCTCCGGCTCCGGGAAGTCCACCCTCTGCCGGACCATCAACCGCCTGGAGACCATCGGCTCCGGCGAGATCCTCCTGGACGGCCGCCCCCTGCCGGCCGAGGGCAAGGAACTGGCCCGGCTGCGCGCCGAGGTCGGCATGGTCTTCCAGTCCTTCAACCTCTTCGCGCACAAGACCGTCCTCGCCAACGTCTCCCTGGCCCAGATCAAGGTCAGGAAGCGGGGCAGGGAGGAGGCCGACAAGCGCTCCCGGGAGCTCCTCGACCGGGTCGGCCTCGCGAGCCAGGCCGAGAAGTTCCCCGCCCAGCTCTCCGGCGGACAGCAGCAACGCGTGGCCATCGCCCGCGCCCTGGCCATGAACCCCAAGGCCCTGCTCTTCGACGAGCCCACCTCCGCCCTCGACCCCGAGATGATCAACGAGGTGCTGGAGGTCATGCAGCAGCTCGCCGCCGAGGGCATGACCATGGTCGTGGTCACCCACGAGATGGGCTTCGCCCGCTCCGCCGCCAACCGCGTCGTGTTCATGGCCGACGGCAGGATCATCGAGGACCGCACCCCCGAGGAGTTCTTCACCGCCCCCGAGAGCGAACGGGCCCGGGACTTCCTCTCCAAGATCCTCAAGCACTGAGGGGCGGCCCGATGAAGCACACCCTGCGCGCCCTCGCCCTGGCCCTCGTCCTCCTCACGGCCGCCTCCGGCTGCGGCAGGAGCGGCAGTCCGCCGGTCAAGGGGCCGCAGCCCGAGGACCTGCCCGTCTACCACGTGGACACCGGCTTCACCCTGCCCGCCTCGCCCACCTGGGAGAAGGCCAGGAGGCGCGGACACCTCGTGGTCGGCGCCAAGGAGGACCAGCCGTACATGGGGGAGAAGGACCCCGCCACCGGCCGCTACTCCGGCTTCGACATCGAGATCGCCAGGATGATGTCCGCCTTGCTCGGCTTCGACCCCAAGGGCATCGAGTTCAAGACGATCGCCTCCGCCAACCGCGAGACGGCCCTGCAGAACGGCCAGATCGACTACTACGTGGGCACCTACACGATCAACGACAAGCGCAAGAGGCAGGTCGGCTTCGCCGGGCCCTACTTCATGGCCGGCCAGTCCCTGCTGGTCCGCCGCGGCGAGAAGGACGTCAAGGGCCCCGAGGACCTCGCCGGCAAGCGCGTCTGCTCGGCCGCCGGCTCCACCCCGTACCAGCGCCTCCAGAAGGACTACCCCCGGGCGGTGCTCGTCGCCTACGACACCTACTCGGTCTGCGTGGACAACCTGCTGACCTACCAGGTCGACGCCGTCTCCACCGACGACTCCATCCTCCTCGGCTACGCCGCCAAGGTCCCCGACGAGCTCAAGGTCGTCGGAAAGCCCTTCTCCCAGGAGCCCTACGGCATCGGCGTCCCCCGCTCCGACAACGCCCTGCGCTTCGCCCTCGACGACGCCCTGGAGGCGCACGAGAGGAACGGCGACTGGAAGAAGGCCTACGAGGCCACGCTCGGCCTCTCCGGCCAGCCCGCCCCGAAACCGCCCGCCATCGACCGCTACCCCGCGGGCTGAGGGGAGAGCGCACACCGTGCACGTACTCACCGACAACTTCGCGCTCTACGGCAAGGGCTTCCTCGGCACCGTCGAACTCACCGTCTACGCCTCGCTCGTCGCCCTGGTCCTCGGCTTCCTGATGGCCTCCTTCCGCGTCGCGCCCGTCGGCTCCTTCCGGGTCCTCGGCACGGTCTGGGTGACCGTGCTGCGCAACACCCCGCTGACCCTGCTCTTCTTCGCCGTGCTGCTGGGCCTGCCCCGCTTCGGGCTGGTCCTGCCCTTCCAGCTCTTCGCCGTCCTCGCCCTCGGCTGCTACACCTCCGCCTTCATCTGCGAGGCGCTGCGCTCGGGCATCAACACCGTGCCCAAGGGGCAGGGGGAGGCCGCCCGCAGCCTCGGGATGAGCTTCGGGCAGACCCTGGGAACGGTCGTGCTCCCGCAGGCCTTCCGCTCCGTCGTCCCGCCCATCGGCTCCACGCTGATCGCCCTCGCCAAGAACTCGGCCATCGCCGGCGCCTTCAGCGTCACCGAGCTGCTGGGCACCTACAAGACCCTCAACGAGCTGGGCTACGGCATCATCTGGACCTTCGTCTGGATCGCCGTGGGCTACCTGATCATCACCCTGTCCATCAGCGCGCTCTTCAACGTGCTGGAGAAGCGCTACGGAGTCGCCCGATGACCGCGCACGCGCTGCACGGGGACCAGGAGTCCACCGCCCTCTACGACCTGCCCGGCCCGAACACCCTGCGCCGCCACTTCCTCTACGGAGTCCTCTCGACGGTGGTGATCCTCGGCCTGCTCGCCTGGATCCTGTACCTGCTCTTCGACACCCACCAGTTCACCGCCGCCAAGTGGCGTCCCTTCGCCTACGAGGGCATCCAGGACCTGCTGCTCAAGGGCCTGGGCAACACCCTCAAGGCCTTCCTGTACGCCTCGGTGCTCTCCCTGGTGCTCGGCGCGGTGCTGGCCACCGGCCGGCTCTCGGTGCACCGGCCGCTGCGCTGGCCGGCCACGCTGTGCGTGGAGTTCTTCCGGGCCATGCCGGTCCTGGTGATGATCTTCTTCATCTTCGTCGCCCTGAAGGTGCAGCCGCTGCCCGCGCTGGTGGCGGGGCTGACCCTGTACAACGGCTCGGTGCTGGCCGAGGTCTTCCGTACGGGCGTCAACTCCGTGGAGCGGGGCCAGCGCGAGGCGGCGTACGCGCTCGGCATGCGCAAGACGCAGGTGATGACCTTCGTCCTGGCCCCGCAGGCCGTCCGGGCGATGCTGCCCACGATCATCAGCCAGCTGGTGGTGGCCCTGAAGGACACCTCGCTCGGCTTCCTGATCACCTACGAGGAGTTCCTGCACGCGGGCAAGCTGATCGCCTCGAACCTGGACTACGACCTGCCGTTCATCCCCGTCGTGATGGTCATCTCGCCGATCTACATCGGGATGTGCATGCTGCTGTCCTGGTTCGCCACCTGGGTGGCCCGGCGCGAGCGCCGCAGCCTCAAGACCCGGGCCGTCGAGGTCGCCCCCGCCGAGCCGGGGCCGGTGCTGCCGGGGAGGTAGGCGCGCGGCCCCCCGGCAGCGGCCGGCGATCACTGCTCGCGCAGGGGCACCGAGAGGTACGAGGGGTCGGTGCGCGGCGAGGAGAAGGTCAGCTGCGCGCCGGTGGGGTTGTGCTCGATGTAGAGCGGGTCGACCGTGTCGACGACGAGGGCGAGGCGGTGGCCCGCGGGGACGTCGTAGGCGGTGGAGAAGAGGTCCAGGTCCACGCCGAAGGACTGCCCGGGGGCCTTCCCGTGGAAGGTGTACGGGGCGTTGCTGACCAGCTTGCCGATGCCGAGCGGGCCGACGTCGTAGAGGTAGGCGACGAAGGTGCCGTCGCCCTTGGTGGGGGTGACGGTGGTGTGCAGGCGGACGGTGCCGCGGATGCGGCGTTCCCGCTCGTAGCGCGGGGACTGCCAGACGGCGGCGAAGGCGCGGGGGAGCAGGGGGACGGAGGCGACCGGGGGTGCCTGGGCGAACTGGTCGAGGACGCTGGAGAGGAAGATCACCCCGCCGTTCGCGCCGGAGTCGACGTTGGCCCACACGTGCTCGCCGTCGGCGAGCGGGAGCCTCTCCTGTCCGCCGGAGCCGACCTCCTTCCAGTCGGCGTAGCCCTCGTAGCCGCCGGTGCTGCGGGACTTGATCTGGACGGGGGCCTCGGTGTCCACGCCGTTGCGCTCGCCCTTGAGGTAGCGGTCGAACCAGCGGTGGGCGTGGGTCCAGGTGTCGTTGGGCAGGCCGAGGAGGCCGGTGGCCTCGGCGGTGGCGTGGTCGCCGGGGCGGAACTCCAGGCGCTTGGGGCCGGTGAGCTTCTCGAAGAAGTCCGCGTACTGGTTGGGCGGGAAGACGGTGTCTCCCCAGGCGTTGCCCAGCATGACCGCGGCGCCGTTGGCGTTGATCCGGTCGATCTGCTCGGAGGCGGAGCGCTTCTTCCCCCACTCGATCATCGCCGGTTCGTTCTCCAGCTTCGAGCCGAGGAAGTCCCCGAGGATCTGCTGGAGTTCGGGGCCGGGCCGGCCGGTGAGGTAGCCGGCGGCGCCGAGCATGCCGGCGGCCTGGAGGTGCTGGGTGCGGCCGGAGTAGATGGACTCGATCAGGTCGGCCCAGCCGCTGAGCGCGACCACGGCCTTGACGCGGGGGTCGTGCGCGGAGGCCAGCAGGCTGATGCCCGCGCCGTAGGAGACCCCGCCCAGGCCCACGCGGGCGGGGTCGGCGGGGGCGTGGGCGAGGGCCCAGTCGATGACGGCGGAGACGTCGGCGATGTCCGCCGGTCCGGCCGTCTCGATCTGCCCGCCGGAGAGCCAGAACCCGCGGGAGGTGTAACCGACCACGACGTAGCCGGAGTCGGCGAGCTGCTTGGCCTGGGCGAGGTATTCGACCTGCGGCATGCCCCAGCTGGTGGGGAGCACGATCAGCGGGTACCTGCGGCCGGGCTCGGCGCCGGCCGGGGTGAAGAGGTTGCCCTTGAGGGTGATGCCTCCGGAGCCGGGGATGTCGTGGAAGCTCAGGTCCGACGACGCCCGGAGGGGCGCCTGCGGGGCGGTGGCCGTGGCCGCCCGGGCCTGATGGGGGGCCAGGCTCAGGGCGGTCGCCGCGATCAGGGCGGCCGCGGCCGCTGCGGTGTGGGGGCGGGCTCTCATCGAACGCTCCTCGCGTGCGCCGGTGTCCGAAAGTGACCCGACGGTAACGGGAGTGGCTTACCCAAGGTAACCCGCCAGTAAGTTACGTAGCGGTAACAATTGGCGGAACGTCAGGTTCCGGGTGCCCGTACCGGGCCGCGCTCAGCCCGCCTGGGTGGCACCGGTCAGCGCGCTCTTGGCCTTCCACTGGTCCCAGGTCAGGTTCCACTCGCCGTAGCCGTTGCCGAGGTCCGCCTTGCCCTTCGAGCCGCTGCCGACCACCTCCAGGGGGTCGCCCGGCTGCACCTGCTCGTATACGGCCTTGGCGTTGGCGTCGCTCATCCCCACGCAGCCGGAACTGGTGTTGGCCTTGCCGAACTTGTCGGCGTTCCACGGGGCGGCGTGCACGTACATGCCCGACCAGGTCAGCCGCATCGAGTAGTCGACCATCTTGGCGTAGGCGTCGCCGAGGCCCACCGTCTGGGAGTCCATGAAGATGGTGCCCTCCTTCGCCATCAGCACCATCTTCCCGGACCAGGAGGCCTTCTCGCCGCCCGGCGTACCCGCCGAGACGGGAACCGTCCTGACGACCTGGCCGTCCTCGGTGATGGACATCTTCTTCGTGTCGAGGCTGACCTCCATCCGGCGGTCCTTGCCTATCTTGAACTCGGTGGTGTAATCGCGGGCGAAGAGTCCGCCGCCGGCGCCGGAGTCCACACCGTTCAGGTTCATTTCCACCTTCACGTCGGTGCCGGACTTCCAGTAGTCCTTGGGCCGCCAGTCCACCCGGTCGTTGCCGGAATAGTCCTTCAACCAGCCCCAGGACCCCTCGGTGTTGTTCGAGGTGGTCACCTTCAGCTGCTTCTCGACCTCGGCCTTGTTCTTCACCGGATTGTCGAAGACCAGCGAGACCGGCATCGCGATCCCGACCGTGCTGCCCTTCGCGATGTTGATGGAGACCTTGTTCACCTTGTCGGCGGCCGAGGTCTTGAACTGCGTGCCCGCGCTCTGGCTGTCGGTGTTCTGCGCCTCGACCTTGTAGTCCGTGTTCGGCGCGGCGTTGCGGCCCGAGGTCCAGCTCCTGCCGTCGGCGGCGATCTGCCCGGCCAGTTCCCCGCCCTTGCCGTCCGTCACCTTCACCTGTGCCAGCTTGCCGTCGGCGATCGTCACCTTGACCGGCTCACCTGACTTGACCTGGCCGTCCGTCAGGTTCACCGACACGGCCATGGGGGCCTTGTTCTTCGCGTCCGCGGCCTTGCCGCCGCCGTCCGCACCGTCGCCGGAGCCGCCCGAGCAGGCGGTCAGCGCGGCGGCCAGCAGCGCGGTGCCGGCGAGCGCGGCATGGCGGACCCGGCGGCGCGGGAGTGCGGTACGGCGTGAGCGGCTCAAGGAAAATCCCTCCGAAGCATTGATCGTCCACAGGGAAGGAGTGAACGGGATGACTTTAGGTTGCGCATTCCCCGGAAAATCTGTTTTTCCCGGCTGTGACATGGGCCGCAGCGAAACGGTTGCCGAACGGTCACATTCCGCTTCTGCGTGGGCCTATGACCGGTTCTCACGGGCCGTGGCCGAAAGTGGCGTCGGCTCCGGATAAAGGACCTTCGGCTCGGCGGAAAGAGCCGAATGGCATCTTCCGGATGTGAATTGCGGTGCGGGGGGCGGCCGCCGCTCCGGGTACCCTCCAACCTTCGACCCCCGCACCCGAACCCCGGGAGACCGCCCGTGACCGCCACCGACACCAGGCCCGCCTCAGCGGAGCACCCCGCTCCGGCGAAGACCTCGGTGCTGCGCAGCGGCGCCCTGATGGCGGCCGGCTCCGTCGTCTCCCGCGCCACCGGCTTCGTCCGCTCCGCCGTGGTCCTGGCCGCGCTGGGCACCGGGTTCCTCGGGGACGGCTACGCCGTCGCCAACACGGTCCCGAACATCATCTACATGCTGCTCATAGGCGGGGCGCTCAACGCCGTCTTCGTCCCCGAACTCGTACGCGCCGCCCGGCAGCACCGCGACGGCGGGACCGCGTACACCGACCGGCTGCTGACCGCCTGCACGGCGGCGCTCCTCGTGCTCACCGCCGTCGCCGTCCTCGCCGCCCCGCTCGTCGTCGACGCGTACACCCCCGCCTCCTACACCGACGCGCAGCGGAGCACGGTCGTCGCCCTCGCCCGGTTCTGCCTGCCGCAGATCCTCTTCTACGGGCTGTTCACCCTGCTCGGCCAAGTGCTCAACGCCCGCGGCCGCTTCGGCGCGATGATGTGGACCCCCGTCCTCAACAACCTCGTGATCATCGCCGTCTTCGGCTGGTTCCTGAAGGCCTCCCTCGGCGGCGACGGCCTCACCTCCGCGGAGACCCGGCTGCTGGGTCTCGGCACCACCGCCGGGATCGTCGTCCAGGCCCTCGCCCTGGTCCCCGCGCTGCGCGCCGCCCGCTTCCGCTGGCGCCCGCGCTTCGACTGGCGCGGCAGCGGCCTCACCCGCCCCCTGCGCAACGCGGGCTGGCTGGTCATGCTCGTCCTCACCAACCAGTTCGCCTACTGGGTGGTGACCAAGCTCTCCACCACCGTCCAGAACCGGCCGGGCGGCTCCGGCTTCGGCTACGCCGCCTACACCAGCGCCTACCAGCTGTGGGTCGTCCCGCAGGGCATCGTCACCGTCTCCCTGGTCACCGCCCTCATGCCCCGGATGAGCTCGGCCGCCGCCGGCGCGGACCTCGGCTCCGTCCGTGCCGACGTCTCCTACGCCCTGCGCTCCAGCGCCGCCTTCGTCCTGCCCGCCGCCGCCCTCTTCGCCGCCCTCGCCCCGTGGATCATGGACTGCGTCTCCGGGTACGGAGAGGTCACCCCCGACGGGGTCGCCGCCATGGCGGGCATGCTCATCGCCTTCGCCCCCGGCCTGGTCGCCTACTCCGCCCAGTACGTCCTCGCGCGCGGCTTCTACGCCCTCTCCGACACCCGCACCCCCTTCTTCCTCAACCTGGTCATCGTCGCCCTCAACGCCGGGCTCTCCTACGCCGCCTACCTGCTCCTGTCGCCCCGCTGGGCCGTCACCGGCATGGCCGCCGCCACCTCCCTCGCCTTCATCGGCGGCGCCGCCGTCACCGCGTACGCCCTCTCCCGCCGGCTCGGCCCGCGCACCGGCCCCCGCGCCGCCACCGCCCTGCGCACCCACCTGCGGCTGCTCGCCGCCTGCCTGCCCGCGGCCGCCGCCGGGTACGGGGCCGCCCGCGCCGCCGACGGCCTCGGCGCGTTCGCGGCCGCCGCCGCGGGAACCGCGGCCCTGGCCCTGGTCGTCGTACTCCTCGCCAGGCCCCTGCGCCTGACCGAGATCACCGACCTGCTGGACTCCCTGCGCCGCAAGACCGGCCGATAGGGGGAGGAAAGGCGGCAGACCACCTTGGGATACTGGACCGGATGCCACGCGTACTGCTGATCGAGGACGACCCTTCCATCCGGGAAGGAGTCGCCCTCGGCCTGCGCCGCAGAGGCCACGAGGTCAGAGCCGCCGGCACCGGCGAGGAGGGCCTGGCCCTGACCGGCGCCTTCCACCCCGAGCTGGTCCTCCTCGACCTGATGCTCCCCGGCGTCAACGGCGTCCAGGTCTGCCGCCGGATCCGCGAGACCAGCCTCGTCCCGATCATCATGCTCACCGCCCGCGGCGACGACTTCGACATCGTCGTCGGCCTGGAGGCCGGAGCCGACGACTACATCGTCAAACCCGCCCGCACCGACATCATCGAAGCCAGGATCAAGGCCGTCCTGCGCCGCCGCCCCGACACCCCCGGCCGCCCCGGCGTCGAACGGCACGGCGAGCTCACCGTCGACCGCGCCGGCCTGACCGCCGCCAGGAACGGCGAACGGCTCGCCCTCGCCCCCAGCGAGATCAAACTCCTGCTCCACCTGTCGGCCAGCCCCGGACAGGTCTTCTCCCGCCAGCAGCTCCTGGAGAACGTGTGGGAGCACAGCTACCACGCCGACGCCCGGCTCGTGGACGCGTGCGTCCGCCGGCTGCGCCACAAGATCGAGGACCCCGCCCACGGCCCCCGCTACATACAGACGGTGCGGGGCTTCGGCTACCGCTTCGGGCCGCTCTAGGAGACCGTTGTGCCCAGCCGCGCGCCGTTCGGCCTGCGCACCCGCCTGATCGCCGCCTTCCTCCTGGTCGCCGCGATCTGCGCGGTCAGCACCGCCGCCCTCACCTACCGGCAGGCGCGCAGCGCCGTCCTCACCCAGAGCCAGGACACCGCCGTCAGCACCCTGCGCGACCAGCTGGAGGCCGTGGCCCTGACCCTCCCGCTGGACCAGCGCCAGCTCCAGCGCGTCGTCGACGACCTCGGCCGGCGCGGCAAACCCCACCCCTGGGTGGTCTTCGGCGAGTACGGCACCCTGCGCGCCTCCTCCGCCGACCTCGGCGCACCCGTCTCCGACGTCCTCACCGACACCCTCCGCGACCAGGTCTCCCACCACCCCCACGGGGCCTTCCAGCGGGTGACGGACGACCGGGGCGAGCCCTACCTGACCATCGGCATGCCCGCCGTCTTCCTCCACAACGGAGCCCGCGAGGCCACCGGCGCCGTCCTCTACGCCGTCATGCCGCTCTCCACCGAACAGCAGACCGTCGACGCCATGGTCCAGGCCGCCAAACAGGGCGCCGTCCCGGGCCTGGCGATCTCCGTGGTGCCCGCCCTGCTCGCGGCCCGCAGCGTACTGCGGCCCGTGCGGGACATGCGGCGCGCCGCCCAGAACCTGGGCCGCGGCCGCCTGGACACCCGCATCGAGGTCCGCGGCGCCGACGAACTGGCCGGCCTGGCCCGCACCTTCAACGAGACCGCCGGCGCCCTGGAGGAGTCCGTCGCCGAACTGCGGGAGGCCGAGGCGCGGGCCCGCCGCTTCGCCGCCGACGTCTCCCACGAGCTGCGCACCCCGCTCGCCGGGATGCTCGCCGTCACCGAGGTCCTCGACGAGGACGCCGAGCAGCTCGACCCCGACACCGCCAAGGCCCTGCGCCTGATCAGCGCCGAGACCGGGAAACTCGCCGTCCTCGTCGAGGACCTGATGGAGATCTCCCGCTTCGACGCCCGCGCCGCCGGCCTCAACCTCGACGACGTGGACGTCGGCGAAGCCGTCGGCAAGACCCTCCAGCGCCGCCACTGGGACGACGACCGCGTCACCACCCGCCTGCCGGAAGGGGTCCGGGCCCGCCTCGACCCCCGCCGCTTCGACGTCGTCCTCGCCAACCTCGTCGGCAACGCCCTGCGGCACGGCGCCGCCCCCGTACGGATCACCGCGCGCACCGCGCCCCACCCGGAGGGCGAACGCCTCGTGGTGGAGGTCGCCGACAGCGGACCCGGCATCGCCGCCGGGGCGCTGCCGCACATCTTCGACCGGTTCTTCAAGGCCGACGCCGCCCGCACCCGCTCCACCGGCAGCGGCCTCGGGCTCGCCATCAGCCTGGAGAACGTCCGCCTCCACGGCGGCACCCTCACCGCGGCCAACGCCCCGGAGGGGACGGACACCTACGGGGGAGCGGTCTTCACCCTCGACATGCCCCTGGAGGCGCCCGCATGAGCCGGCCGCTCCCGCGCCCCGCCGTGGCCGCCGCCCTGCTGGCCCCGCTGCTGGCGGCCACCGCCTGCGGGATCAAGCCCACCGGGGTCGTGGAGAGCGGCGCCGCCGCGCGGGTCGCCGTCGCGCGGGCCGGCGGCTCCATGGCCTACTTCGTCACCCCCGACGGCCGCCTCGCCCCCGCCCCGCAGCCCGAGTACACCCAGGGCGGGCCTCGGGGGAGCGTGGTCGGGCTGCTGCGCGGACCCGGATCGGCGGAGCGGGAAGCGGGGCTGGGCACCCGGGTGCCGGTGATCGGGGAGGAGGCCGCCGAGGGCGGGGTCGCCGTCGTCGTGACCGACCGGCTGGAGGTGCGCCTGCCCTTCCCCGTCGCCGGCCTCGACCCGCTGGGCCGCCGCCAGCTGGTGTGCAGCGCCCTGTCCACCGTGGACCCCCGGTACGAGGTGGCCCTGCGCGGCACCGACACCACCCTGCCCCCGGCCCGCTGCGACGCGGGCCACTGAGCCGGGCGGCGGGCTGCCGCCGTCTTGTGGGCGCGGCCGGTGTGACGTCACGGTGTGGACCATGGAACCCGCCGCACCCGATTCCGCCGTATCCGATGCCGCCGCACCCGGCACCGCCGCCCCGGCCGGCCGCCGCCCGCCCGGCGTGCCCGACGTGTTCGACCCGCGCCTCTACGCCCGGGGCATCCCGCACGAGCGGTACCGCCTCCTGCGCGACCTCCACCCCGTGGCCCGGCAGGAGGAGCCTGAGGTGCTGGGGTGGCCCGCCGGGCCCGGTTTCCGGGCCGTCACCCGGCACGCCGACGTGGTCCGCGTCCTGCGCGACCACACCACCTACTCCTCCTGGCTCGGAGCCACCCAGATCCGTGACCCCGACCCCGCCGACCTGCCCTTCCTGCGGCGCACCATGCTCAACCAGGACCCTCCCGAGCACGGCCGGCTCCGCCGCCTCGTCTCCCGGGCCTTCACCCCCGCCCGGGTCGACGCCTTCGCCGGCCGGGTCCGCGAACGCGCCCGTACCCTCCTGGCCGCCGCCCGGGACGGCGCCGAGGACGGGGCCGCCGACATCGTGCGGACCGTCACCGACGAGTACGCCCTGCTCAACCTCACCGACCTGCTCGGCGTCCCCGCCTCGGACCGGGGCCTGCTGCTGGAGTGGACCGTCCGGGTCATCGGCTACCAGGACCCCGAGGACGCCCCCGACCCCCTCCTCGGCCCCGACGGGAAACCCCTCAACCCGCGCTCGCCGGCCCTGCTGGGCGAGATGTTCGGCTACGCCAGCGAACTCGCCGCGCACAAGCGCGAGCACCCCGGCGATGACGTGATGACCGTCCTCGCCCAGGCCGGCCTGGACCCCGCCGAGCTGGAGATGTTCTTCTTCCTGCTGACCGTCGCGGGCAACGACACCGTGCGCGGCGCCGCCCCCGGTGGCCTCCTCGCCCTGGCCCGCGACCCCGGCGCCTACCGCACCCTCGCCGACGGCGGCGCGCCGCCCGCCCGGGCCGTCGAGGAACTCCTGCGCGTCCACCCGCCGGTGCTCAGCTTCCGCCGCACCGCCGCCCGCGACACCGAACTCGCCGGGACCCGGATCCGCGCGGGCGAGAAGGTGGTGGTCTTCCACGCCTCCGCCAACCACGACGAACGCGTCTTCACCGACCCGTACCGCCTCGACCTCGGCCGTTCCCCGAACCCGCACGTCTCCTTCGGCGACGGCCCCCACGTCTGCCTCGGCGCCCACTTCGCCCGGCTCCAGCTGCGCACCCTCTACGAGGAGTGGTGCACGACGATGCCCGCGCCCGAACTCGCCGGCGAGCCCCGCCGGCTGGTCTCCAACTTCATCAACGGCATCACGCGGCTGCCGCTGCGGGTGTCCGGGCCGCGGCGGTGACGTCCGCCACCAGCTCCGTCACATCGGGCCCGTACGCATCGGAGTTGACCACCTTCAGCAGCAGGCAGAAGGAGGCCCCGCGATGGGTGCGGGCCAACCGCTCGTGGTTGCGGGCCAGATAGCGGGCCGCGGCCTGGTTGCTGTTGGCGGTCTGCCCCGACAGCAGGAACACCGGCCGCGAGCCCTGCCCGCTCGTCAGCCGCGCCAGCAGCACGTACTCGACGAGCCCGGGCTCCCAGCGGTACGCCTCCCCGCCGACGGTGATCGCCCCCCGGTCCGGCCCGGCCTCGGTGGAGAGGTCCACCCGGACACCCGGCAGCATCGCGTGCAGGTGCGCCACCGTACGGGAGTTGGAGGCGGGCCCGCCGACGCAGAACTCGGCGCGCTCGCCGAACCCCTGGCGGGCCTCGTGGGTGACGATCCGCACCGTCGCCCCGCAGTCCTTGATCAGGGCGGATATCTCCAGCAGCGCGAAGGCGTCGCTGCGGTGCAGCGAGGACTCCGTGCCGCCCATCTGCCGGTTGGCCACGAACAGGCAGTCGGATCCGGACGGCAGCCCGAAGAAGGCCTGCTTGCGGCGCAGCGCCCGGCGCCACAGGTACGTCCTGGTGAACCAGCCGGAGCCGCCGCTGATGGCGGTGGCCACCACTCCGAGCACGATGTTGCGCACGTCGTCGTTCATGCGGCGGATGGTAGCCGTCACACCACCTTCATGACGTGGGGGGTGCGGCGAAGCTAGGCTTCCGCACGGTGATCTGACAGGCAGTCGACTGGAGGAACCGGATGCGCGCTTCCGCAGCACGTCAGTTAGCGTTCGCAGCCCTCGCCGGGGCGCTCGTCTCCACCGGAGCCGCCGCTCCGCCGTCAACGGCCCCCGCCCCGCCCAAAGTGCCGGTGGCCGTCGGCTACGGAGGGGCCGTCGCCAGCGTCGACGCCGACGCCTCGGCGGCCGGGATCGCCGTCCTGCGGGCCGGGGGCAACGCCGTGGACGCGGCGATCGCCACCGCCGCCGCGCTCGGGGTCACCGAACCGTACTCCGCCGGCATCGGCGGCGGCGGGTACCTCGTCTACTACGACGCCGCCTCCCACCGGGTGCAGACCGTCGACGGCCGCGAGACCGCCCCCGCCACGGCCACCGAGACCCTGTTCCAGGAGAACGGCGCCCCCATCCCCTTCGAAGAGGGCCAGACCAGCGGCCGCTCCGTCGGCGTACCCGGCACCCCCGCCACCTGGAAGACCGCACTCGACGCCTGGGGCACCAAGCCCCTGTCCCAGCTCCTGCGCCCGGCCGAGAAACTGGCCCGCGACGGCTTCACCGTCGACGCCACCTTCCGGGCCCAGACCGAGGCCAACCAGGGCCGCTTCAGGGACTTCCCCGCCACGCGCGAGCTGTTCCTGCCCGGCGGGCAGCTGCCCGCCGTCGGCTCGGTCTTCAAGAACCCCGACCTCGCGGCCACCTACGCCGAACTCGCCCGCAAGGGCACCGGCGCGCTCTACCGGGGGCCGATCGCCGACGACATCGTCAAGGCCGTCCGCACGCCCCCGGTCGACCCGGCCGCCACGCGCAAGGTCCGCTCCGGCGACCTGACCGCCGCCGACCTGCGCGCGTACGGGACCAAGCGGCAGGCGCCGACCCTGGTGAACTACCGCGGCCTGGACGTCTACAGCATGGCGCCCTCCTCCTCCGGCGGCACCACCGTCGGCGAGGCGCTGAACATCCTGGAACGCACCGACCTGTCGAAGCTGTCCGAGGCCCAGTACCTGCACCGGTTCATCGAGGCCTCCCGGATCTCCTTCGCCGACCGGGGCCGCTGGGTCGGCGACCCGGCCGCCCAGTCCGTCCCGACCCGCGAACTGCTCTCGCAGCGGTACGCCGACTCGCGCGGCTGCCTCATCACCCCGGACAAGGCCCTGACCAGCCCGCTGGCCCCCGGCGACCCGCGCCACCCGGCCCCCTGCGGCGGCACCGGCCAGGCCGCGCCGACCACCTACGAGGGGGAGAACACCACGCACCTGACGGTCGCCGACCGCTGGGGCAACGTGGTCTCGTACACGCTGACCATCGAGTCCACGGGCGGCAGCGCCATCACCGTCCCGGGGCGCGGCTTCCTGCTCAACAACGAGCTGACCGACTTCTCCTTCGCCCCGGCCGCCCCCGGCGTCCCGGACCCGAACCTGCCCGGCCCGGGCAAGCGGCCGCGCTCGTCCATGTCCCCGACGATCGTCCTCGACCACGGCCGCCCGGTCCTGGCCGTCGGCTCCCCGGGCGGGGCGACGATCATCACCACGGTGCTGCAGACCCTGCTCGGCCACCTGGACCGGGGTCTGCCGCTGGTCGACGCGATCAAGGCGCCGCGCGCCAGCCAGCGCAACCAGACCACGACCGAGCTGGAACCCGCGCTGTGGAACAGCCCGCTGCGCACCGAACTGGAGGGCCTGGGCCAGGCGTTCCGGCAGAACCCGGAGATCGGCGCCGCGACCGGCGTCCAGCGGCTCCCGGACGGGCGCTGGCTGGCGGCCGCCGAGACCACCCGGCGGGGCGGGGGCTCGGCGATGGTCGTGCACCCGCAGGGGAGGCCGTAGCGCTCACAGGGCGGTGAGGATCCTGGGGCCGCCGGCGGTGATCGCGACCGTGTGCTCCACGTGCGCGGCGCGCGAGCCGTCGGTGGTGCGCAGGGTCCATCCGTCGGGGTCGCAGACGTAGTCGTCCCCGCCGCCCGCGATCAGCATCGGCTCGATCGCCAGGACCATGCCGGGGCGCAGCCTCATGCCGCGCCCCGGCGGGCCCTCGTTGGGGACGCCCGGGTCCTCGTGCATGCCGCGGCCCACGCCGTGTCCGCCGAAGCCCTCCGGGATGCCGTAGCCGGCGGCGCGGCAGACGCTGCCGACGGCGTGCGCGATGTCGCCGATCCGGTTGCCGGGGACGGCGGCGGCGATACCGGCCGCCAGGGCCGCCTCGGCGGTGGCGATCAGCCGCAGGTCGGCGGGGCGGGCCCGGCCGACGGTGAAGCTGACGGCCGCGTCGCCGACCCAGCCGCGCAGCCTGGCCCCGCAGTCGATGCTGACCAGGTCGCCGTCGCGCAGCCGGTAGTCGCCGGGGACGCCGTGCACGATCGCGTCGTTCACCGACGCGCACACCACCGCCGGGAAGGGCACCGGGGCGAAGTGCGGGCGGTAGCCGAGGAAGGGGGAGGTGGCCCGGGCCTCCCGCAGGACCGCGCGGGCCACCGCGTCCAGCTCCAGGAGGGACGTGCCGACCCGGGCGGCCTCCCGTACGGCCGTCAGGGCGTGCGCGACCACCCGGCCGGCGGCACGCATCTCGTCGATCGCTTCGTCCGTCTTCAGGTGCACCATGCCGATAACTATACCGGTATAAGTTTAACGGGATAGTTATCGGCGCGCGGGGTAGGATGGCGGCATGGTGCGAACCCCCCTGACCCCCGAAGAGCGCGAGCGCGGCGAGCGGCTGGGTGCGCTGCTGCGCGAGGCGCGCGGCGGCCGCAGCATGGTCGAGGTCGCCGCCGGCGCGGGCCTCTCGCCCGAGACCCTGCGCAAGATCGAGACGGGCAGGGCCCCGACCCCGGCCTTCTTCACGGTCGCCGCCCTCGCCGGCGCGCTCGGCCTCTCGCTGGACGAGGTCGTACGCCGCTGCGCGCTGGTCCCGGCCTGACGGCCGCCGCCCGCTCCGCTCCGGCCGACGCGGGTTCGCCGTCAAGGCTTGAGACTCCCGTAGCGCGCCCGTAACACGGGTGGGGTGCAATGCGGGGATGGAGACGCCGACTGCGCTGGTGATCGGGCAACTCACGGACTATCTGCGCGGGCTGACGCAGAGACTGGATCCCGGCACCGGCTGGTACGGGGAATTCCTGCGGCGGGACCCGGAGGGGATGCGGGCCTGCCTCGAAGGGATCGCCGTACCGCCGTGGGACGTACTGGAATCCCTCCTGGCGGACCTCCCGCCCGGCCCGGCGGCGGGGGAGGAGACGGCGTACGCGGCGGGCCTGCGGGCCGCCGCCGTCGCCGCGTGGGACGCGCGCCCGGGCGGCGCGCGGGAGCTGCGGACACTCCTCGCCACGGCCACCGGGCAGCGGACGGCCGTGGAGGAGGCGCTGAACGCCCTGACCGCCCGGCTGGGCGCCACGGCCGACCCGGCGCGGGCCGAGGCCCTCTCCCGCGAACTGGCCTGGACCCGCGACGACGCGCTCCGCGCGAGGTCCCGCCAGGCGGACCTGCGCACCCGCCTCGCCGCCCTCGGCCCCCTCCCGGCCGTCCCCCGCCCACGCGAACCCGAGCCCGCCGCCGCCCCTTCGGGCCGGCCGGTGGCGGGCGGGCCCGGGGCGGCCGACCCGCGAGCGGTCCGCCGGGGACGCCCGGACGCCCGGTACGACGCGCCGGCCCAACGGCTCCCCGCGCAGCCCGCGGCCGCCGTGGAACCCGGGGCCTCCGCGCGGGCGGAGCCCGGCCGGGGCGGGGCCGTGCCCCGGGGGGTCGCGCGCGGGGCCTTCGTCGCCGAGCTGCTCACCCTGCGGGCCCGTGGCCGCGGCGGCGAGGCGCACGCGCTGCTGTGCGAGGCCGCGCTGTGGCCCGCCGGGGAACTGCCCAAACTCGCCGAGGAGCTCGGGCACGCCGGGCTGGCCGCCGACTGGGACACCCTGCTCTGGGAGACGGCCTCCCTCCCGCCCGGCCGGCTCGCCGAGGCCGCCGGAGCCCTCGCGGACGCGGGCCGGGGGGCCGACGCCGACCGGATGCTGCGCCAGGGCGTGGCCCGCCCGGCCGCCCAGGTCGCCGAAACCGCCCTCGCCCTCGGCGGAGCCGGCCGGGACCGCGAGACCCAGGGCCTGCTGGAGGCCTTCGTCCGGCTGCGCACCGCCGAGGAGGCGGCCGCCCTGGCCCGCCACGACCCGCACTGGTTCACCCCCCGCCTGCTGCGCGCGGCCCGCGCCCTCTCGGCCGCCCGCCACCGCGACCTCTCCCACACCCTGCGCGTGTCCGGCCTCCCGGTCGCCTAGGCCGTCTCTTCCGGATCTTGCCTGACCCGCGCCGCCCGGCACCGCACCTCGCCGCCTTGGCGGGGCGCCAAGTACGTCCAGTACTCCGGCGCCCCGCCAAGGCGCCGATGCACGGCACCGAACGACGCGGGCTTGACCGGCAAGATCCGAAAGAGACGACCTAGCCCTCCGGGCCTCCCGGGCGCCCCGGGCGCGTGGGCGCCCCGGCCGCGTGGTCGGGGTGCGGGGTGCCGTCCACGGGAATCGGTCGTCCGGTGACCGCGAACGACCGCGTGGCGACGTAACTTGATCGACTACTCCAACCGCGCAAGGTGGTCTTGCCCCGCGCTGTGACGAGGCCTACCTTCGACTCCCTACGCACACCGTCTACGTGCGTAGAAGTCGGCGGTACCGTCGCGAGGAGCAGCTCATGGCCCAAGTCGTCCGCGCCGCACTCGTCCAGGCCACCTGGACCGGAGACACCGAGTCGATGATCGCCAAGCACGAGGAGCACGCCCGCCGGGCGGCCGCCCAGGGCGCGAAGGTCATCGGCTTCCAGGAGGTGTTCAACGCCCCCTACTTCTGCCAGGTCCAGGACCCCGAGCACTACCGCTGGGCCGAGCCCGTCCCCGACGGCCCCACCGTCCGGCGGATGCAGGAACTCGCCCGCCAGACCGGGATGGTCATCGTCGTCCCCGTCTTCGAGAAGGAGAGCGAGGGCTTCTACTACAACACCGCCGCCGTCATCGACGCCGACGGCAGCTACCTCGGCAAGTACCGCAAACACCACATCCCGCAGGTCAAGGGCTTCTGGGAGAAGTTCTACTTCCGCCCCGGCAACCTCGGCTGGCCCGTCTTCGACACCGCCGTCGGCCGCGTCGGCGTCTACATCTGCTACGACCGCCACTTCCCCGAGGGCTGGCGCCAACTCGGGCTCGCAGGCGCCCAGTTGGTATACAACCCCTCCGCCACCTCCCGCGGCCTGTCCGCGTACCTGTGGCAGCTGGAACAGCCGGCCTCCGCCGTCGCCAACGAGTACTTCATCGCCGCCATCAACCGCGTCGGCCAGGAGGAGTACGGCGACAACGACTTCTACGGGACCAGCTACTTCGTCGACCCCCGCGGCCAGTTCGTCGGCGAGGTCGCCAGCGACAAGGAGGAGGAACTCCTCGTCCGGGACCTCGACTTCGACCTGATCAAGGAGGTCCGCGAACAGTGGGCCTTCTACCGCGACCGCCGCCCCGACGCCTACGGAGGACTGGTTCAGCCGTGACCGACCCGACCCCCCTGCACAGCCGCCACCGCACCGTCCTGCCCGACTGGCTCGCGCTCTACTACGACCGCCCCGTCGAGCTCACCCACGGCGAGGGCCGTCACGTCTGGGACGCCGACGGCAACCGCTACCTCGACTTCTTCGGCGGCATCCTCACCACCATGACCGCCCACGCCCTGCCCGAGGTCACCAAGGCCGTCGCCGAGCAGGCCGGGCGGATCATCCACTCCTCCACCCTCTACCTCAACCGGCCCATGGTCGAGCTGGCCGAACGGGTCGCCGCCCTGTCCGGCATCCCCGACGCCCGCGTCTTCTTCACCACCTCCGGCACCGAGGCCAACGACACCGCCCTGCTGCTCGCGACCACGTACCGCCGCTCCAACCAGATCCTGGCGATGCGCAACAGCTACCACGGCCGGTCCTTCTCCACCGTCGGCATCACCGGCAACCGGGGCTGGTCCCCGACCAGCCTCTCCCCGCTCCAGACCTACTACGTCCACGGCGCGGTCCGCACCCGCGGCCCCTTCGCCCACCTCGACGACGCCGCCTTCACCGCCGCCGCCGTAGCCGACCTGGAGGACGTGCTCGGCCAGGCGCGCGGGGGAGTGGCCGCCCTCATCGCGGAGCCGGTCCAGGGCGTCGGCGGCTTCACCTCACCCCCCGACGGCCTGTACGGGGCGTTCCGTGAGGTCCTGAACCGGCACGGCATCCTCTGGATCAGCGACGAGGTGCAGACCGGCTGGGGCCGCACCGGCGACAACTTCTGGGGCTGGCAGGCCCATGCGCGGAGCGGCCCGCCCGACATCCTCACCTTCGCCAAGGGCATCGGCAACGGCATGTCCGTCGGCGGGGTCGTGGCCCGCGCCGAGGTGATGAACTGCCTCGACTCCAACTCCATCTCCACCTTCGGCGGTTCACCCGTCACCATGGCGGCCGGCCTCGCCAACCTCGCGTACCTCCTGGACCACGACCTCCAGGGCAACGCCCGCCGCGTCGGCGGCCTCCTCCTGGAGCGGCTGCGCGCCATCGCCGCCGCCTCGCCCGCCGTACGGGAGGTGCGCGGCCGGGGCCTGATGGCCGGACTGGAACTCACCGAGCCCGGCACCGACCGGGCCGACCCGCAGGCGGCCGCCGCCGTCCTGGAGGCGGCCCGCGCGGGCGGCCTGCTCATCGGCAAGGGCGGCGGGCACGACACCAGCGTGCTGCGCATCGCCCCGCCGCTCTCCCTCACCGTCGCCGAGGCGGAAGAGGGGGCCGAGATCCTCGGACAGGCGCTCCGCAGCATCGAGTAGGGGGACCGACATGAGCATCCGCACCCTGATCAGAGGCGGCCTGGTCGTCACCGCCGCCGACGAGCTCCACGCGGACGTCCTCGTCGAGGACGGCCGCGTGGCGGCCCTCGCCGCCACCGGCTCGGCCGCCGCCGGGGCCTGGACGGCCGACCGCACGATCGACGCGAGCGGGAAGTACGTCATCCCGGGCGGTGTGGACGCCCACACCCACATGGAGCTGCCGTTCGGCGGCACCTCCGCCTCCGACACCTTCGAGACCGGCACCCGCGCCGCCGCCTGGGGCGGCACCACCACCATCGTCGACTTCGCCGTACAGAGCGTGGGCCGCTCCCTGCGCGAGGGACTCGACACCTGGTACGCCAAGGCCGACGGCAACTGCGCGGTCGACTACGCCTTCCACATGATCCTCTCGGACGTCAACGAGCACACCCTGAAGGAGATGGACCACCTCGTCGGCGAGGGCGTCACCTCCTTCAAGCTGTTCATGGCCTACCCGGGCGTCTTCTACAGCGACGACGGGCAGATCCTGCGCGCCATGCAGCGGGCCTCCGGCAACGGCGGGCTGATCATGATGCACGCCGAGAACGGCATCGCCATCGACGTCCTCGTCGAACAGGCCCTCGCCCGCGGCGAGACCGACCCCCGCCACCACGGCGAGGTCCGCAAGGTGCTGCTGGAGGCCGAGGCCACGCACCGGGCGATCCAGCTCGCCCGGGTCGCCGGCTCCCCGCTCTACGTCGTGCACGTGTCGGCGCAGGAGGCGGTGGCGGAGCTGGCCGCCGCCCGGGACAAGGGCCTGCCGGTCTTCGGCGAGACCTGCCCGCAGTACCTCTTCCTGTCCACCGACAACCTCGCCGAGCCGGACTTCCAGGGAGCCAAGTACGTCTGCTCCACCCCGCTGAGACCGAAGGAACACCAGGCGGCCCTCTGGCGCGGCCTGCGGACCAACGACCTCCAGGTGGTCTCCACCGACCACTGCCCGTTCTGCTTCCGGGGCCAGAAGGAGCTGGGCCGCGGTGACTTCTCGAAGATCCCCAACGGGCTTCCGGGGGTGGAGAACCGGATGGACCTCCTGCACCAGGCCGTCCTGGACGGGCACATCAGCCGCCGCCGCTGGATCGAGATCGCCTGCGCGACCCCGGCCCGGATGTTCGGCCTCTACCCGCAGAAGGGCACCATCGCGCCGGGCTCCGACGCCGACATCGTCCTCTACGATCCGCACGCCGAGCAGGTCATCTCCGCCGAGACCCACCACATGAACGTGGACTACTCGGCGTACGAGGGCAGGCGGATCACCGGACGCGTCGACACGGTCCTCTCGCGCGGCGAACTCGTCATCGACCGCCGCGAGTACACCGGCCGGGCCGGGCACGGGGCCTTCGTCCACCGTTCCACCTGCCAGTACCTCTAGGGGGCGGCCGGGGCCCGCACGCCCCGGCCCCCGTAGTCCCCAGCAAGGAGCACCGCATGGACTTCGGCCTCGTCCTGCAGACCGACCCGCCCGCCTCCCAGGTGATCAGCCTGATGAAGCGCGCCGAACGCAACGGCTTCCGCTACGGCTGGACCTTCGACTCGGCCGTACTGTGGCAGGAACCGTTCGTCATCTACAGCCAGATCCTCGCCAACACGAGCAAGCTGCACATCGGCCCGATGGTCACCAACCCGGGCACCCGCACCTGGGAGGTCACCGCCTCCACCTTCGCCACCCTCAACGACATGTACGGCAACCGCACCGTCTGCGGCATCGGCCGCGGCGACTCGGCGATGCGGGTCGCCGGCCGCGCCCCCAACACCCTGGCCCGCCTCGGCGAGGCCATCGAGGTCATCCGCGACCTGGCCGAAGGCCGTGAGGCGGTCGTGGACGGCAACCCGCTCCGCATCCCCTGGATCAAGGACGGGAAGCTCCCCGTCTGGATGGCCGCGTACGGTCCCAAGGCCCTCGCCCTCACCGGCCGGAAGGCGGACGGGTTCATCCTCCAGCTGGCCGACCCCTTCCTCACGGAGTGGATGGTCAAGGCGGTACGGCAGGCCGCCGCCGAGGCCGGCCGCGACCCGGCGTCGGTCACCATCTGCGTCGCCGCACCGGCGTACGTCACGGCCGACGACTCGCCGGCCGCCCTGGCCCAGGCCCGTGACCAGTGCCGCTGGTTCGGCGGCATGGTCGGCAACCACGTCGCCGACCTGGTCTCCCGCTACGGCGAGCACTCGGGCATGGTGCCCGACGAACTCACCGAGTACATCAAGTCCCGCCAGGGCTACGACTACAGCCACCACGGCCGCGCGGGGAACCCGTCCACCGACTTCGTCCCGGACGAGATCGTCGACCGCTTCTGCCTGCTCGGCCCGGCCGAGGCCCACGTCGAGAAGCTGCGCGCCCTGCGCGATCTGGGCGTCGACCAGTTCGCGGTCTACGCCATGCACGACGCGCGGGAGGCCGTGATCGACGCCTACGGCACGCGGGTGATCCCGGCCTTCACCGGCTGACGCTCCGCCGGACCCGACGGCTGCCCCGGAAGGCCGCGCTCCTGACATACGATCAGGAGCGCGGTCGGTAGCGGTAAACGGGGGGCTGATGTTCAGGTTGCTGGTGTCGCAGACGGACCCGAGGGGGCTGCGCACGATCCTGGAAGCGCTGGAGGTCACCAGGCCGGCGGGACCGGTCCTGATCGACGTCGCGCCGGGCCACTACCGGACCGAGGGCCTCCGCTGCTGGGGCACGGTCGTCATCGCCGCGCTCGGCGGACGCGGATCGGTCGTCATCGACGGGGCCGCCGCGTACAACTTCCAGGTGGAAGGCCACGTGACGCTGCGGGGACTGGTCCTGCGCAACTGGCACGACAGCGGCCGGGCGCTGGGAGTGGCCGGCGGCACGGCGGTGGTGGAGGACTGCGAGTTCCTCGCCAAGTCCGGCAACGCCGTCAGCGCCTGGGGCGGGTCCGAACTCTTCCTCCAGCACAGCACGGTGCGGGAGGGGGCCGTCGTCTACTCCGATGCCGCCGGCCTGATCGAGGGAACCACGGTGACCGGCTCCGCCGTATGCGGTATCGCGCTGCGGGACGGCAGCCGGGTCAGCGTCCGCAACACCTTGGTACAGGGTGCCGCGCAACACGGCATCCTCGTGGCCTCGGGAGTCAACGCGCTGATCGAACAGTGCCGGGTCGAGGATGCCGGGGAGGCGGGGATCCTGGTCCGGGAACACGCGCAGACCGCCATCCGGGCCAGCGAGATCCACCGTTCCACCCAGTGTGGCCTGGTGGTCCGCGACAGCGGGCGGGCCGACGTCCACGGCCTGCTCGTCGCGGACCCGGAGCTCGACGGAGTCTGGTCCACGACCTCCGGCGCACTGACCGCGGCCCGGATGACCGTCAGGGACGCCAAGCGTCACGGGGCCTCGGCGGACGAGGGGGCGACCGTCACCCTCACCGACTGTGAGTTCGTGCGGGCCGGGGCCCACGGGGTCCTGGCCGGAGACCGGGCCAAGACGTCCCTGGTCAGGGGAAGGATCTCGGAGTCCGACGTCGGAGCGGGTGTCACGGCTGACGGCTCCCTGGTCATGGACGGGACCATCGTGGAACGCAGCGGCAGGGTCGGCATCGCCGTCGACCCCGGGGCGCGGGTGGTGCTCCAGGGCTGCGAGGTCGCCGACACCGAGGGCCCGGGGATCATCACCGCGCAGGGCTCCCACGTCGAGATCCGGAGACTGGAGGCGAAGGGCAACAAGGCCGAAGACCGCCTCGACGTGCCGCCCGTGCCGACGGCGGCGCCGGCTCAGGCTCAGACCCCGGCCCCGCCGGCCGCTACCCCCGCACCGGGCGGGGCCGCCCGGACGGAATCGCCCGTGACGGCCGAGGCGGTGGACGAGCTCCTCGCCGAACTGGACGGCATGATCGGGCTGCGGGAGGTCAAGGACGAGATCCGGAAGCTGGTCATGTTCCTGCGGGTCGCCGAACAGCGCCGGGCGGCGGGGCTGCCCGAGGGGCCCGTGATCGGCCGGCACATGGTGTTCTCCGGATCGCCCGGTACCGGGAAGACCACCGTCGCACGCGTCTACGGACGGCTGCTGGCCGCACTGGGCGTGGTCGTCGGCGGCCGGTTCACCGAGGTCTCCCGCGCCGATCTGGTCGGGTCACACCTCGGCGAGACGACCGCGATGACCACCGCCGCCTTCAACAGGGCCCGCGGCGGCGTGCTGTTCATCGACGAGGCCTACGCCCTCTCCCGGCGGTTCGGCACCGGTGCCGACTTCGGGCAGGAGGCGATCGACACCCTGGTCAAGCTGATGGAGGACCACCGGGACGAGGTCGTCGTCGTCTTCGCTGGCTACTCGGCCGAGATGCGCGAGTTCCTCTCTGCCAACCCGGGCCTGCAATCCCGGGTCTCCCGGACCATCGAGTTCGAGGACTACAGCCCGGACGAGCTGGTCGCCATCTTCGAACGGCTGGCCGGGCAGTACGGCTTCCAGCTGGCCCGGCCGACCCGGGCCGCGCTGGCGGCCCACTTCCAGCAGGCCCGGCGCACCGAGACCTTCGGCAACGGACGGGAGGCCCGGCGGATCTTCGAGGCCGCCCTCGAACAGCAGGCGCTCAGGCTGGCCGACCGCGAGGACACGCCGTCGCCCGGGGAACTGGTCCTGCTCCTGCCCGACGACCTGGACGGCGTCGTCGACCGCGGACTGGGCGCACGGTTCACGGAGGCCAGGGACTCCGGGCAACTGGACACGATCCTCGCGGAGCTCTCGGCCATGGTCGGGCTGGAGGGCATCAAGGCGGAGATCCGCGGCCTGACCGACCTGATCATCACCACCCGGCGGCGCCGGGAGGCCGGACTCCCCGCCGAACCGATGCCGAGCCACCTGATCTTCTCCGGTCCCCCCGGCACCGGCAAGACCACCGTCGCCCGCCTGTACGGCTCCCTGCTCGCCGCCCTCGGCGTCCTGGCCCGTGGCCAGGTGGTCGAGGTGTCCCGCAGCGACCTGGTCGGGCAGTTCGTCGGGAGCACGGCCATCCGGACCGCCGAGCACTTCGAACGCGCCCGTGGCGGCGTCCTGTTCATCGACGAGGCGTACACGCTGGCCCGCCGGGGCGGAACGGGACACGACTTCGGGCAGGAGGCGATCGACACCCTGGTGAAGCTGATGGAGGACCACCGGGAGGAGGTCGTCGTGATCGCCGCCGGCTACACCGACGAGATGACGTCCTTCCTCGACGCCAACCCCGGCCTGGCCTCCCGGTTCTCGGCCACCATCGGCTTCCCCGCCTACAGCCCCGAGGAGCTGCTCACCATCCTGGCCCACCACGCGGAGCGGTCCGGGTTCGAGACCCCGGACGCCACGCTCCAGGCGGTCCGCGCCCAGATCGCCGCCGACCCCGAGCGGTTCGCCCAGGGCAACGCCCGCGAGATCAGGAAGCTCTTCGACGAGGTCAAGAGCGCCCATGCCGGCCGCATCGCCGCCCTGGAACGCGGCGGCCGGGAGGCGACACTGGACGATCTCCGCGTCCTCCTCCCGCAGGACGCCGCCCGGTAGCGGCACGGGGCCGCTGCCGCCGGGCCGGCCGGTTCGGGCTAAGCTGCCGCAGCAGGCGCAACCCGTCCGTTCCGGCCGATGCCACCGCAGGAGCCGCCGGGCGGTGGGGTTCCCCCGGGAACCCGGCGCCCAGCACCCCGGGGGGCCGCACCGGCGTCGTACCCCGGGTATGCCCGGCCCCGCGGGGGGCCGCCGCCCCGTCAGACCCGGCCGGGCGCTTCACCGGTCGGAGAGTCTCACCGTGCACAGACAGCTGTCCCGTTCCCGCGCCGTCCTGACCGGCGCCGCCCTGGCCCTGGCCGTCTCGCTCGCGGGCTGCGGCAGCCCCGAAAAGGCGAAGAAGACGCCCGCCCCGGCCGCCGCACCGTCGGCGGCTCAGTCCGCCCCCGCCGAGCGGAAGGTGCAGATGCCGACGGGCCCCGCCCCGGCCATGACCAAGGTCCGGGACACCGCCGCGGGCCCGGTCTTCATGACCCGGCTGGCCGGCCCGAAGTCCGGTGTGACCGGCCAGGTGTGGGTCTGGCTGCCGCCCGAGTACAACGACCCCAAGTACGCCAGGACCGGCTTCCCCGTGCTGACCCTGTACGCGGGCGGCCAGAGCAACGGCTACAACACCTGGGCGGGCGGCCAGCTGCCCGTCCAGGAGGAGGACGCGCGGCTGGTGAAGGAGGGCAAGGCCCATCCGTTCATCATGATCATGCCGGTGCAGAACTTCACCGCTGACGAGAAGAACGCGCTGGACTGCTCCGACATCCCGGGCCAGCCCAAGATGGGGACCTGGATGGCCCAGGACATACCGGACTGGGTCCGCGCGAACTTCCGGACCCTGAAGGGCCGTGACGGCTGGGGCGTCATGGGTGCCTCCACCGGCGGGTTCTGCAGCGCCAAGCTCGCCCTCCAGCACCCGGACGTCTACAAGGCCGCGGTGCCGATCGACGGCTACTTCGTCCCGGACTCCCTCCTGTGGAGGGGCCACAGCGCCGAGAAGGCGGCCAACGACCCCGACCAGCTCGTCACCCAGGGCAAGGCCGACGTGCGGGTGCTGGTCACGGCCGGCGGCGCCGACCCGTACGAGAAGGGCGTGGTCAAGGGCTGGGTGGCCAAGGCCGTCCCGCCGGTCTCCGTCGAGTACTACGAGCAGCCCGGCGGCAAGCACCTGACCTCGGACTTCAAGAAGATGATCCCGGACGTCCTGCAGTGGCTCACCAGGAACCTGGCGGGCCCCGCCGCCGACTGACGCGCGGCGGGGCGGGGGAGCGTCAGCCGCGCCGGCCCTCGCGGGCCAGGGCCGGGACGAAGCGGGACGCGTCCAGGGTGCCCACGCCGGTCGCCATGTCGTAGCCGTTCACCGCGGTGTAGCCGGTGACGCCCTGGTAGCTGTTGTCCGTGCCGTCGTTGACGTCGACGATGCCGGTGGAGCGGTCGTGGCCGGAGCGCCCGTACAGGCGGTACAGCGCCTCGTGGATGTCGCCCAGCCGCTTGCCCGCGGCCTGGTCGGCCAGGGCCACGATGCCGGAGAACAGGGGGCTGGACTCGCTGGTGCCGCCCGAGACGTCCCAGCCGGTGGCCGTGGGGTCGAAGCTGGAGTAGATCCAGGCTCCGCCGTCGACCGCCGCGGCCATCGAGATGTCCGGGGTGCCGCGCCGGTCGCCGACGACGTTCTTGACGCCGTTCTGGAAGGCGGGGCGGGTGAAGACGTGGGACTGGCCGCCGCCGCCCGCGCCGTTGTCGTTGTAGACGCTCTCGGGCGCGGTCCGCACGCCCTTGTCGTCCAGGTGCAGCCGGGTGCCGCCGACGGAGGTGACGAGGGGGTCCGACGAGGGCCAGGAGTTGACCCGCTCGTGGTAGTAGCCCGTGCCGTCGGCGGTGTTGTCGGTGGCGCCGCCGTCCCCGGAGGAGGCGAGCACGGTGACGTGGTTGCGGGCGGCGGCCTCGAAGGCGTAGCGCAGCTTGCGGATGCTGGAGAAGTCGCCCCGGCCGAAGCCGGGGAAGGTGTTCTCGGTCGCGCCGAAGCTCTGCGTGATCACGTCGCCGATGCCGTGGTCGATCAGGAACTTCTCGGCGTCCATCATCTCCGGGAGCCCGGTGGTGCCTTCGGTCTCGGCGACGGCGGTCTCCACCAGGACGATCTTCGCGTCCGGTGCGACCGCGTGTGCCATCTCCACGTCGAGGGTGGTCTCGCCGGCCCAGCCCAGCATGTCGGCGTTCCGGGGGTCCCACTTCGGGACGTTCCCCCACTTGACCACCTGCACCTTGGTGCTGGGTATCCCGAACTGCTCGCTGTAGACGTCCAGATCGTGCTGGACGGTCGGCGAGCCGAAGGAGTCCACGATGACGATCGTGCGGCCCTTGCCCGTGATGCCCGCCTTGTAGAGCGGGTTCAGACCGTATGCCTCGCGGTACTGGAGCGGGTTGTAGCAGGCGATCTTCCACTTGGCCCGGCACTCCTCGATGGAGAGGGGGCTGCCCACGGCGCGGACCAGCTGGTGGCCGGCGGCGGCCGGGCGGGCCGCCGTCCGCGGGACGGCCGAGGTGTGCGCGGCGGTCGCGGTGCCGGCCGCCGGGGCGGCGGCCGCGGCGGTGAGCGCGAGGCCCAGGGCGGCGGCCGTGGTGACCCCGGCGCGCGGCCACGTACGACGGATCGGGTGCATCGGAGACTCCCTTGGGGGGTGGCGCCGCTCGCAGCGGCTCCCGTGATCACACCCGCCAAGTCATGTGCAGGACAAGGATGTTTGACGCTTGATGTCGAACGCTTTACCTGAATGCGAAATACGCCATCGCGATCCGAGTTCCGAGACGAGCCATGTCCGAGTCGCCGGGAAATCACCGCGTATCCACCCGTTCATCCCGCCCGGGTGTGTCCGCTCAGCGAACGCGTTGCATCGAAATTCGGACTGCTTTCGGCCAATAGTTGATGTGTCCATGGCGATCTTGGAGAACGCTGGCAACCTCTCCCCATCCCCAACACCCAAAAGCTCCGCACCGCTCTGCCCGAGCGGCCGGAATCCCGGCTGCCCGGTTCCACCCCCCACACGCAGAAGGAGTCCGCGTGAAGTCCACGCACCGGCGGAACGCCACCGCCACCGGCGCCCTGCTCGCCGCAGCCGCCCTGCTCACCGTCGGCGTCCAGGCCGGCAACGCCAGCGCGCAGCCCGGCGATTCCGCCAACCAGGCCGCCGCCAAGGGCCAGCCGCGCAACCCGGGCGCGCTGCCCGCGCAGCTCA
This sequence comes from Streptomyces sp. NPDC000075, assembly GCF_040301925.1. Taxonomy (NCBI): domain Bacteria; kingdom Bacillati; phylum Actinomycetota; class Actinomycetes; order Kitasatosporales; family Streptomycetaceae; genus Streptomyces; species Streptomyces sp. NPDC000075. The sequence continues at coordinate 93,587 of NZ_JBEPFL010000022.1, forward strand.
CCCCGTCCCAGCGCGCCGAGCTCATAGCCAAGGCCCAGAGCACCACGGCCGCCACGGCCAAGGAACTCGGCCTCGGCGCCCAGGAGAAGCTCGTCGTCCGCGACGTCGTCAAGGACCAGGACGGTACCACCCACACCCGCTACGAGCGCACGTACGAGGGCCTCCCCGTCCTCGGCGGCGACCTGGTCGTCAACCGCACCGCGGCCGACAAGACCCAGAGCGTGAGCAAGGCGAACACCGCCCAGCTGACGGGCGTCGCCACCGACGCCCCGGCCGACGCCCCGGCGGCCGCCTCCGCCAAGGCCCTCGACGCCGCGAAGGCCGTCGGCTCCAAGGCCGACAAGGCCGACTTCGCGCCCCGCAAGATCGTGTGGATGGCGAAGGGCGTGCCCACCCTGGCCTACGAGACCGTCGTCGGCGGCCTCCAGGACGACGGCACCCCCAACCAGCTCCACGTCATCACCGACGCCAAGACCGGCGCCAAGCTGCACCAGTGGCAGGGCATCGAGACCGGTGTCGGCAACACCCACTACAGCGGCCAGGTCACCCTCGGCTCCTCGAAGTCCGGCTCGAACTTCACCCTGAACGACGCCGGCCGCGGCGGCCACAAGACGTACAACCTGAACCACGGTACGTCCGGCACCGGTTCGCTCTTCTCCCAGACCACCGACACCTGGGGCAACGGCGCCAACTCCAACGCCGCCACCGCGGGCGCCGACGCCGCCTACGGCGCCGGGGTCACCTGGGACTTCTACAAGAACGTCTTCGGCCGTTCCGGCATCCGCGGCGACGGCGTCGCCGCCTACTCCCGGGTCCACTACGGGAACGCCTACGTCAACGCGTTCTGGGACGACAGCTGCTTCTGCATGACCTACGGCGACGGAACGGGCAACAACGACCCGCTGACCTCGCTGGACGTCGCCGGCCACGAGATGACGCACGGCGTCACCGCCGCCACCGCCGGCCTCGAGTACAGCGCCGAGTCGGGCGGCCTGAACGAGGCCACCTCCGACATCATGGGCACGTCGGTCGAGTTCTACGCGAACAACCCCAGTGACCCGGGCGACTACCTCATCGGCGAGAAGATCGACATCAACGGCGACGGCACCCCGCTGCGCTACATGGACAAGCCGAGCAAGGACGGCGGCTCCGCCGACGCCTGGTACTCCGGCGTCGGCAACCTCGACGTCCACTACTCCTCGGGGCCGGCCAACCACTGGTTCTACCTGGCCTCCGAGGGCTCCGGCGCCAAGACGATCAACGGCGTGAACTACGACTCGCCGACCTCCGACGGCCTGCCCGTCACCGGCATCGGCCGGGACAAGGCCCAGCTCATCTGGTACAAGGCCCTCACCAGCAAGTTCAACTCCAGCACGGACTACGCGGGTGCCCGTGAGGGCACGATCGCCGCCGCGACCGAGCTCTACGGTGCCGGCAGCGCCGAGGTCAAGGGGGTCACCGACGCCTGGGCCGCCGTGAACGTGGGCGCCCGCTCCGGCGGCGGCACCCCCACCCCGGGGAACGTCTTCGAGAGCACGACCCGTGTGGCCATCCCGGACTCGCCCGGCCCGGCCGTCACCTCGTCGGTCAACGTCACCGGGATCACCGGCAACGCGCCGAGCACCCTCAAGGTCGGCGTGAAGATCACCCACACCTACATCGGTGACCTGCAGATCGACCTCGTGGCCCCGAACGGGACCTCGTTCCGCCTGCAGAACTCCTCGTCCGACTCCACGGCCAACCTGGACAAGACCTACACGGTCAACGCCTCGGCCGTGGCGGCGAACGGCACCTGGAAGCTGAAGGTCCAGGACAAGGGAGCCGCCGACACCGGCACGATCACCGACTTCAAGCTCACCTTCTGATCGACCGTTCCGCAGCGTGCCGCGCGTGCCCGGAGCCTCACCAGGCTCCGGGCACGTCGCGTAGAACCCGCTGGAGCTACTTGCCGCTCTTGTCCAGGACGATGTTCGCGTCCCAGGCCTCGCCCGCCTTGACCGGCTTGCCGGCCTCGTCGGTGAACGACTGGGTGTAGATCCCGCTCAGCGGCACCGTTTCACCCGGAGAGGCGGACTGAAGGACGTCGCAGACGTCCGCGAAGGAGGCGGCGGGAGAGCCCTTGACGTCGGTGATGACGTCAAGTTGCTGCAGCTTCGCCTTCTCGGCCGGGGAATTGCGGTGCACATCGGTGACGAGCATCCCTTCGACGTCCTTGAACTGCTTCTGGATCTTCTCGATCGTGGGGGCGTCCTCGGCCGTGAAGGTGTCCGGCAGCGTGGGGTCGTGCAGGTACGCCAGCTCCCATCCCGGGTCGTTCCTCTTCTCGCCGGAGGCCAGCGTGTCGAGCAGCGGCCGGACGTGGTCACTGCTGATGGCGTAGAACTGCCCCTCCACTCCCGCGTTCCCGTTGCCGAGCGTGTTGATCCCGACCACCTGCCCCTTCCCGTTGAGCAACGGTCCGCCGGAATTACCCGGATTGACGGTGGCGGAGTGCTGGAGCGTGGCGGGGTAGCGCGGCAGGGACGGGTCGGGAACGGCGTCCTTGACGTCCGGATTCTGCACGGCGCCCGTGGTGAACACGGGCTTCTGTGACGTTCCCTCTTTCTCGAACGTGGCGGGATAGCCCAGCGAGGTGACGGTGTCGGCGACCCCGACGTCCGCGCTCTTTCCGAACTTCAGCTGTTTCAGATCCGGTTGGGGAGAGGAGAATTCCAGCACGGCGAGGTCCTCGCAGGGATCGATCCCGAGCACGCGGGCCGCCGCGGGCGCCCGGTCCTCCACCGTGACCCGCAAGGACGGCTCCCCCTGCACCACATGCGCGTTGGTGACGATGAGCCCCTTCTGGGCGTCGTAGATGATCCCGCTGCCGTCCCCCTTGGGTCCCGAGATCTTCACCGTGGCCGGCGCGGCGCGCTCGTAGATCTCCTTGGGCGAGAGGTCGTCGGCGAAGGCGACCCCTCCGCCCGCCGCGAACCCCGCGCCGGTTCCGAGAACCACCGCCGTGGCGATCGCCAGGGCGTTTCCGGTGCGTCGTCCCCTCATGAGCCCGCCGCCTTTCTTCACGCACGGACGACCCCTTTCCAGGCTAGCCCCGCCCCCGGCACGTGTCCTGCTGGCGCCGGGAGGCCCGTACCGCGCGGCGGCCCGGGTTCACCGGGCCGTCATCCGGTGTCCGCCCGGGCGCCGGGGAACCCGGTGGGGTTCGACGGCACACCGTGATCTGATGGGGGCATGATCGATGAATTCCTCGCCCGTGACCTGTCCGCCGTCGAAGAGGCCGTCCGCAAGGCGGCGGCGGCCGAGATCACGCCGCGGTTCCGGCAGCTCGCCGACCACGAGGTGGACCAGAAAAGCGGCCCGCACGACCTGGTCACCGATGCCGACCGGCTGGCCGAGCAGCACCTCACGGCCTCGCTGACGCGGCTCCTGCCCGGCTCCGCCGTGGTCGGCGAGGAGGCGGTCCACGCCGACCCCTCGGTCTACGCGGCGCTGCGCGGGGACGTGCCCGTGTGGATCGTCGACCCGGTCGACGGCACCCGGCAGTTCGTGGAGGGCGACCCGCACTTCTGCACCCTCGTCGCCCTGGCGGTGCGCGGCGAGATCCTCGCCTCCTGGACCTACGCCCCGGCCCTGGACGTACTGGCCACCGCCGTGCGCGGGCAGGGCGCCCACGTCAACGGAGAGCGGATCCACAGCGGTTCGCCGGAGCCCGGCGCCGACCTGCGGGTGGCGACGGCCCACCCGCTGTACACCTCCGAGGAGGACCGCCGGTACCTGGCCCGCCTCGACGTACCCGGCGTCGCCGCCCGGCCCTGCGGCTCGGCCGGCCTGGAGTACCTGAGGGTGGCCCGGGGCGAGATGGACGCGCTGGCCTTCACCTGGCCCTCGGCCTGGGACCACGCGGCCGGCCTGCTGCTGGTCGGCGAGGCGGGCGGCGCGCAGAGCACCGTGGACCGCGTCCCCTTCCGGGTCGACCGGGACAACGCGCTGCCCTTCGCGGTGGGCCGCGACGAGGCCACCGCGATCCGCGTCCGCGAGCTGCTGCGCGGCGAGGGCTGAGGGCGCGGGGAGGGGCGGACTAGGGGGCGTGCCGGGCGCCGTGGGCGCCGTGCGGGACTTTCGCAACACCCCCTAGGCTGGGAGCAGTGGCCGCCGCCGGACGAAGGAGCTGTCAGTGCCGTCGATTCTCGACGCAGTCGTGGTGGGGGCGGGGCCCAACGGCCTGACGGCCGCGGTCGAACTCGCCCGCCGGGGCCACTCCGTGGCCGTCTTCGAGGCCGCCGGCTCGATCGGCGGCGGGGCCCGCACCGAGGAGCTCACCCTCCCCGGCTTCCGCCACGACCCCTGCTCGGCCGTGCACCCCCTGGGCATCGGCTCCCCGGTGTTCAAGACGATGCCGCTGAAGCGGTACGGACTGGAGTGGCTGCACGCCCCGCTGCCCATGGCGCACCCCTTCGACGACGGGACGGCCGCCGTGCTCTCCCGCTCCGTCGCGGAGACGGCGGCCTCCTTCGGGCCCCGGGACGCGGGCGCCTACCGGCGCCTGGTGGAGCCCTACCTCGGCCGGTGGGACACCCTCGCCCGGGACTTCATGTCCCTGCCCAACACCGCCCTGCCCCGCGACCCGCTCCTCCTGGCCCGCTTCGGCCTCACCGGCCTGCCGCCCTCCACCTGGCTGCTGCGCCGCTTCCACGACGACCGCGTGCGGGCCCTCTTCGCCGGGCTCGCCGCGCACGTCATCGCCCCGCTGAGCGGGATCGGCACCGGTGCCGTCGGCCTGGTCTTCGCGCTCGCCGCGCACGCGGGCGGCTGGCCCGTGCCGCGCGGCGGCTCGCAGTCCATCTCCGACGCCCTCGCCGGCTACCTCGCCGACCTCGGCGGCGCCGTCCACACCGGCTTCGAGGTCAAGCGGCTCGACGACCTGCCCCCGGCCCGCGCCTACGTCTTCGACACCTCCCCGACCGCACTGGCCCGGATCGCCCGCCTGGGCCGCGCGTACGACAACTACCGCTACGGGGCCGCCGCCTTCAAGCTCGACTACGCCCTGTCGGGCCCGGTCCCCTGGACCGCCGAGGCCCCCCGCCGGGCCGGCACCGTCCAGATCGGCCCCGGCAGCCGCGACATCGACGCCGCCCTCCAACTGGCCACGGGCGGCCGCGCCCCCCGCAACCCCTTCCTCATCACCGCCCAGCCCAGCCTGGCCGACCCCGGCCGGGCACCGGAGGGCAAGCACGTCTTCTGGGCGTACGGGCACGTCCCGGCGGGCTGGGAAGGCGACCTCACCGACGCCGTGGAACGCCAACTGGAGCGCTTCGCCCCCGGCTTCCGCGACCTGGTGCTCGCCCGCGCCACCGCCGGACCCCCGCAGCTCGCCGCCCGCAACCCCAACTACGTCGGCGGGGACATCGCCTGCGGCGCCGCCGCCGGACTCCAGCTGCTGCTGCGGCCCAAGATCACCCTGTCCCCGTACACCACCGCCCACCCGGCGGTCTTCCTCTGCTCCTCCGCCACCCCGCCCGGCCCCGGGGTGCACGGCATGTCCGGGCACAACGCGGCCAAGGCGGTCTGGCGCCACCTGCGAAAGGCACGCTGATGGTCCGGATCACCCTCGTCCAGGGCGACATCACCACCGAGGAGGCGGACGCGGTGGTCAACGCCGCCAACTCCTCGCTGCTCGGCGGCGGGGGCGTGGACGGCGCCATCCACCGGCGCGGCGGCCCCGAGATCCTCGCCGCCTGCGAGGACCTGCGCCGCTCCCACTACGGCAAGGGCCTCCCGACGGGCCGGGCGGTCGCCACCACGGCCGGCCGCCTCCCGGCGGAGCACGTCATCCACACCGTCGGCCCGGTCTGGTCCCGGCAGGAGGACCGCTCCGCACTCCTGGCCTCCTGCTACCGCGAGTCCCTGCGCGTCGCGGACGAACTGGGTGCCCGGACGGTGGCCTTCCCCGCCATCTCCACCGGCGTCTACGGCTGGCCGATGGACGACGGCGCCCGCATCGCGATCGAGACCGTGCGCACCACCCCCACCCGGGTGGAGGAGGTCCGCTTCGTCCTCTTCGACGCGCCGGCCTACGCCGCCTTCGAGGCGGCCCTGGCCTAGGCCGTCCCTTCCGTACGCTCGAAGCCGAGGTGGCGGCCGATCACGGTGAAGCCGCGGCGTTCGTACCAGTGGCGCGGCCAGTCGTCCGCGTCGGCGATCAGGAAGCGGGTGCCGCAGCGGGCGTCCGCGGCGTGGCGCAGGGCGGCCGCGAGGACCGCGTCGCCGTAGCCGCGGCCGAGGTGGAGCTCGGAGGTGATCAGGTCCTCGATCTGCGCCGTGCCCGAGGCCGGGTCCATGTAGAGGTCGGCCCAGGAGGCGACCTCGCCCTCCGGGGTGCGGGCGCCGATGAACCGCACCGCGTCCGCCCCGCGCCGTCCCGTCTCGCGGCGGTCGACGAGCTGGCGGATCACCTCCTCGCCGGCGTCCGGCAGGTAGCCGCGCCAGCGCCGGGCGAGCGGGAGCCGCAGTGCCTCCAAGTCCACCTCCTGCGCCCCGTCGCCCGCCGGCACCGGGCCCCCGTGCAGCATGACCAGGTAGGTGGACCTCGTGTAGCCGGCCCGGAGCAGGGGCTGCGTGCAGGCCTCCCCGGCCTCTTCGTCGAGGACCGTGATCAGGCGGTGCGTCATGTGCCCCAGCGCCTCGTCCGCCAGCGCGGGCAGGGCCCCGGGATCGGGCGCTCCGTCGATGACGAGCTGGTTGTTGGAGTAGGAGAGCGCGAACTCGTCGTCGAGCGCGGCGAATCCGCCGGGGAGCTCGACGGTCCGCGCGGCCCTGCGGCGCGCGAAGGTCGCGAGGAAGGTGTTGATCTGCTGGAGTTCCGGGCCGGCCATGGGGCGAGCCTAGGCGGGCGGGCACCGTGATCGCCGCCGGTTTTTCCTCCGTTCCGTGCTGCGTACAACTAGGCTGCGGCCATGACGACGCGTGCAGGGGTGGAAGAGGACTGGGCCGCGACGAGGGCATGGGTGGAGGACTTACTGCCCGACGGTGAGCGCGTCGAGACCGCGACCGCCCTCCAGGGCGGCTGGACCTCGCGGATGCGCCGCCTGGAGCTGGCCGGCGGGGCGGCCGGGCCCCGGTCGCTGGTGCTGCGGTCCTTCGTCGAGCCCTTCTACCTGAGGCACGCGGAGGGCCTGCTGACGCGCGAGGCGGCGATCCTGAACCTGCTCGGCGGCACCGGCGTGCCCGCCGCCTCCCTCGTGGCCGTGGACCCGACGGCGCGCCACTGCGACCACCCCTCCCTGCTGATGTCCCTGCTCCCCGGCACCGTCCGCATCGACACCGAGGAGGAGGACCGCCGCGCCGGACTGCTGGCCCGGCAGCTGCTGGCCGTCCACCGGCTGGAGGTGCCCGCCGGGCACCGCCCCCGTGCCTACCAGGCGTGGACCTCCGCCGACCGGGTCACCCCGCCGGAGCACACCGGGCGGCCGGAGCTGTGGCGCCGGGCCGCCGACGTCATCCGGCGCGAGCCCCCTCGGCACCGGGCCCGCTTCCTGCACCGCGACTTCCACCCCGGCAACGTGCTCTTCGAGGGCTCCGGGGCGGACCTGCGGATCAGCGGGGTCGTCGACTGGGTGGAGACCTCCTGGGGCCCGGCCGACCTGGACGTCGCCCACTGCTCGACCGCCCTGGCCCTGCTGTACGGGGTCCCGGCGGGCATGGACTTCGCCGACCGGTACACGGCGGCGGGCGGAAGCCTGACGGACGGCCCCGACCACCTCTACTGGCGCCTGCTCGACGCCCTGGCCTTCGCCCCGGAGGCCGAGAAGGTCGCCGTCCCCTGGCGCACTCTGGGACGGACCGACCTCACCCCCGCCGTACTGACGGACCGGCTGGAGCGCTACGTCGAGGCCCTCTTCGCCCGCTACGCCTGACCTGAGGCCGGGGCTTGGGCCGGGGCCGGGGCGTGGGCCGCGCCCGCGCCCCCGGCACCGGGCGCGTCCAGCGTGGCGGCCAGCAGCCGCTTGTCCGGCTTGCCCACCCCGGTGAGCGGGATCCGGTCCACGGTGTGCACGGCGCGGGGCGCGTACATCGCCCCCATGTGCCGGGTGACGTACTCCCGGATCGCCTCCGGCCCCGCGCCCGGCCCCGGCGCGGGGACGACCGCGGCGTGGACCTCCTCGGTCCCGTCCGCCCGCCGCACCCCGAACACCGCGCACCGGGCGACGGCGGGATGGCCGAGGAGCAGCTCCTCCACCTCCGCCGGACGGACGTGCCCGCCCACCACCACGATCTCGTCGCCGAGCCGGTCCAGCACGTACAGCCGGCCGCCGGCGTCCACGCAGCCGACGTCCCCGGTGCGGATCCAGCCGTCGCGCAGCACCTCGGCGGTCTCGGCGGGCCGCCGCCAGTACCCGCTCATCGCCATGGGGGAGCGGACGACGATCTCCCCGCTCTCCCCGGCGGGCAGCGGCCGGCCGTCGGCGCCGCGGATCTCGATGGTGACGCCGGGCGCCGCCCGCCCCGCCGTCGGCCGGCCGCCGGGCCCCGTCACCCCGTGCTCGTGCGGCGGCACCTCGGCGATGTTGCCCGCCTCCGTCTGCCCGTACCAGCCGTGCAGCACCGGCCCGAGCGCCCGCGCCGCCTCCCGCAGCCGCCGCGCCGAGGCGGGGGTGCCCCCGTAGAAGACCCGGCGCAGGGCGGACAGGTCGGTCGCCGGCCGGTCCGGGTGGTCCAGCAGCTCGTACAGCAGCGGCGGCAGGAGCCAGACGTCGGTGACGCGCTCGCGGGCGAGGGCGGCCAGGGCGTCACCCGCGTCGAACGAGGGCCGCAGGACGACGGTGCCCCCGGCGAGCAGGGTGATGTCCGCGAGGACGCCCGCCATGTGCGCGAGCGGGGTGCAGGCCAGGGTCCGGGGCGGGCTCCCGGCCGGGAGCCGGCCGGCGTAGAGCGCGAGGGTCCGGGCGTAGGGGCCGTGCGCCATTCGGACGCCCTTGGGGAGCCCGGTGGTGCCGCCGGTGAAGCGGACGCACCAGTCGTCCCCCGGGCGCGCCGCACCCGCCACCGGGCGCGGCGCCCGCGGCGCGGCGGCCGCCGTCAGGTCCTCGGCGAGGGGGGACGGCCCCAGCGACAGGACGGCCGGTACGGGGGCCCGCGCGAGCAGCTCCCCGGCGGCCTCCTCCGCCCCGGGCTCCACGAGCAGCAGCTCCGTGCCGACGCCCTCGGCGATCCGGGCCCGGGCCCCGGCGGCCGTGCCCTCGCCGAGGAAGACCACCCGGGCCCCGGCCAGGTTCGCCGCGTACCGGGCGATGAGCGCCTCGGGCCGGTTGCCCGTCAGGAAGGTGACGGTGGAGCCACGGCCGATGCCCCGCTCCGCCAGCTCCGCCGCCGTCCGCAGCACCCCGTCCCGGAACTCCCCGGCCGTGACGGCGGGTCCCCCCGCCGGGACCACCGCCGGGCGGCCGGGGGAGCGGGCGAGCACCTCCAGGGCCGCTTCGACGTAACTCCGGTACGGGGCACTGGGGTTGTGGCTGTTCTCCGTCATGCCCCGCAGGCTAGGCGTGCTCCGTTCATGCGGTCCAAGACCGGTTCGGCCATGAAAGGATGCTTCCAGGGTTATGAGGGGACGGGGAATGGACCTGCTCGCGCTGCGCTGCTTCCAGGTCGTCGCACGCCACGAGCACATCAGCCGGGCGGCCGCCGAACTGCGTGTGGCCCAGCCCTCGGTGAGCCGCACCGTCGCCCGCCTGGAGGCGGAGCTCGGCGTGGAGCTCTTCGAACGCCGGGGCCGCCGCATCCGGCTGAACCGGCACGGCGCCGCCTTCCTGCGCCGGGTCGACCGGGCGCTGGGCGAACTGGAGGACGGCCGCCGCGAACTGGCGGAGGCGGCCGGTACCGGGGCCGGCGCGGTGACGGTGGCCACCGAGACCCTGATGACCGTGGCCGCCCTGCTCCCCGGCCACCGCGCCGCGCACCCCGGGGTGGACGTCCGGCTGCGCCAGTGCCCCGCCGACGCCATGGCGCACCTGCTCCGTACCCGCGCGGCGGACCTCTGCCTGGCCTCGGAGCCGCTCGCCGGGCCGGGGCTGGAGTCGGTGGAGCTGCTCCGGGAGGAGGTGCTGCTCGCCGTGCCCGCCGGGCACCGGCTGGCCGGCCGGGAGGGCGTCGAGGTCGCCGAACTGGAGGGGGAGCCGTTCCTCACCCCCGGGCCGGGCCACTGGCAGCGGGAACTCGCCGACCGGCTGTTCGCCCGGGCCGGGCTGCGGCCCGCCGTCGTCTGCGAGGGCAACGAGCCCGGCGCGCTCCTGGACCTGGTCGGCGCGGGCCTCGGGGTCGCCCTGCTCCCGGCGATGGCGCGGGACGCCGGCCTGCGCGCGGGCGTGGCCTGGGCGCGGCTGGCGGACGACGGGAGCCGGCGGGTGCTGTGGCTCGTCCGCGACCGCGAGGCCTTCGTGCCCGCCGCCGTCCGGGACTTCGCCGGCTTCACCGTCGCCCACTTCAAGGGAGTGCCCGGCGCCGGGAGCCGTCAGACGGTCCGGGCGGCGGTCCCCGGCGCGGGCCGGGGGTAGGTGAGGGACCGCTTGACGCTGCCGAACGCGAAGCTCGACTCGATCGAGGCGATCCCGGGAATGGCGTGGATCCGGTGCCGCACCAGGGCCTCGTACGCCTCCAGGTCCTCGATGACCACGCGCAGCAGGTAGTCGCTGCTGCCCGCCATCAGGTAGCAGTCCTGGATGTGCTCGATCACCGCCACGTGCTGCTCGAACTCGGCCACCGCCTCCTTCGTGTGCCGCTCCAGGCGGATCCGGACGAAGACGGTGATCGGCAGCCCGAAGGCGACCTGGTCCACCACCGCCGTGTAGCCCCGGATCAGGCCCGCCTCCTCCAGCCGGCGGACCCGGCGCAGGCAGGGCGAGGGGGACAGCCGGACGCGGTCGGCGAGGTCCTGGTTGGAGAGCCGCCCGTCGGCCTGCAGCTCCCGGATGATCTGGAGGTCGACGGCGTCCACGGCCACTCCCGGGGTTCCTCGGTGCCTTCTCGGCGATTCTTGGCAGATCCTGCCCCAAACGTATGTCCGAGAGGCAGAACTGGCAATCGGCTGCCCCGGCCCAAGCCCTAACGTTGCCGGTGAACGGGCCGGACCGGCCCGCTCTCACAGGCTGGAGTGCATTTCCTTGGTCGCGACCCACACCACCGGCGCGTCCGCGCCTGTCGACACGGCGGGCCCGCCGGCCGGAAACACCGGCCGGTTCGGGCTCTCCCCGCACGCCGAGGGCATGGCGGCCCTCGCCGTCACCGTGGCCATCTGGGCCGCCTTCGCGCTCAGCGCCCGCGCCCTCGGCGCCTCCACCCTGCTGCCCGCCGACGCCGCCCTGCTGCGGTTCGGCGTGCCGGTGCTCGTCCTGGCGCCCGCCCTGTGGCGGCGCAGGCGCCGGATCGCCGCCGTCCGCCCGGGCGCCGCGCTGATGATCGTCTGCGGGGCCGGGGTGCCCTTCTTCCTCGCCGCGATGCACGGCGGCTCCCTGACCTCGGCGGCCTTCGTCGGCTCGATCGTCCCCGGGATGGTCCCGCTCTTCGTCGCCGCCCTGATGGCCGCCCGCGGCCGGGGGCTCCCCCGGGGCGCCCAGGTGGCCGGACTGGTCCTGATCGCGGCCGGGGTGGCCGCCCTCGTGTGGCGCTACGTGGTCCCCGTCGACGCCGACGTGCTGGAGGGGGCCGGCACCCTCCTGGTGGCCAGCGGCCTGTGGGCCCTGTACACCGTCGGGCTGCGCGACGTGGACCTCGACCCCGTCGGGTCGATCGGGCTGCTGTGCCTGCCCTCCTTCGCGGTGATCGCGCTGCTGGTCCTCACCGGGGTCCTCCCGACGGGCCTGGCGCACGCGGCCGGCGGCGACATCGCCCTGTTCCTCGTGGTGCAGGGGCTCGGCGTCGGGCTGTGCGCGGGCCTGCTGTACGCCTTCGCCATCCGCCGGCTGGGCGCCGAGCGCAGCTCCGTCGTGGGCAGCCTGAGCCCCGTGGCCGTCGTCCTGCTCGCCGTCCCCGTCCTCGGGGAGTCCCCGACCGCCGCCGTACTGGTCGGCGTCCCCCTCATCACCGTCGGCGTCGTCCTCGCCAACCGGCGCCCCCGCAACCGCCCCTCCGTCCGCCCCCGTCCCGAGGTCCCCGCAGATGCTTGAGCTCCTCCCCCCGCCGCCCACCGACCCGCTGTGGGACCTGACGTACGAGTTCGGCTCCGACGAGCGGGCCGAGCGGCTGAACCTGGTGCTCGGCGTCTACCGCGACCACACCGGCCGGACCCCCGTGATGGCCGCCGTCCGCGAGGCCGAGATACGGCTGGCGGAGCGCTCCGAGTCCAAGGAGTACCGGGGCCTGTCCGGGAACACGGCCTTCAACCGCGCCCTGCTCACCCTGATCCTCGGAGACGGCGGCCCGCAGGGCCGGGCCGCGGCCGTCCAGACCGTCGCCGGCTCCGGCGCGCTGCGGCTGCTGGCCGACCTGATCTGCCGCACCCGCCCGGGCGCCACGGTGTGGATCAGCGACCCGGCGTACGTCAACCACCGCCCCATCCTGGAGGCGGCCGGGCTGGACGTCCGCACGTACGGCTGGCGCGACGCCGAGGGCGGCTTCGACGCGGCGGGCGTGCTCCGCGACCTCGCGGCGGCGGGCCGCGACGACGTCGTGCTGCTCCAGGGCTGCTGCCACAACCCCACCGGCGTCGACCCCGAGCCCGGGGACTGGGCCGCGCTGGCCGACCTGGCGGCCCGGGCCGGCTGGGTGCCCTTCGTCGACCTGGCCTACCACGGGCTCGGTGACGGACTGGAGGCCGACCTGGCGGCCACCCGCCTGCTCGCGGAGCGGGTGCCGGAGATGCTCATCGCCGTGAGCTGCTCGAAGAACTTCGGCCTGTACAGCGACCGCACCGGCTGCGCGATCGTCCTGGGCGCCTCGGAGCGGGCCGTGCGGCACGCCGAGACCGCCCTGCAGAACGCCGCCCGGACGCTCTACTCGATGCCGCCCGAGCACGGGGCCGCCGTCGTGACGGCCGTCCTGGAGGACGAGGGCCTGCGCGCCCTGTGGCGCGAGGAGCTCGACCTCATGCGCGGCCGCATCGAGGCCAACCGCTCAAGCCTCGCCGCACACCTGGCCGAGTACGGATGGGCCGCGCAGGCGGCCTCGCTCGCCCGCCAGCGGGGGATGTTCTCGATGCTGCCCCTGACCCCCGAGGAGATGCTCCGGCTGCGCCGTCAGTACGCGATCTACGGGACCACCGCCGGGCGGATCAACATCGCGGGCATAGAGGCCGGGCGGATCCCCTGCCTGGCCCGGGGAGTGGCCGGAGTGCTCGCCGGACGCTGAACCGGCCGCACGCCGGGAGGTGTTCCGGCGCACTTCGCATTCCGCCGCCCGTTTCCCCGTGCCGGGGGGAGCGGGCGGCGGAGTATCACCGGTCGAAGGCCTCTGGAGAATGGCCGGATAGAACTCACCGCACGCGGTGGTCAGTTGGCCGTATGGCATCATGGCCGCGTTGTCGACCGCTGGGTTCGCCGGAGGACTGAGGGATGAAGTTACCTGGCTCCGCGTTACCGGCGTCGGAGGACCGGACGCTCAGGCGCCGGCTGAAGAAGGTACGCCGGACCTGCGAGGGGCTGCTCTCGGAATGGGGCATGGAGCACGGCTGCGGCATCGACGAACTCCACGCATATCTCAGCGAGCAGCGCGGGCGTCCGATCCATTTGATTCCGACGGCCTTCCCGGAACGGCACCTGTTCGGGATATGGCTGAAAACGGATGACTTCGACATCATCGCCTTCGAGAAGGCGGCTTCGGCGTCCCACAAGGAACACATCATCGCCCACGAACTCGCCCATATCGCCTTCGATCACAAAGGCTCCCTGCAACTGGACCGCACCGATTCCGGTGCGCGGGAGCCGGAGGGTGCGGGCGGGGCGGCGGAGGCGGGTCTGCTCTTCTCCGACGTGGACCCCGAGGCCGTCCGGAGCGTGCTGATGCGTTCGCGCTACAGCGACGACGAGGAGCAGGAGGCCGAGACGATGGCCTCCCTGATCCTGGCCCGCGCCAACAAGCGCTGGACCGAGCCCGCCTGGGGGGTCCCCGACGCGGCCGCGGAGATAGTGGCCCGGATCGAGAGCGGCCTGGGCAGGCCCGAGCAGGGGCCGGCGTGATCTACGCGATCCTCGCGTGGGTCTGCGCCTTCGTCGGCCTGGCGGCCTTCGCCTACCGGCTCCCGGACCTGCTGCGCCGACGGCACGACGTCGCCCTGTGGGCGCTGTGCACCTACTTCCTCTGCTCCGGGATCAGCTTCCTGGTCGACCTGGACCTGCTGCGGCTGCACATCTCCGCCTTCTTCGGGCTGCCCAACATCACCTCGCTGATCACCCAGGCCGCGGTCGTGGTGCTCACCGCCGCACAGCAGGTCGTGCTCGTCTACTGGTCCTCGCCGCCCGCCGAGGCCCGGCGGATGGCCCGCGACCGCGTGCTCGTCTTCGGCGGCGCCCTCGCCGTGCTGGTGACCTCCTCCTTCGCCGTCGGCCCGGTGGCGCACTCCGAGACGGCGACCTCCACGATCCTGCTCAGCATCCAGCACGGCGGATACGCCCTCTACATGTCGTTCTACCTGCTGATCTGCGCCGTCGGGCAGTTCGAGACCGTACGCCTGTCGCTGCGCTTCACCACCATGGCCAACCGCCAGTGGCTCAAGGTCGGCATGCGCACCGTCACCGTCGGCGCCAGCATGATCCTGGTCTACTGCGTCACCCGGGGCGTCCAGATCGCCGGGACCCGCCTGGACTTCGACGGCAGCGACCTCGACCCCATCCAGTGGACCGCCGGCAGCGTCGGCGCCCTCCTCCAGATCGCCGGGTGGACCATCCCCTCCTGGGGCATCCGCATCACCCGCGCCCGCGGCTGGACCCGCTCCTACCGCTCCTACCGCCGGCTGCGGCCCCTGTGGTGGGCGCTGTACCAGGCCTCGCCCGACATCGCCCTGGACCCGCCCCGGTCCTGGCTGCGCGACCTGGTGCCGCCCCGGGACCCCCACTACAGCCTCTACCGTCGCGTCATCGAGATCCGCGACGGCCAGCTGATGCTGCGCACCTCCCTCTCCCTGGAGGACTTCTCCCGGGTGGCCCGCTCGCTGGACCTCCCCGAGGACCCGACCTCCCCCCTGGGCGAGGCCCTCCAGGTCCGCGCCGTGCTCAGCCGCCCGGCCGAGGAGCGCGCCGAGCGCGCCGACGCCTCCGAGATCCCCGCCCGGCCCCCGTACGAGGACTTCCGCGACGAGGTGGAGTGGCTGAGCCAGGTCGCCTCGTCCTTCAACGCGCTCAGCCGGGGCCGCCCCGGGCCGGTCGACGCCGGCCTGCTGTCATGACGGCTCCGGAGCGGGAGCCCGGCCCGGAGGCGGACCCGGCCCCGCCGGCCAGGGCGGCCGTCGCACGCCTGGTCGCCCTGGACGCCGAGCGGGGCGCGACCGCGGCCGTGCCCGCCGTACGGGAGGCCCTGCGCGCGCTCCCGCAGCTGTCGGCCGACCCGCAGAGCCTGCGCGGCCTCGGGTCCGACCGGCTCGCCGCCCTCGCCGAGCTGGCCGAGGTCATCGGCTGGATCCTCTTCGACGCGGGCCGATACCGCCGCGCCCACCGGATGAACGAGCGGGCCCTCGCCCTGGCCGGGCTCTGCGGGGACCGCTGGACGGCCCGGCTGACCCTGCTCAACCACAGCATGCTCACCACCCACACCGGCCGGCCCCGGGCCGCCCTCGACGCCGCCTCCCGCGTGGCCGGGGCGCGCCCGCTGCCCGCCCGGGTCGCCAGCCTCGTCCTGATCCGGCGGGCGCACGCGACGGCCCTGCTCGGCGGCCGGCGCGAGCCCCTGGAACTGATCGGCCGCGCCCAGAGCCGCTTCCTGGACGGGATCTCGTACCGGGACCCCCACTGGGCCTGGTGGATCGACCAGACCGAGCTGCTCGGCCACCGGGGCTGGGTCCACGCCCGGCTGCGCCGCTGGGACCGGGCCATCCCCCTGCTGTACGAGGCGGCCACGGCGCCCGGCCCCTCCTACCGGCACCTGTTCACGGCGGAACTCCTCGCGGCCCTCGCCGGGGCCGGGGCCTGGCGGGAGGCGGAGGAGCTCATCGCGCGGGTCGCCCCCCGCGCCCCCGCCATCGGCTCGGTCCGCACCACCGAGACGCTCGCCGCCACGGCCGCCGGACTGCGCCGCCGCCCCGGCGTCCCGGCCCGCCTGCGGGACGCGGCCGCCTTCCTGCGGGAATCCCTGCCGGCCTGACCGGCCCGGCCGCCCCTGGACGGCACCACGACGTGCGACACGGACACACCCCCCACGCCACACCGCTCGACCCCACTCCACAGACAGGAAGACGACCATGCGCTCCCCGAGAATCTCCACGCCCGCGGCCGGCCTGCTGGCCGCGGCGGCCCTCCTGTTCGCCTTCGGCGGTCCGGTGTCGCAGGCCGCCTTCGGCACGCCCACCGCCTCCGCCGCCGCCCCGGCCGCCCAGCCCGCCGCCGAGCAGGGCAGCCCGTACGTCTCCACCCACCTCTACTTCGGCACGGGCCGGCACAACGGCAACCCGCCCATCACCGAGGAGGAGTTCAACAAGTTCGTCGCCGAGGTCGTCACCCCCCGCTTCCCGTCCGGGCTGACCCTCCAGGAGGGGCGCGGCCAGTGGCGCGACAAGGACGGCGACATCAACCGCGAGAAGTCCTACGAGCTGACCGTGATGTACCCGGTGCGCGAGGCCGCCGCCCGCAACGCGGACATCGAGTACATCCGGCGGCTGTACTGCAAGACCTGGGAGCTGGAGTCCGTGGGCCGGGCCGACGTGCGCGCCCAGGTCGACTTCTGACGGGACCGGGCGTTCCGGCGGGACCGGACGTTCTGACGGGACCGGACGGCGCCCGGCGCCGGGGGAGCCCCCCCCGCGCCGCCGCGCCCCCGGTGCCCCGCTCCCGCCACAGCGCCCCGGGCCGGGCCCTCGGATAGGGTGAATCGGTACGAATCGGACCCCCCGGGGTGAGGTCGGTGCATTGGACACGTACCAGTCGGCGAGCAGGGTGCCCGACCCGCCGGAGGCGGCCGTCGGGTACGCGGGCGTCCTGCGCGAGCTGCTGCCGATCGCCCTGTGGCGGGAGGACGCGGACGGGATCGTCGTCGAGTGGTCCCTGGCCGCCCAGGAGCTCCTGGGCCACCGCCCGGAGGACATCCTCGGCCGCCCCGGCACCGCCGTCCTCGTCCCCGAGGCCAACCACGGGCTCGCCGACGACCTGACCCGCCGCGTCCAGGCGGGCGAGACCGTCGTCGGCACCCTGCCCGTCCGCCACCGCGACGGCCACCGCGTCGCGATGGAGATGTGGATCGTGCCCGCCGCCGACCCCCGGGGCCGCAGGGGCGCCATGCTCATCGCCGTCGAGACCTCCGAGGTCCTGCGCATGCGGGACTCCCTCGCCGCCCTCCAGAGCCTCTTCACCCAGTCCCCGATCGGCCTCGCCACCCTCGGCCCCGACCTGCGCTTCCTGCGTGTCAACGACGCCCTCGCCCGGATGAACGGCGTCCCCGCCGCCGACCACCTGGGCCGGCGCCTCACCGAAGTGGTGCCCGGGGTCAACGCCACCGCCCTGGAGGCCACCATGCGCCAGGTGCTGGAACGGGGTACCGCCGTCCTCGACGTCCGCCGTACCGGCCGCACCCCCGCCGACCCCGGCCACGACCACACCTGGTCCTGCTCCTACGCCCCGCTCCTCGACGGCTCCGGCCGCACCCTCGGCCTGATCGCCTCCCTCATCGACATCACCGAGGGCCAGCGCGCCCAGCTGGAGGCCGAACGGGCCCGGACCCGCTTCGCCCTCCTCGCCGAGGCCGGCACCCGCATCGGCACCACCCTCGACCTGGGCCGGACCGCCCAGGAGATCGTCGACCTGCTGGTCCCGCAGCTCGCGGACTCCGCCGACGTACAGCTCCTCGAAGCCGTCCTCGACCCCGACGAGACGCACGCCGCGGCCGCCACCCACAACGTCATGCGCCGCCTCGCCGCCACCTTCCCCGACCCCGCCGCCCCCACCGCCCGCCTGGCCCCCGGCCAGACCCTCCAGATCCCCGCCGGCTCCGTCTACGAACGCGTCATCGCCGACGGCGTGCCCATGAACCTGTACGCCGCTGACGTCCCCGCCCTGATCACCGACCCCCGCGCCGGCGCCCTGCGCGCCTACCTCGCCGGCCTCGGCTCGGCCCGCATGGTGCCGCTCGTCGCCCGCGGCAAGGTGCTCGGCGCCGTCGCCGTGACCCGGCTGCGCGACCGCGAGCCCTTCGACGCCGAGGACTGCGTCCTCATCGACGAACTCGTCGCCCGGGCCGCCCTCAACATCGACAACGCCCGCATGTACACCACCCAGCGGCACGCCGCCCTCACCCTCCAGCGCAGTCTCACCAACAGCGCCCTGCCCGCCGTCCCCGGCCTGGAGCTCACCGGCCGCTACCTGCCCGCCAGCGACCACGACGTCGGCGGCGACTGGTACGACGTCATCCAGCTGCCCCGCGGCCGCACCGGCCTCGTCATCGGCGACGTCATGGGCCACGGCATCCACGCCGCCGCCGTCATGGGACAGCTGCGCACCGCCGTACGCACCCTCGCCCGCCACGACGTGCCGCCCGCGCGGATGCTCCGCTCACTGGACGCCGTCGTCTCCGACCTCGGCGAGGACGAGATGGCCACCTGCGTCTACGCCGTCCACGACGCGGCCGCCGGCGGCTGCGTCATCGCCCGCGCCGGACACCCGCCGCCCGCCGTGGTCGGCGCCGACGGTACGGTGGCCTTCCTCCGGGGGCCGACCGGCACCCCCCTGGGCACCGGCGGCCGCTCCTTCCGCACCGAGACCGTCCCCCTGCCCCCCGGCAGCCTCCTCGCCCTCTACACCGACGGGCTGATCGAGGCCCGCGACCGCGACCTCGACGAGGGCATGGACCGGCTCGCCCGCGCCCTGCGCGGCCCCGCCCGGCCGCTGGAGGAACTCTGCGACGGCATCCTGGCCCGGCTCCTCCCGGCCGCCCCGCAGGACGACGTGGCGGTCCTCCTGGCCCGGACCACCGCGTAGGACGGGGACGGCTTGGCCGATCCTTGTCCGGCCGCTTCACCCCTGCTGTACGGGGGCTAACCGTTCCCCCGCGAGAGTGAAACCACCCGAACGCGAGGCCGTCCGGGGCACGTTCACTCGAAGCAGGAGCCCCATGAACCGTATATTCCGCACGCGCGCCACCCGCACCGCCACCGCCGTGGCGGCGGCCGCCGCCCTGACCGCCGGGATCGGCGCCGGAGTCGCCCAGGCCGGGGACCGGCAGCCCGGCAAGCCCACCGAGCGCGAGATCGCCGCCCTCTTCGACCAGTGGAACGCGGCCCTCGGCACCGGCGACGCCGGCAAGGTCGCCGACCGCTACGCCCGCGACGCGGTGCTGCTGCCGACCGCCTCCCCGAAGATCCGCACCAACCGGGCCGAGATCACCGACTACTTCGAGCACTTCCTGCAGAAGAAGCCGAAGGGCGAGAAGATCCGCTCGGTGATCAACGTCCTCGACGCGAACTCCGCCATCGACGCCGGCCTCTACCGCTTCCACCTCACCGACCCGAAGACCGGCGACGCCTTGGCCGTGGACGCCCGTTACACGTACGAGTACGAGAAGCGCGGCGGCAAGTGGCTGATCGTCAACCACCACTCCTCGGTGCTCCCGGCCGAGGGCTGATCCACCGCGGCGCGGCCTCGGCCCCCGTCCGCAGGCTGATCCGCACGCACAGTCCGCCGCCCGGCGCGTCCCGCAGGGCCACGCTCCCGCCGTCGTCCGTCACCAGCTGCTTGACGATGGCCAGCCCCAGGCCCGAACCCGAACGGCCGGTCAGGCCCTGACCACGCCAGAACCGGTCGAACGCGCGGGACTGCTCGGCGGCGGACATACCGGGCCCCTGGTCGAGGACCTCCAGCACCGTCTCCTCCGCCCCGGCCGCCGCACCCGCCTCCAGCCGCACGGTGATGGTCCCCCCGTCCGGGGACACCTCCAGCGCGTTGGACAGGACGTTGTCCAGCACCTGGTCGAGGTTGCCCGGACCGGCCAGCACCCGCAGCCGGTCGTCCGCGTCCCCGGCCAGCACGATCGTCACCCCGCGCTCGTCGGCCGCCGGCCGCCACACGCCGAGCCGCTCCTCCACCAGCTCCCGCAGCGCCAGCGGCTCGGCCGCGGACGCCTTGGCCTCCGCCCGGGCCAGCACCAGCAGCCCGCTGACCAGCCGGCTCATCCGCACGACCTCCGCCGTGGCCTGCTCCACGTCCTCGCGTACGAACGGGTCGTCCACCCCGTCCGCGATGTTGTCCAGCGACAGCCGCAGCGCCGTCAGCGGCGTGCGCAGCTGGTGCGAGGCGTCCGCGACGAAGATCCGCTGTGAGGCCACCAGCGTGTCGAGCCGCTCCGCGCCCTGGTTCAGGGTCCGTGCCAGGGTCTGCGTCTCCTGCGGGCCGGTCACGGGGGAGCGGGCCGTCAGGTCGCCGTCGCCGAACCGGCTGGCCATGTCGTTGAGCTGGCGCAGCGGCTTCGTCAGCAGCCGCGCGACCACCGCGCCGATCGCCGCCGCGATCGCCAGCACCCCGACCGCCAGGACCGCCCGGAAACCCCAGATCCGCCAGAGCCGGTCGGTCAGCGCCGCCGTCGCGTACCGCACGCGCACCGCCCCGACCACCCGCTGCGACGCGTCCCCCGGCCCCTGCCGCGCCCGCGCGGGCACGGTCACCACCAGCTGGGGCCCCCACACCCACCGCGACCCCCAGTCCACGGTGGTCCGCCCCTCCCGCAGCGCCGCCGTGAACGCCCGGTCCCCGGGATGTGCCGCCGGCGGCAGCGGGGCCACCGTGCCCCCGCCGGCCGCCACCACCTCCACCATCCCCGGTGTCTCGTCCGCGTAGGCCGCCGACACCCGGGCCAGCGCCTGCCGCGAGGGCCCGTCGCCGTTGCCCAGCAGCAGGGCCATCGTGGTCGCCTCGCGCCGCACGGACTCCTCGGTGTCCCCGCGCAGCTGGGCCGTCAGGGTGAACGCGACGGGGACGGTGAAGGCGGCGAGCGCCACCCCGACCAGCAGCACGTAGCTGATGATCAGCCGCTTGATCACGCCGGGTCCCCGGCAGGCACCAGCCGGAACCCCACCCCGCGCACCGCCTCGATGACCACCGCCCCGGCGAGCTTGCGCCGCAGCGCCGCCACGTGCACGTCCAGCGTCTTGGTCGGCCCGAACCAGTTGGCGTCCCAGACCGCCTCCATGATCTGCTCCCGGGACATCAGCGCCCCCGGCTCCTCCGTGAGGAAGGCCAGCAGGTCGTACTCCTTGGGGGTCAGCGCCACCTCCGCGCCGTCCAGCCGCACCCGGGCCGACTTCCGGTCGAGGGTCAGCCGGGAGCCGTACCGCTGCGGCCCCTGCGCCTCGCCCTGGGGCCGGACCCGCCGCATCACGGCCCGGATCCGGGCGATCACCTCGCGCACCCCGAACGGCTTGGAGACGTAGTCGTCCGCCCCGATCTCCAGCCCGACGACCCGGTCGGTCTCGTCGCTGCGCGCGCTGATCACGATGATCGGCACGTCCCCGCGCCCCCGCAGCTCCCGGCAGACGTCCAGCCCGTCGGTGTCGGGAAGCCCCAGGTCCAGCAGGACCAGGTCGTAGGGGGACGTGACGGCCAGCGCCGCCGCCCCGGTGGTGACCCACTCCACCCCGAAGCCGTAGCGCAGCAGACCGCGCCGCAGGGACTCCGCGACCGGCTCGTCGTCTTCCACCAGCAGTACATCCACAAGCCGAACCCTAAGCGCTCCCGGTCACCAGGCCGGGTCCCCCAGGGCGTCCAGGTCCAGGCCGGGCAGGAGCTGCGGCTCGGCGCCCGAAGCGGGCGACAGCTCCGCCCAGATGACCTTGCCGCGCTGCGTGTAGCGGGTGCCCCAGCGCTCCGCGTACTGCGCGACGAGGAACAGCCCGCGGCCGCCCTCGTCGGTGGTGGCCGCGTACCGCAGGTGGGGGGAGGTGCTGCTGGCGTCGGAGACCTCGCAGATCAGGTTCCGGTCATGCAGCAGGCGCACCCGGATCGGCTCGTTCCCGTACCGGATGGCGTTGGTGATCAGCTCGCTGAGGATCAGCTCCGCGGTGAACGAGAGCCCCTCCAGCCCCCACTCCTCCAGCTGCCCGGCCGCCGCGCGGCGCACGAGGGAGACGGCCGCCGGGTCGTCGGGCACCTCCCACTCCGCGATCCGCCGCGGATCCAGCCGCCGGGTCTCCGCGATCAGCAGCGCGATGTCGTCGCTCGGCGCCGGGAACAGCATCGCCGCCAGCACGTCCGCGCAAGCCTGTTCGGGGGTCCGGCCCGGCCGGGCCAGGGTCCGGCCCAGCAGCTCCAGCCCGGCGTCGAAGTCCCGGTCGCGGTCCTCCAGCAGCCCGTCCGTGAACAGCACCAGCCGGCTGCCCTCCGGCAGCGCCAGCCCCGCCGTCTCGAAGGGCATCCCGCCGACCCCGAGCGGCAGCCCGGTCGGCAGCTCGGGGAACTCCACCCGCCCGTCCGGGTGGACCAGGGCGGGCCCCGGATGGCCGGCGCTGGCCATCACACAGTGCCCCGACACCGGGTCGTAGACGGCGTACAGGCAGGTGGCGCCGGTGATTCCGGCCGGCTCCTCCGCCCCCTCGCCGTCCCCGCCGTCCGGCTCCGCGCCGGCGCCCGGCTCGCCGCTCTCCAGCTGGTCGATCCGGTCGATGAGCTCGTCCAGGTGCCCCAGCAGCTCGTCGGGCGGCATGTCCAGCGTCGAGAAGTTGTGCACGGCCGTGCGCAGCCGGCCCATCGTCGCCGCCGCGTGCACCCCGTGCCCGACCACGTCGCCCACCACCAGCGCCACCCGCGCCCCCGGCAGCGGGATCACGTCGAACCAGTCCCCGCCGACCCCGGCCTTCGCCGGCAGGTACCGGAAGGCGGTCCGCACCGCGCTCAGGTCGGGCAGCACCCGGGGCAGCAGGCTGCGCTGGAGGGTCACGGCGGTGGCGTGCTCGCGGGTGAAGCGGCGGGCGTTGTCGATGGAGACGGCCGCCCGCGCCCCCAGCTCCTCGGCGAAGGACAGGTCCTCCTCGTCGAAGGCCTCCGGGGTGTCCGCCGCCCGCCAGAAGTTCGCCATGCCCAGCACCACGCCCCGGGCCTGGAGCGGTACGGAGATCAGCGAGTGGAACCCGTACTCCAGCGCCACCCGCGTCCCGGCGGCGTCGGCCGCCCGCCAGCCCATCGCGGCGCGCAGGTCGGCGGCCAGCACCGCCTGCCCCGCGTCCAGGGCCTCCGCCATCGGGGCGTCCGGCACCGCGAAGAAGATGGTGTCCCCGACCGGCTGGAGCGGCTGGTCGCCGCGCACCCCGCTCATCGCCGCCCGGCGCATCCGCGTGTGCATCCCCGCCACGGGGGCGGGCTCGTCCCCGCGCAGCACCGGCTCCAGCAGCTCGACGGTGACGAAGTCCGCGAACCGCGGGACGGCCACCTCCGACAGCTCCTCCGCCGTGCGCACCACGTCCAGGGTGGTGCCGATCCGCACGCCCGCGTCGTACAGCAGCTGGAGCCGCTCCCGGGCCACCTCGGCGCGGCCGGAGAGCGCGGCGAGCTCGGTGGTGTCGCGCAGGGTCATGACGCTGCCCGACGGCCGCCCGCCGAAGGGCGCGGTCGGCCGCACGTTGACGGCCAGCAGCCGGTCGCCCGCGAGGTGGACCTCGTCCGTGGCGACCCGTCCGGACAGCAGCAGCCCGGCGGTGCGCGGGTCCAGGCCCAGCTCGCCGACGTGCCGCTGTTCTGCGTCGGCCGGCAGGTCCAGGAGCCGGCGGGCCTCGTCGTTGGCGAGCAGCAGCCGGTCGTCGGCGCCGACGATCAGGACGCCCTCGCGCACGGCGTGCAGCACCGCCTCGTGGTGCTCGTTCATCCGGGCCAGCTCGGCGGCGCCCAGGCCGCGGGTCTGGCGCCGCAGCCGCCGGCTGACCAGGGCCGCCCCGGCGGTGCCGAGCAGCAGCGCGCCGACGGCGGCCCAGATCAGCAGCGTGAGCTGCCCCTCGACCAGCTGGCCGACGTTCTCGATCTCTATGCCGGTGGCGACGAGCCCGACCACCTCGCCCCGCGCGTCCCGGACGGGGACCACGGCGCGGACCGCGTCACTCGGGGCGCCCCGGAACACCTCCGTGAAGGCCTCCCCTGCGGCGGCCCGCCCCAGGTCGCCGGTGGCGCGCTTGCCGATCAGGTCGGGGCGGGCGTCGGTGTAGCGGATCCCGTCCTTCGTCATGACCGCGATGAAGTCCACCCCGGAGGCCTTGCGGGCGCCGTCGGCCAGGGGCTGGAGCTCGGCGGTGGGGTTCGGGGACGCCAGGGCCGCGGGCAGGCCGGGGGCGTGGGCGAAGGCCTCGGCGGCGGCCAGGGAGCGGTTGCGGGCGTCCTTCTCGCCGTCGTAGCGGGCCTGGAAGACCAGGGCCAGGGCGGCCGCCGTGATCAGCAGCAGCACGATGAGGGCCTGGAGGGAGAACACCTGACCGGCGAGACTGCTCCGGGCCAGGGAGAGGCGCGCGAGCAGGCTCTCCGGCCGCGTCTCCCTGTGCCGACCCGAACGTCCGGTCATGAGCCATTTCTAACACTGTCACCGGTTATGGGAGCGTTGGCCGCCGCCGTGCGGTACGCGCGCGGGCTGAGACCGAAGGCCGACCCGAAGTGCTGGCGGAAGGTGACCTCGCTGGCGAACCCCGCCCGGCGGGCCACCTCGGGCACCGGATGGTCGGTGCGCTCCAGCAGTCTGCGGGCCTCGTCCAGCCGGCGGCTCAGCAGCCATCTGTGGGGGGTGGTGCCGGTGGAGGCGGTGAAGTGCCGGGCGAAGGAGCGCGGGGACATCCCCGCCCAGCGGGCCAGGGTGGCCACGTCCAGCGGCTCGTGCAGGCGGCGCAGCGCCTGCTGCCGTACGGCGGCCAGCGCTTCCGCCGTCCGGTCCGCGGCCGGGACCGGCCGGTCCAGGTACTGGGCGTGGTCCCCGGAGCGGAAGGGGCCCGTCACCATCGAGCGGGCGATCGCGGCGGCGGCCTCCGCGCCGTGTGCCTCGCGCACCAGGTGCAGGCACAGATCGATGCCGGAGGCCACCCCCGCGGAGGTCCACAGCCCGTCGTCCTCGACGAACAGAGGGGCCTCCTCCACCAGGACCGCCGGGTGGCGGGCGGCCAGCTGCGGGACCAGCCACCAGTGCGTCACCGCCCGCCGCCCGTCGAGCAGCCCCGCCTCCGCGAGGACGAACGCCCCCGCGCACAGCGCGGCCACCGGCACCCCCCGGGCGTGCGCCCGCCGCAGGGCGGCCAGCACCGGCTCGGGCGTCGGGTCACAGGGCTCGGCCAGCGCGGGCACGACGACCAGGTCGGCCTCGTCGAGCCAGTCCAGCCCCCGGTCGGGGGCGAGGGTGAGCCCGCCGGGCAGGGAGATGGCCGTCCCGGGCTCCAGCGCGCAGCGGCGCAGTTCGAACGGGGGCACCCCGGTGCGGCTGCGGTCGGGCCCCCAGACCTCGGTGATGACGGCGAGGTCGAAGGCGCGGATCCCGGGCTGGGCGACGATCGCGACGCGGTGCATGCGGCCACTCTGCCAGAGCCCGGCCAGGCGATCCTGCCAGTCTGGCGGGATCCCATCGTTTCGCGTCCCCGGTGGCCCTGGGGCGCCCGGTCCGCGCCGGACATGATCGATCCATGACCGAGAACGCGATCGAGATCGCCCCCGACAGTGCCCTGATCGTCATCGACGTGCAGAAGGGCTTCGACGACGCCGCCTTCTGGGGCCCGCGCGACAACCCGGCGGCCGAGGGGAACATCGCCGCGCTGATGGACGCCTGGGAGGAGTCCGGCCGCCCGGTGGTGCTGGTCCAGCACGCCTCGCGGCGGCCCGGGTCCGTCCTCGCCCCGGACCAGCCCGGTTACGCCTTCAAGGACTTCGTCGCCGACCGGGCCGGACGGGAGGCCCTGCACGTCACGAAGACCGTGAACTCCTCCTTCTACGGCACCCCGGACCTCGGGGAGTGGCTGACCGCGCGGGGGATCCGTCAGCTGGTGGTCGTCGGCATCCAGACCAACATGTGCGTGGAGACCACGGCCCGGATGGGCGGGAACCTGGGCTACGAGGTCATCGTCCCGCTGGACGCGACCCACACGTTCGACCTCACGGGTCCCGGGGGTCTGACCCTCACCGCCGACCGGCTGGCGGCGGCCACCGCCGTCAACCTCCACGGCGGCGGCTTCGCCCGCGTACTCACGACGGCCGAGGTCCTGGCGGCGGCGTAGCGGGGCTGGAATGTGCTGCGCACGTTCAGCCCCGCCGGCGATTGAGGCGAATCCTGTAGCCGCGCCGGCGCTTGAGGCGGGAACGGAGGAAGGGCGGGGCGGGGAGCAAGCCCCGCGCAGCGGCAGCCCCGCGTACCCGTACGGCCGAGGCCCGGCACCCCGTAGCGGGTGCCGGGCCTCGGGAGCGACAGGCGGCCGGACTCAGAGCACCTCGGCGGCGATGTTCTCCGCGACGCGCTCCAGCAGGGGCCCGGCGTTCGGGATGGACTTCGCCGGGTCCGGCTCCAGGTCCGTCAGCGGGTACGCCTTCCGGATGCCGGCCGACTGAAGGGCCTCCTGGCCCAGCAGCAGCCGCCCGCACACCGCCACCACCGGCTTGCCCGCCGCGCGCGCCGCCGCGGCGACGCCGGCCGGGGCCTTGCCGTGCAGGGTCTGCTCGTCCAGGGAGCCCTCACCGGTGATCACCAGCGTGGCCCGCTCCAGCGCCGGGGCGAAACCGAGCACCTCCAGCATCAGCTCGATGCCCGGGCGGAAGCTCGCGCCCAGCAGCAGCGCGCCGTAGCCGATGCCGCCCGCGCCGCCCGCGCCGGGGGAGGCGGCGAGCTCGGTGGCCTTGGGGCCGATCGCCTTCTCCAGCACCTGCGCGTAGTGGCCCAGCGCCGCGTCCAGGGTCGCCACGTCCTGCGGCGAGGCCCCCTTCTGCGGCCCGTACACCGCCGCGCAGCCCTTGGGGCCCGTCAGCGGGTTGTCCACGTCGCTGGCCAGGACGAAGTCCACCTCCGCGAAGCGCGGGTCGACCCCGGAGAGGTCCGCGGACGCCAGCGAGGCCAGCGCGCCGCCGCCCGGGCCCACCGGTTCGCCGTTCGCGTCCAGGAACACCGCGCCCAGCGCGGCGAGCATGCCCGCGCCGCCGTCGGTGGTGGCGCTGCCGCCCACGCCGAAGACGATCGAGCGCGCGCCCGCGTCCAGCGCGGCCTTCAGCAGCTCGCCCGAGCCGTACGTGGTCGCCGTCAGCGCGGCGAAGGTGCCCGCGGGGAGCAGCTGGAGCCCGGAGGCCTCGGCCATCTCGACCACGGCGGTGCCGTCACGGAACGCGAAAGCGGCCGTGACCTGCTCGCCGACGGGACCGGTGACCCGGACCTCCCGGCGTTCGAACCCGGCCGCCACGGCGGCCGCGACCGTGCCGTCGCCGCCGTCCGCGACGGGGAGGGTCTCGACCTCCACGCCGGGTACGGCCCTGCGAAGGCCGGCCGTCACCCGCTCAGCGACCTGAACGGCCGTGAGCGAGCCCTTGAATTTGTCCGCGGCGATGAGCACGCGCGCGGCCTCAGTTACTGCTCCGTCCGTCACCTTGCTAATCCCTTGCTATCGAACAGTGCAGTCGCGCCACCATGAGCTTATCCGGAGGATCCTCCTATGCCCATGAGTGGCCTGGGCCACATGCGGCGCGCCATGCGCCTAAATACGGATATACGCCTGCATAGTGTGGCCGCATGAGCTCGGAATCACTGGAACAGGCACGTCCGGACGCCCCCGGCGCGGGGCCCGGCGGCGGCCCGCCGGACGACAGCCCCGACCGCACGGTCGTCATCGTCGGGGTGGTCGCCGTGCTGGCCGTCGTCGCCTGGGCCGCCCTGGGCAAGGGCTCCTTCGACAGCGCCTCCGGCTCCGCCCTGTCCTGGGTGCTGGACGACTTCGCCTGGCTCTTCGTGATCGCCGCCGACGTCTTCCTCGTCCTGTGCGTGGTCCTCGCCGTCAGCCGCTTCGGCCGCATCCGCCTGGGCGCCGACGACTCCGAGCCCGAGTTCGGCAACCTCGCGTGGATCGCGATGATGTTCAGCGCCGGCATGGGCATCGGCCTGATGTTCTACGGGGTGGGGGAGCCCCTCACCCACTACCTCGCCCCGCCGCCCGCCAGCGGCGCCGCCCCCCGGACCGGCGACGCGGCCCGCGCGGCCCTGGACTACTCCTTCTTCCACTGGACGCTCACCCCCTGGGCCATCTACGGCATCGCCGGCCTCGCCCTCGCCTACGCCACCTTCCGCAAGGGCCGGGGCAACCGCCTCAGCTCCGCCTTCGTCCCCCTCATGGGCGCGCGCCGCGCCGCCGGATGGCCCGGCAGGGCCATCGACCTGCTCGCCGTCTTCGCCACCGTGTTCGGCACCGCCACCAGCCTCGGACTCGGCGCGATCCAGGTCGCCAAGGGCCTGAACATCACCACCGGCGTCGAGGACTCGACCACCGTCGAGCTGGTCATCATCGGATCCCTCTCGGCCGCCTTCGTCCTGTCCGCCTTCTCCGGCCTGCACAAGGGCGTCAAATGGCTCAGCACCCTCAACGTCGTGCTCGCCGCCGCCCTGATGCTCTTCGTCTTCCTGCTCGGCCCGACCGTCTACATCCTCGACGTGATCCCCGCCGGCGTCGGCAGCTACCTGCACGAGCTGCTGCCCATGGCCAGCCGCACCGGCGCGTTCACCGACCGCGCCTGGCTGGGCGCGTGGACGATCTTCTACTGGGCGTGGTGGCTCTCCTGGGCCCCCTTCGTCGGCACCTTCATCGCCCGGATCTCCCGTGGCCGCACCATCCGCGAGTTCCTCGTCGGGGTGCTCCTCGTCCCCTCCGGCGCCACCGTCGTCTGGTTCTGCGTGATGGGCGGCACCGCCATCCGCCTGGACTCCACCGGCGCCGCCGACCTGGCCGCCAAGGCCAAGGAGGGCGCCGAGGCCTCGCTCTTCGCGATGCTCGACGCCCTTCCGCTCGGCACCCTCACCTCATGGGTGGCCATGGCCCTGGTCATGACCTACTTCATCACCAGCGCCGACTCCGCCTCCCTGGTCATGGGCTCCCTCACCAGCCGCGGCTCCCTGCACCCGCCCACCTGGCTCGTCGTCACCTGGGGCGTCCTGATGGCCGCCGTCGCCGCCGTCCTGCTCGTCGCTGGCGGCCTGAAGTCCCTCCAGACCGCGACCATCCTCGTCGCCCTGCCCTTCGTGATCGTCATGCTGCTGCTGTGCTGGGCGCTGCTGCGCGAACTGCGCGAGGACCCCGGTGCCGGACCCGCCCGCCACCCCGCCCTGCACGGGCTGCGCGACGCCGTCCGGGCCATGGTCGGCGAGGCCGTCACCGAGGCGAACCCCGCCCGCCACCCCCGGCTGCGCCGCGTCGCCGAGAGCCGGGGCCGCGACCGCCAGGACGGCCCGGACCCGCAGGGGTGAACCACCCGGGACGGGGCCCGGGCGGGCCCGTTAGGGTGGCGGCGTGACCACCACGGATGACTTCGCCACCTACATCGCGAGCCTGCCCCGGGTGCTGGCCGGCGCCGCCGCCCTCTTCCGTGACGAGCGCGGCCGGGTCCTGCTCGTCGAGCCCAACTACCGCGAGGGCTGGGCCCTGCCGGGCGGCACGATCGAATCGGACACCG
Source organism: Streptomyces sp. NPDC000075 (assembly GCF_040301925.1). Lineage (NCBI taxonomy): Bacteria > Bacillati > Actinomycetota > Actinomycetes > Kitasatosporales > Streptomycetaceae > Streptomyces > Streptomyces sp. NPDC000075. The sequence continues at coordinate 123,346 of NZ_JBEPFL010000022.1, forward strand.
GCGAGTCGCCCCGCACCGCCGCGCGCCGCGAGAGCGCCGAGGAGATCGGCCTCGACCTCCCCCTCGGCCGGCTCCTCGCCGTCGACTGGAGCCTGGGCGAGGGCCGCCCCCCGCTGGTCGCCTACCTCTACGACGGCGGCGTGCTCGACGCGGCACAGCTGGCGTCCATCACCCTCCAGGAGGAGGAACTGCTCTCCTGGAAGCTCGTCGAGCCCGCCGAGCTCCCCGCCTACCTCCTCGGGTCGCTCGGCCGGCGCACCCAAGAGGCCTGCCGGGTACTGGAGTCGGGGGAGGGGACCGTGGAACTGGAGAACGGCCGCCGCCCCGAGAACGCCTGAACCGCCCCACGATCCGGCCTGTCCCGAACGCCTCGACCCAGGGCAGAATCAACAGATGATCACGATGTACGCCTGGCCGAGCACGGCCGACGGCCCCGACGCCCTTCCCATGGTCCACTTCACCACCGAAGAGCAGTCGGGCGGCGAGCTCTCTCCCGAAGGGATGCCCGTCTGGCTGTTCGACACCGCGATACGCGAGGGCGGCTGGGCCAACTTCGAGGACTTCGAGGCCTGGGCCGCTCCCGCCGAGGGCTGGCAGGCCTTCTACCGCCGGGAGGACGACGTCCTCGCCGTCACCGGCCCCGGCCCCTGCGAGGGCTGGTACCAGGGCCGGCTGGGCGCCGACGACGACTGGGTGAAGGCCGCCGCGACCCAGCAGAGCGTGGTCCTGCTCGCCGCCCCGGTCCAGCACCCGTCGCTCTACGCCTACGCCGTGGAGGCGGGCGCCGGCTTCGCGCTCCTGGTCCCCCTGGCGGTGGTCTGACCCCGGTCAGGCACCGCCGCTCTCGAACTCCAGCAGCCGCACCTTGCGCTCGATCCCGCCGCCATACCCCGTCATCGAACCCGAGGCGCCGATCACGCGGTGGCAGGGCACGATGATCCCGACCGGGTTCTTCCCGTTGGCCAGGCCCACCGCCCGGGAGGCGCCCGGCTTGCCCAGCTCCGCCGCCAGCCGCCCGTAGGACCAGGTCTGCCCGTACGGGATCCGGACCAGCTGCTCCCAGACGCCGCGCTGGAAGGCCGTCCCCTCCAGCCGCAGCGGGACCGTGAACTCCCTCAGCTCGCCGGCGAAGTAGGCGGTGAGCTGACGCACCACCTCCGGGAACGGCTCCTCGGCCGCCGCGACCCGCTCCCCGAAGGACTCCTCGTCGGGGCGGTGGCGCTGGCCGGTCATGTACAGCCCGCTGAGGACCCCGTCGGTGGCGACGAGGGTGAGCTCCCCGTACGGGCTGTCGACGACGGTGTGCTGCTTGGTGCTGGTCACGACGGTGCTCCTTCTGCGGGCATGCGGTTGATCGGGTGGTCGTCGGTGGCCCAGAGGTACTGGACGGCGTACGCGCGCCAGGGCCGCCAGCCGGCCGCGCGGGCGGTGAGCGCGGCGGGCGTCGAGGGCAGCCCCAGCGCCCCGGCGGCCTTGCGGACTCCCAGGTCGGAGGGGAGGAAGGCGTCCGGGTCGCCCAGCGCCCGCATCGCGATGACCTCGGTGGTCCACGGTCCGAAGCCGGGCAGCGCGTTCAGCCGGGCACGGGCCGCCTCCCAGTCGCTGTCGATGCCCAGCGGCAGTGAGCCGTCCGCGAGGGCGGTGATCAGGGTGGTGAGCGTCGTGCGGCGGCTGCGGGGCATGGACAGCGCCTCGGGGTCGAGGCCCGCCAGGGCCTCCGGCGAGGGGAACAGGTGGGTCAGCCCGCCCTGCGGGTCCTCGACGGTCTCCCCGTACGCGGTCACCAGGCGGGCCGCGTGGGTCCGCGCGGCGGCCGTGGACACCTGCTGGCCCAGGACCGCCCGTACGGCGAACTCCGCCGCGTCGACGGTACGGGGCACCCGGCGCCCGGGGGCCTTGTCCACCAGCGGGGCCAGCAGCGGGTCGGTGCGCAGCTGCTCGTCCACGGCCTCGGGGTCGGCGTCCAGGTCGAGCATCCACCGGCAGCGGCTGATGGCGATGGTCAGGTCCCGCAGATCGGTCAGCGCGAGCCGGCAGCCGATGTGGTCGGGGCCGGGGGTGAGGGCGACGATCCCGGAGCCGTGGGGGAGCCGCAGCGTCCGCCGGTAGGCCCCGTCGCGCCATTCCTCCACGCCGGGGACGGCGGTGGCGACGAGGTGCCCGAAGAGGTTGTCGGGGTTCAGCGGGGCCCGGTAGGGCAGCCGCAGGGCGATCGTCCCCGGGATCCGCGGCGCGTTCCGCCCGGCACCCCGGCGGCCCGCCCGGGTCCGCAGCTCGCCGGGGGTCAGGGCGAAGACCTCGCGGACCGTCTCGTTGAAGTTCCGGATGGAGGAGAACCCCGAGGCGAAGGCCACGTCGCCCATCGGCAGCTCGGAGGTCTCGATGAGCAGCCGGGCGGTCTGCGCGCGCTGGGCGCGGGCCAGGGCGAGGGGTCCGGCGCCGAGCTCGGCGTTCAGCTGCCGCTCGACCTGCCGGGCGGAGTACCCGAGCCGCGCGGCGAGCCCGGGGACCCCCTCGCGGTCGACGACCCCGTCCTGGATCAGCCGCATCGCGCGGGCGACGGCGTCGGCGCGGGCGTTCCACTCGGGAGACCCGGGGCTGGTGTCGGGGCGGCACCGCTTGCAGGCCCGGAAGCCGGCCTGCTGGCAGGCGGCGGCGCTGGGCAGGAAGCGCATGTTCTCGACCTTGGGCGGCACGGCCGGGCAGCTGGGCCGGCAGTAGATGCCGGTCGTCCGGACCGCGGTGAAGAACCACCCGTCGAAACGGGCGTCCTTCGACTGCACGGCCCGCACGCAGCGGTCGGTGTCGGTGTACATGGCTCCAGCATCCCGGTGCCCCGGGCGTCGGGCTGGCGGTTTTCCGACATCAAGCCTAGCCCTGAAATCAGCCCCGCCGGCGATTGAGGCGCGGGGTCTGGGGCGGAGCCCCAGGGAACGGCGAAGGCCCCGGGGGCCAGTGGCACCCCGGGGCCTTCGAGACGTACGAGCGGCCGCGCTACGGAAGCTGCGCGGCGCGGGCCTCGCGCCGGTTGTGGCGGAACGTGTTCGCCCGCCGCGTCGTCGCGAACAGCGGAATCGTCGCCGCCAGAGCGATCTGCAGCGCGCAGCCCGTCTGGAGCAGCAGCTGACCGCCCGGCGCGTCGAACGCCCAGGCGGCGAGGAGCCCCATGGCCCCCACGATCCAGCTCAGCATGGCCGCCGCGAGGGCGCCCCGCGGCTTGGGGTACTCGACCCGGCTCACCATCAGCCAGGCCACGCCCACGATCGCCAGCAGGGTCGGCACGAACGGCAGCTCCAGCAGCACGATCGAGACGACCGTCAGCGCGCCGAAGGGGCTCGGCATGCCCTGGAACATGCCGTCCTTCATCGTCACGCAGCTGAATCTCGCCAGGCGCAGGACCACCGCGAGCAGCACCACGATCGCCGCGAGCGCCGACACCTTCTGGTGCGCGTCGTCGGCGACCATGCCGTAGACCAGCACGAAGTACGCCGGCGCGAGGCCGAAGCTGATCAGGTCGGACAGGTTGTCCAGCTCGGCGCCCATCGGCGAGCTGCGCAGCTTGCGGGCCACGATGCCGTCGAAGAGGTCGAAGACCGCCGCGAGCAGCATCAGTATCACCGCGGTCGCCGCGCTGTGCCGGGCCATGCCCGACTCGCCGCTGCCGGTGAGGTGCGGGATGAGGATCCCGGTGGTGGTGAAGTACACCGCCATGAATCCGCAGGTCGCGTTCCCCAGGGTGAGGGTGTCCGCTATCGACAGCCGCAGCGAGAGCGGCATGTCGTCCTCGGCGGACTCCTCCGGGGCGGACTCGGGCACCCAGCCGGTGGCAGGAGTCTCGGGGTCAGTCACGGTCAATTCGGGTCACCCCCGCGGTGGTGGCCTGACCGACCTCGACCGCGACCTCGACGCCCTCCGGGAGGTAGATGTCGACGCGGGAGCCGAAGCGGATCAGACCGATGCGTTCGCCCTGCTCCACCTTGGTGCCGGCCGGCAGGTACGGGACGATGCGACGGGCGACGGCGCCGGCGATCTGCACCATCTCGATGTCGCCGAGCTCGGTGTCGAAGTGCCAGACGACGCGCTCGTTGTTCTCGCTCTCCTTGTTGAACGCCGGGACGAACCCGCCGGGGATGTGCTCCACGGACGTCACCGTGCCCGCCAGGGGCGCGCGGTTGACGTGGACGTTCAGCGGGCTCATGAAGATCGCGACGCGGGTGCGCCCGTCCTTCCACGGCATGATGCTCTGCACCACACCGTCGGCGGGCGAGATGACGCGGCCCTGGGCGATCTCGCGCTCGGGGTCGCGGAAGAACCACAGCATGCCCGCCGCGAGCGCGGTGGTGGGCACGGCCACAGCGGCCCAGCGCCCGGACTTGCGGGCCCGGGTCAGGCTGAGGGCCGCGGTGGCAACGGTCGGCAGAAGCCACGGCGATGCTCCGCGCGCGAGGCGTACGCCGAGTCGGCTGTCGCGAGGTGCAGAGGTTTGGCTGTGGGGCATGGATGACCTTCGTAGCGGGTGATTGCCGCGCCGCAAACGGGGGGACGGGACGGCGGCTTTACTGGAATGCTATCGGTTGCGCGCAACAACTGGGCAAGCCAGAAGCCGAGTCGATGGCCCCCAGCCAGTGACTGGCAGTGATCCTCCCACGGAAAACCGTGGGAAGAATCACCACGAAAGGGACTTTCAGCCCTGGACTCGGTACTCCTCGAGCAGGCGGCGTCCGATGATCATTTTCTGGATCTCGGCGGTACCTTCACCGATCAGAAGCATCGGGGCCTCCCGGTAGAGGCGCTCGATCTCATACTCCTTCGAGAACCCGTAGCCGCCGTGGATGCGGAAGGCATCTTCGACGACCTCCTTGCAGTATTCGGACGCGAGGTACTTCGCCATACCGGCTTCGAGGTCGTTTCGTTCCCCGGAGTCCTTTTTGCGCGCCGCGTTCACCATCATGGCATGGGCGGCTTCGACCTTGGTAGCCATCTCGGCCAGCTTGAACTGGATGGCCTGGTGCTGGGCGATCGCCTTGCCGAAAGTGTGACGTTGCTGGGCATAAGAGACACCCAGCTCGAACGCACGCTGTGCGACACCACAGCCACGGGCCGCCACGTTGACGCGGCCGACCTCGACCCCGTCCATCATTTGGTAAAACCCTCGGCCCGTCTGGCCTCCGAGGACCCGATTGGCCGGAATGCGCAGTCCGTCCATGATCAGCTCGGTGGTGTCGACGCCCTTGTAGCCCATCTTGTCGATCTTGCCCGGGATGGTCAGGCCCGGACGGACCTCCCCGAAGCCCGGCTCCTTCTCGACGAGGAAGGTGGTCATCGACTTGTGCGGGGCCGTGCCCTCGGGGTGTCCTTCGTCACTCCGCACGAGGACGGCCACCAGGGTCGACGAGCCGCCGTTCGTCAGCCACATCTTCTGGCCGTTCAGGACGTACTCGTCGCCGTCCTTGACCGCCTTGGACGTGATGGCCGACACATCGGAGCCCAGCCCCGGCTCGGACATCGAGAACGCGCCGCGCACCTCGCCCAGCGCCATGCGCGGGAGGAAGTACTCCTTCTGCTCCTGCGTGCCGTGCTGCTTGAGCATGTACGCCACGATGAAGTGCGTGTTGATGATGCCCGAGACGGACATCCAGCCGCGGGCTATCTCCTCGACGCACAGCGCGTAGGTGAGCAGCGACTCACCGAGACCGCCGTACTCCTCGGGGATCATCAGGCCGAAGAGGCCCAGCTCCTTGAGGCCGTCGACGATCTGCTGCGGGTACTCGTCGCGGTGCTCCAGCTCGGTCGCGACCGGGATGATCTCCTTGTCGACGAACTCCCGGACGGTCTTCAGGATCTCCTGCTGGACGTCGGTGAGCCCGGCGGTCTGGGCGAGTCGTGCCATGGCTACTTCCCCTGTTCCTTCAGCTGAGGCCGGCCGGGCTGCTCGCCGCCGCGCGCCTTGATGTACGTCTCGGTCGGGACCATCACCTTGCGCCGGAAGACGCAGACGAGGGTGCCGTCCTGCTTGTAGCCCTTGGTCTCCACGTACACGATCCCGCGGTCGTCCTTGGACTTCGACGGGGTCTTGTCGAGGACCGTGGTCTCGCCGTAGATCGTGTCGCCGTGGAAGGTCGGCGCCACGTGCCGCAGGGACTCGATCTCCAGGTTGGCGATGGCCTTGCCGGAGACGTCCGGCACGGACATGCCGAGCAGCAGGGAGTAGATGTAGTTGCCCACGACGACGTTCTTGCCGAAGTCGGTCGTGTTCTCGGCGTAGTTGCTGTCCATGTGCAGCGGGTGGTGGTTCATGGTCAGCAGACAGAAGAGGTGGTCGTCGTACTCGGTGACCGTCTTCCCGGGCCAGTGCTTGTAGACCGCGCCGACCTCGAACTCTTCGTACGTGCGTCCGAACTGCATCTCGCTCAGGCCTCCGGGATCTCGAACTTGGTGGTGCGCTCCATGCCCGCGGCGCGGCCCTTGCCGGCGATGACCAGGGCCATCTTGCGGCTGGCCTCGTCGATCATCTCGTCGCCGAGCATCGCGGAGCCCTTCTTGCCGCCCGCCTCGGAGGTGCACCAGTCGTAGGCGTCGAGGATCATCTCGGCGTGGTCGTAGTCCTCCTGCGAGGGGGAGAAGACCTCGTTGGCCGCGTCGACCTGGCCGGGGTGCAGCACCCACTTGCCGTCGAAGCCGAGGGCGGCGGCGCGGCCGGCCACCTCGCGGTAGGCGTCCACGTCGCGGATCTGGAGGAAGGGGCCGTCGATCGCCTGGAGGTCGTGCGTACGGGCCGCCATCAGGATCCGCATCAGGATGTAGTGGTAGGCGTCCGCCGGGTAGCCGGGCGGCTGCATGCCCACGACCAGGGACTTCATGTTGATCGAGGCCATGAAGTCGGCCGGGCCGAAGATGATCGTCTCCAGGCGCGGCGAGGCGCCGGCGATCGCGTCGACGTTGACCAGGCCCTTGGCGTTCTCGATCTGCGCCTCGATGCCGATCTTGCCGACCTCGAAGCCCATCGTCTTCTCGATCTGCGTCAGCAGGAGGTCGAGCGCCACGACCTGCTGGGCGTCCTGGACCTTCGGCAGCATGATGCAGTCGAGGTTCTGCCCGGCGCCCTCGACGACCGTGATCACGTCCCGGTACGTCCAGTGGGTGGTCCAGTCGTTGACGCGCACCACGCGGGTCTTGCCGGTCCAGTCGCCGTTGTTCAGCGCGTCCACGATGGTGTGGCGGGCGCCCTCCTTGGCGAGCGGCGCGCAGGCGTCCTCCAGGTCCAGGAAGACCTGGTCGGCCGGCAGGCCCTGGGCCTTCTCCAGGAACCGGGGGTTGGAGCCCGGCACCGCGAGGCAGGAACGGCGCGGCCGCAGCCGGTTCACGGGAGAGGTGGGCGTGGTCATGCGGAGACCTCCAGAGGGTCGAGCTTGTTCGCTTTCCGGATCTCGTCGACGATACGGCCGATGATCTCCGTGATACCGAAGTCCTTGGGTGTGAAGACGGCGGCGACTCCGGCCGCCTTGAGGGCGACGGCGTCGGCGTTCGGAATGATGCCCCCGACGATGACGGGGATGTCCCCCGCCCCCGCGGTGCGCAGGCGTTCCAGGACGTCCGGGACGAGCGCGCTGTGCGAACCGGACAGGATGGACAGTCCCACGCAGTGGACGTCCTCGGCCAGCGCCGCCGTGGAGATCTCCTCCGGCGTCAGCCGGATGCCCTGGTAGACCACCTCGAAGCCGGCGTCGCGGGCCCGCACGGCGATCTGCTCGGCGCCGTTGGAGTGCCCGTCCAGGCCCGGCTTGCCGACCAGCAGGCGCAGCCGGCCGGAGCCCAGGTCCTCGGCGGTGCGGGTGACCTTCTCGCGGACGAGGGCCATCGGGGTGCCCTCCTCGGCGGTGACGGCCACCGGCGCGGAGGAGACCCCGGTCGGGGCGCGGAACTCGCCGAACACCTCGCGCAGGGCGTTGGCCCACTCGCCGGTGGTGACGCCGGCCCGGGCGCACTCCAGGGTGGCCTCCATCAGGTTCTCGGTCCCGGCGGCGGCCTCCTTCAGCCGGTCCAGGGCCTGCCCGACGGTCGGGAAGACGAACGGGTCGCCGCCGCCCTGCCGCTCCGAGGACTCCTGCCGCTCGGCGCGCCAGCGGGCGATCCGCTCGACGGTCAGGGCCTCCACGGCCCCGTCCACGGTCATGATCGCGCCGTCCAGGTCGGCGGTGAGCGGGTTCGGCTCGGTCTGCTCGAAGCAGTTGACGCCGACGATCTTGTCCTCGCCGGCCTCGATCCGGGCGCGCCGCTCGGCGTGCGAGGAGACCAGCTGGGACTTCAGGTAACCGGACTCGACGGCGGCCATGGCGCCGCCCATCTCCTGGATCCGGTCGATCTCGGCCAGGCAGTCGGCGACCAGGGAGTCGACCTTGGCCTCGATGACGTGGGAGCCGGCGAAGATGTCCTCGTACTCCAGCAGGTCGCTCTCGTGGGCGAGGACCTGCTGGATGCGCAGCGACCACTGCTGGTCCCAGGGCCGGGGCAGGCCCAGGGCCTCGTTCCAGGCGGGCAGCTGCACGGCGCGGGCCCGGGCGTCCTTGGAGAGGGTGACGGCCAGCATCTCCAGGACGATGCGCTGGACGTTGTTCTCCGGCTGCGCCTCGGTCAGGCCGAGGGAGTTGACCTGGACGCCGTAGCGGAAGCGGCGCTGCTTGGCGTTCTCGATGCCGTAGCGCTCACGGGTGACCTGGTCCCAGATGCGGCCGAAGGCGCGCATCTTGCACATCTCCTCGATGAAGCGGACGCCCGCGTTCACGAAGAAGGAGATCCGGGCGACCACCTCGCCGAAGCGCTCCTCGGGCACCTGGCCCGAGTCGCGCACCGAGTCCAGGACGGCGATCGCGGTGGACATCGCGTACGAGATCTCCTGGACCGGAGTGGCCCCGGCCTCCTGGAGGTGGTACGAGCAGATGTTGATCGGGTTCCACTTCGGGATGTGGCTGACCGTGTACGCGATCATGTCCGTCGTCAGGCGGAGGGAGGGCCCGGGCGGGAAGACGTGCGTCCCGCGCGAGAGGTACTCCTTGACGATGTCGTTCTGGGTGGTGCCCTGGAGCTGGGAGATGTCCGCCCCCTGCTCCTCGGCGGCCACCTGGTAGAGCGCCAGCAGCCACATGGCGGTGGCGTTGATCGTCATCGAGGTGTTCATCTGCTCCAGGGGTATGTCCTGGAACAGCCGCCGCATGTCGCCCAGATGGGAGACCGGGACCCCGACCCGGCCCACCTCGCCGCGGGCGAGGACGTGGTCGGGGTCGTAGCCGGTCTGCGTCGGGAGGTCGAACGCGACCGACAGGCCGGTCTGGCCCTTGGCGAGGTTGCGGCGGTACAGCTCGTTGGACGCCTCGGCCGTGGAGTGGCCGGCGTACGTCCGCATGAGCCACGGACGGTCCTTCTGGCGCTCTGTCATCTCAGGCGATCCTTATGGCCTTTGAGCGAACTCAGACGTTGCGGAAGCGGTTGATCGCGTCGAGGTGCCGGGCGCGCATCTCGTGGTCGCGGATGCCCAGCCCCTCCTCGGGGGCCAGGGCGAGGACGCCGACCTTGCCCTGGTGGAGGTTGCGGTGGACGTCGTAGGCGGCCTGGCCGGTCTCCTCCAGGGAGTAGACCTTCGAGAGGGTGGGGTGGATCTTGCCCTTCGCGATGAGGCGGTTGGCCTCCCAGGCCTCGCGGTAGTTCGCGAAGTGCGAGCCGACGATGCGCTTGAGCGACATCCACAGGTAGCGGTTGTCGTACTGGTGCATGTAGCCGGAGGTCGAGGCGCAGGTGGTGATGGTGCCGCCCTTGCGGGTGACGTAGACCGAGGCGCCGAAGGTCTCGCGGCCGGGGTGCTCGAAGACGATGTCGATGTCCTCGCCGCCGGTCAGCTCGCGGATCTTCGAGCCGAAGCGCTTCCACTCCTTGGGGTCCTGGGTGTGCTCGTCCTTCCAGAACCTGTAGCCCTCGGCGTTGCGGTCGATGACGGCCGTGGCGCCCATGGACCGGCAGATGTCGGCCTTCTCGGGGGAGGAGACGACGCAGATCGGGTTGGCGCCGCCGGCCAGGGCGAACTGGGTGGCGTAGGAGCCGAGGCCGCCGCTGGCGCCCCAGATCAGGACGTTGTCGCCCTGCTTCATGCCGGCGCCGTTGCGGGAGACCAGCTGGCGGTAGGCGGTGGAGTTGACCAGGCCGGGGGAGGCGGCCTCCTCCCAGCTGAGGTGGCCGGGCTTGGGCATCAGCTGGTTGGACTTGACGAGGGCGATCTCCGCCAGGCCGCCGAAGTTGGTCTCGAAGCCCCAGATGCGCTGCTCGGGGTCGAGCATCGTGTCGTTGTGGCCGTCGGAGGACTCCAGCTCGACCGACAGGCAGTGCGCGACGACCTCGTCGCCGGGCTTCCAGGAGTTGACGCCGGGGCCGGTGCGCAGCACGACGCCCGCGAGGTCGGAGCCGATGACGTGGTACGGGAGGTCGTGGCGCTTGGTGAGCTCCGAGAGGCGGCCGTAGCGCTCCAGGAAGCCGAAGGTGGAGACCGGCTCGAAGATCGAGGTCCACACGGAGTTGTAGTTGACCGAGGAGGCCATGACGGCGACCAGGGCCTCGCCCGGGCCGAGCTCCGGCACCGGGACCTGGTCCAGGTGGAGGGACTGGCGGGGGTCCTTGTCGCGGCTGGCGAGACCGTCGAACATCGCGGTCTCGTCCTTGTGCACGGTGATCGCGCGGTACGAGTCGGGCAGCGGCAGCGCCGCGAAGTCTGCGGCGGTGGCGGACTGCGACTGAATCGCGTCCAGGATGTCCTTCACGGTGTTGCCTCCGGCTGAGCGCTGTCTGAGGGTGCGCTGAGGGGTACGCGGTACGTGCGTGGGAGCGTGTGGTGGTGCTGCGGGGTGCCGTCGGTCCGGCAGAGCGTGTGGAGCGGCCGCGCCTGTGGTGGGGCGGGCGGGGGCCTGGTGACGCAGGCATCCGGGGCGCGTTCCGTGCCGAGTGGGCGTGGACCGCGGGGACGTCCGGACGAGACTCAACGTATGGCACCCCGTGTCACTCGGCAAGGCACTGCGTGCCAAAAATTTCTCTCACTTGCCGATTGACCTGCGCATATGAGCGATGATCGATCAGAGTTACCTGCGAGTAGGGGCAACTCGGACAAACGCAAACGGCCGCCCCCGGAACGGGAGCGGCCGCTGTGACGAGAGCGACTTACTTGTTCTTGAGTGCTTCTTCGATGGTCCGCATGACCTCGTCCAGCGGGGCATCGGTCCGGGCCACCGCCACGAGCACCTCGCCCTCGGTGCGCACCGCCGTCTGCGGGGCCGCGCCGGCACCGGCCAGGGTGCGGCCCGCGCCGATGCCCGAGCCGAAGGTCTTGCGGACGATGCCGAAGGCGTGGTCCAGCTGCGCCTCCACGTCCCCCTGGCCGCCGGCCCGCAGCCAGCGCCGCAGCACGTGGTTGTGCGCGGTCACCACCGCCGAGGCGGCCACCTCCGCCAGCAGCGGGTCGTCGTTGCCGTCGTGGTGGTCGGTCTCGTCGAAATGGGCCAGCAGATAGCGGGTGAACAGCCTCTCGTAGCGGGCCACCGAGGCGATCTCCCGCTCCCGCAGCGCCGGTACCTCGCGGGTCAGCCGGTAGCGCTCCACCGACACCGCCGGCGAGGCGGCGTACATCTTCATGACTTCCTTGATCCCCCGGCACACCGTGTCGAGCGGGTGCTCGTGCGCGGGGGCCACGTCCAGGACCGCCTCGGCGCGGATCAGGGTGTCGTCGTGGTCCGGGAAGATCGCCTCCTCCTTGGACCGGAAGTGCCGGAAGAAGGTCCGGCGCGCCACCCCCGCGGCCGCGGCGATCTCGTCGACCGTCGTGGCCTCGTACCCCTTCGTCGCGAACAGCTCCATGGCCGCTGCGGCGAGCTCGCGGCGCATCTTCAGGCGCTGGGCGGCCGCCCGGGTGCCCGCCGTGCCCTCCGGGGCGTCGGAGGCCGAGGAGGCGCGGGGTGAGGTCTTGGCGGGCTGGGACATAGAGCGAAAGTACTTCATCCGGGCGGGCGTGCGCGCCGGAGGGGGGTGGGAGGGGGGTGGATGCGGGGGAGGGCCCGCACTGGGCTCGGGAGGGTGTGTCCGCCGTGAGGGACCGGCGGACCCGAGCAGCCCTCCCCACGCATCCTGCTCAGGGCCCGGCCGGGGGTTACCGGCGGGCGGCGTACTCACGGAAACCGCGGCCGGTCTTGCGGCCCAGGCAGCCCGCGGCGACCAGGTGCTCCAGCAGCGGCGACGGGGCCAGGCCCGGGTCGCGGAACTCCTGGTGGAGCACCTTCTCGATGGCCAGCGACACGTCCAGGCCGACCACGTCGAGGAGCTCGAAGGGCCCCATCGGGTAGCCGCCGCCCAGCTTCATCGCGGCGTCGATGTCGTCCAGGCTGGCGTAGTGCTGCTCGACCATCTTGACCGCGTTGTTCAGGTACGGGAACAGCAGCGCGTTCACGATGAACCCGGCCCGGTCCCCGCAGTCCACCGCGTGCTTGCGGACCTTCCCGCAGACCTCGCGGACCGTGGCGTGCACGTCGTCGGCGGTCAGGACGGTCCGGACCACCTCGACCAGCTTCATGGCCGGCGCCGGGTTGAAGAAGTGCATGCCGATCACGTCCTGGGGACGCTCGGTCGCCCGAGCCACGGCGATCACCGGCAGCGAGGAGGTGGTGGTGGCCAGCACCGCGCCCGGCTTGCAGACCTTGTCCAGGCCGGCGAAGAGCTCCTGCTTGACGGCCAGGTCCTCGGCGACGGCCTCCACGGCCAGGTCCACCTCGGAGAAGGCCTCCAGCGAGCCGGCCGGGGTGATCAGGTCGAGGGTCTGCGCGGCGGCCTCCTCGCTCAGGCGGCCCCTGGACACCGCACGGTCCAGGGACTTCCCGATCGCGGCCTTCGCGGCCTCCGCCTTCTCCTGGCTGCGGGCGGCCAGCACCACCGGGTAGCCGGCCTGCGCGAAGACCTGCGCGATCCCGCTCGCCATGGTCCCCGAGCCGGCCACGCCGACCGAGTGGACCGGGCGGCCCGCGCCCAGCAGGGAGCCGTCCAGCGGGGTCTGGAGGTCGCGGACCACCACCGGGCTGCCCGGGGCCTCGTACGTGTAGAAGCCGCGGCCGGCCTTCTGCCCGGTCAGGCCCGCCTCCACGAGCTGGCCCAGGATCGGGGCCGGGGCGTGCAGCCGGTCGCCGGAGGAGGCGTACATGGCCTCCAGCACCGTCCGCGCGGTGTCCACGCCGACCAGGTCCAGCAGGGCGAGCGGGCCCATCGGCAGGCCGCAGCCCAGCCGCATGGCCGCGTCGATGTCCTCGCGGGAGGCGTACTTGGCCTCGTACATCGCGGCGGCCTGGTTGAGGTAGCCGAACAGCAGGCCGTCGGCGACGAAGCCGGGCCGGTCGCCGACCGCGACGGGCTCCTTGCCGAGCTCCCGGGCCAGGGCGGTGACCGCCTCGACGGCGGCGGGCGAGGTCAGCACGCTGGAGACGATCTCGACGAGCTTCATCGCGGGGGCCGGGTTGAAGAAGTGCAGGCCGAGGACGCGCTCGGGGCGCAGGGACTCGGCGGCGAGCCGGGTCACGGACAGCGCGTTGGTGCCGGTGGCCAGGACGGCGTCGGGCCGGACGATCGCGTCCAGCTCCTCGAACACCCGGTGCTTGAGGTCGTAGTCCTCCGGGACCACCTCGATGACCAGGTCGGCGTCGGCGGCGGCGGAGAGCTCGGCGGAGGTGCGGAAGCGGGCGAGGACCCCCTCGCGCTCCTGCTCGGTGAGCCGCTCCTTGGCCACCGAGCGGGCCGTGGCGGCCGCGAGGGCCCCGGTGGCCCGGCGGGCGGCCGCCTCGCTGACGTCGATGCCGACGACCTCGCGGCCGGCCCGGGCGAGGACCTCGGCGATGCCGGTGCCCATGGTGCCGAGGCCGACGACGGCGACGGTGCGGAAGGGGGAGGGACTGGACGTGGACGGAAGGTCCATCGCGGGACTCCAGTGGAATGAGGGTGACGACTGGGAAGCGCGCGCGGCGCACGGTGCGCGCGGGGTGCCGTACGGAGGGGCGGTACGGCCGGGCGGTGCGGGAGGGTGCGGGAACGCGGTGCGCGACGCCGTGGGCGATGGCCGGGCGCCGGCGCGGTGCGTGAGGAGCCGTACGGGAGTGCCGTGCGGGAAGGACCCGGCGGGCGCGCCCGGAAGACGGGCGCGGCGGGCCTGGCGGCACGACCCTGTCCCGGGGTCCTGCCGTGCGTACGGGTGGTGCGGTGAACCGACTGGCACGGGGCGGCTGCGTCACCAGGCCGGTCCCGTGCGTGTGGAAGAGACAGTAACTCCGCGGTAACTCGCGCGCCAGAGCGCGGAGATGTGACCTGTACCGCCCAAATGTACCGATCATCGATGATCGATCAACCGAGGGGGCGGAACTCGGCCGAACCGGACGTGGCGGGCCCCCGGGAGCCCTAGGGTGGCCGCGTGAACCAGGTACTGGAGCGCCTGCGGGCGGAGGCGGCCGGCTCGCCCGGGTACGAGGCGCTGCTGGCGGCCGGGCCCGACGGGCTGGCCGACTCGCTGACTTCGGCCGGGCAGCCCCTGTGGGCCCGCGAACTGGCCGCCTACCGGCTGGGCATGGCGCGGGACCGGCGGGCCTTCGAGCCCCTGGTCCTGCTGCTCAACCACCGCGACCCGGCCCGCTGCGAGGCCGCCGCGCAGGCCCTCGGCGTGCTCGGCGACCCGCGCACCGCCCGCGCGGCCGCCGCCCTCGCCACCAACACCCTGCGCACCGCCTACGCCCTCCACCCGGTCCGGCTGCTGGCCGCGCTGCGGGCGCCCGAGTCGGCCCCGGCCCTGATCTCGACCCTGTCGCGGCTGCTGGCCCCGCACGACCCCTACTGGCGGGTGGCCCTGGCCTGCGTCGAGGGCCTGGGCGCCCTGGCCGACGCCCGCGCCCGCGACGTCCTGGTCCGCGCCCAGGCCCACCCCCGGCTGGCGGTGGCCGCCACCGACGCCCTGAACCGCCTGATGGCCCACCACCCCGACGCGTAGGCCCCGGCCGGGCGGGGCCGCTGCGCGGGGCTGGTCCCCTACCCGCCCTTCCCCCGTTCCCCGGGGCTCCGCCCCGGACCCCGTACGGGCGCTGCGCGCCCGTCGCCTCAAACGCCGGCGGGGCTATAGATAGCCCCGCCGGCGTTTGAGGCGCGGGGGTCTGGGGGCGGAGCCCCCAGGAAACGGAGAAAGGGCGGGGCGGGGAGACGGCTCCGCGCAGCGGCCCCCTCAGCCCGCCGCGGGGACGACGGCGAAGGCCTCGACCTCCACCAGGAGTTCCGGCCGGAACAGCGCCGCGACCTGGACCGCCGAGGACGCCGGCAACAGGTGCGGCGCGATCACCTCGTCGCGCGCCGCCCGAACCGCCGGCAGATGGGCCACATCCGTGACGAAGTACGTCAGCTTCACCACGTCCTCGAACCCCGCCCCGGCCGCCGCCAGGCACCGCCGCAGGTTCTCGAACACCTGGCGGGCCTGCGCGGCGGGATCGCCCTCGCCCACCACCTCCCCCTTCTCGTCGAAGGCGCACTGCCCCGACACGGCCACGAACCGCCCGGTGCCCCAGACGACGTGGCTGTATCCGGTGCCGGGGCTGACACCCTCCGGCGCGGCGATCCGGGTGAGGTGGCTGCCGTCAGCGATATTGCTGCCGTCACTGCTGCTGTGCGCGGATGAGGTCATGCGGACGATCATGCCCGCCGGCGGTCAGCCCCGGAAGCCCAGCAGGCCGTGCAGGGCCGCGCCGCCCGCCGAGGACGGGACCGCCCGGGTCTGCGTCGTCGGCTTCGGGGCGGGCTGGGCGGGGCAGGTGGCGTCCGAGGCCTGACCCGTCCTCAGGTACGCCGCCAGCTTCTCGTCGAGGCACTTGTTGCCCGCCAGGGCGATCCCGTGGTTGCCCCCGCCCTCCTCCACCACCAGCGCCGAGCCCGCCAGCCGGTGCCGCATGCTCACCGCGCCCTCGTACGGGGTCGCCGCGTCCTCCGTCGCCTGGAACAGCAGCGCCCCCGGCAGCGCCGTGTTCGTCACGTCCGGGGCCCGGAGCGGCTCCGCCGGCCAGAACGCGCACGGCGCGTTGTACCAGGCGTTGTTCCAGGTCATGAACGGCGCCTTCGCGTGCGTGCGCCACATGTCGGCCCGCCACGTGTTCCAGTCCTTCGGCCACGCCGAGTCCCGGCACTGCACCGCCGTGTACACGCTGTACGAGTTGCCCGCCGACGGCTCCACCGCCCCGAACCGCTCGTACGCCGCCACCAGCGGCTTAGGGTCCCCCTTCGCCGCGTACGCCGCGAACGCCTCGGCCAGGTGCGGCCAGTAGCCGTTGTAGTAGCCGCCCGGCATGTACGTGTCCTCCAGTTCGGCCGGGCCCACCTTCCCCCCGGCCGGCGTCCCGCGCAGCGCCTCGCGCATCCCGTACCAGCGCCGCTCCACGGCGGCCGGGTCGGTGCCCAGGTGGTACGTGGAGTCGTACCGCGCCACCCAGGCCAGGAACGCCTTGTGGCGGGCGTCGAAGGCCTGGTCCTGGGCCAGGTTGTCCTCGTACCAGACGCCGCCCGGGTCGACCACGGAGTCCAGGACGAGGCGGTGCACCCGGTCCGGGTGCAGCTTCGCGTACACCGCGCCCAGGTAGGTGCCGTAGGAGTAACCGAAGTAGCTGAGCTTCGGCGCCCCCAGCGCCGTCCGCAGCACCTCCATGTCGCGGGCGGCCGAGACCGTGCCGATGTACGGGAGCACGTCCGCGTGCTTGTCCCGGCAGGACTCGGCGAAGGAGCGCACCCGGTCCAGGTTGGCCTGCTCGGTCGCCGCGTCCAGGGGCACCGAGTCCGGCCGCACGGGCTTGAAGTGCCCGGCCCCGCAGTCCAGCGCGGGCTCGCTCTTGCCCACGCCCCGGGGGTCGAAGCCGATCACGTCGTACTGGGCCGCCACGTCCTTGGGCAGGGACGCGGCGACGAACCCGGCCAGCGCCCGGCCGCTGCCGCCCGGACCGCCGGGGTTGACCAGCAGCGGGCCCTGGGAGGCGGAGGCGGTGTGCGGAACCCGGGTCAGGGCCAGCGAGATCCGCCGCCCGGCGGGCCGCTCGTGGTCGAGGGGGACCTGGAGGGAGGCGCACTGCAGCGTCGGGTAGCGGGGGGTCGCGCAGCCGGTCCAGCGCAGTCCGGCCGCGGCCGGGGCGGGCGCCGGGGCGGCGGCGGTGACGGGGCTCGCGAGAGCGGCGGCGACGGTGGAGATCGCCAGCAGCAGGGCCGCGCGCTTCTTCGAGGGACGGATCATGGGGCCTCCCAGCCGAGGGTTCTGGGCGGAATCGTCCCGGAAACCGCGCCCGGAAAGCGGGATTGGGCCGTCTATTGGCCCGATGTGATGACCCCTCGGGCGGCGTCCGGGTCACGGGCGGCCCCGCCCGGGGGCGGCGACCGCCCCACCACCCCCGCTCCCGGGCCGCAGATGGAGTACCGGAGGTGTCACACGGACACCGCCCGGCCGGGCGGACCGCCCCCTCCGGCCCGGGCGGCGGCCCGCACCCCGGATTTGGGCGGTCGCCCCGGAGGTGGTTGGCTTGCCGCGAAACGTGGACACAACCGCTGGAGGAACAGGCATGGCGCAGGTCGAGGCCATCACGGAGCGCATCATCGGGGCCGACGCGGAGACCGTCTTCGACGCGCTGGCCGACTACACCGGCACCCGGGGCAAGCTGCTCCCCGAGCACTTCAGCGAGTACGAGGTGCGCGAGGGCGGCGACGGCGAGGGCACCCTGGTCCACTGGAAGCTCCAGGCCACCAGCAAGCGCGTCCGTGACTGCCTGCTGGAGGTCACCGAGCCCACGGACGGCCAGCTCGTGGAGAAGGACCGCAACTCCTCCATGGTCACCACCTGGACGGTGACCCCGGCCGGCGAGGGCAAGTCCAAGGCCGTCGTCAGCACCGTCTGGAACGGCGCGGGCGGCATCGGCGGCTTCTTCGAGCGCACCTTCGCGCCCAAGGGCCTCGGCCGCATCTACGACACCGTCCTCGACAACCTGGCCCGCGAAGTCGAGGCCTGACCGCAGCCGCCGGCCGCCGGCCGCCGTCACGGCAACTCCCCGGCGCGGCTCACCGGTTCGGGTGGATTTCCCGGCCCCGGGCGGGACGTGTCCGGGGCCTCCGGCGGCACGCGCGTCAAGCCCCGCACCCGCGCCCGCGCGGTCCGGGCGTGGTCCCCGGGCCGGGGCGCGGCCGGGCCGCTAGGGTGGGGCCCCTGTCGACCCGACCCACCGGGGGCCCGATGAAGATCCTCATCTCAGCCGACATGGAAGGCGCCACCGGCGTCACCTGGCCCGCCGACGTGCTGCCGGGGACCCCGCAGTGGGAGCGCTGCCGGGGCATGTTCACCTCCGACGTGAACGCCGCCGTACTCGGCTTCCACGACGGCGGCGCCGACCGGGTCCTCATCAACGAGGCCCACTGGACCATGCGCAACCTGCTGCTGGAGAAGCTCGACGCCCGCGCCGAGATGATCACCGGCCGGCACAAGTCCCTCTCCATGGTCGAGGGGGTCCAGCACGGCGACGTCGACGGCGTCGCCTTCGTCGGCTACCACACCGGCGCCGGCGCCGAGGGCGTCCTCGCCCACACCTACCTCGCCAACTCCCTCACCGGGGTCTGGCTCGACGGCCTGCGCGCCAGCGAGGGCGTGCTCAACGCCCACGTGGTCGCCGAGTACGGGGTCCCCGTCATCCTCGTCACCGGCGACGACCTGACCTGCGCCGACGCCGCCGGCTACGCCCCGGACGCGCGGACCGTCGCCGTCAAGGACCACGTCTCGCGCTACGCGGCCCTGTGCCGCACCCCGGCCCGTACCGCCGCCGACATCCGGGCCGCCGCCACGGAGGCCGTCAAACTCGCCGTCCGGCACGAGCCGGTGCGGGGCGGGCCGCACACGATGGAGGTGGAGTTCGACGCGGAACACCTGTCGATGGCCGCCACCGTCGTCCCCGGCGTCGAACGGACCGGCGAGCGCCGGATCGCGTACACCAGCGCGACCATGTACGAGGCGATCCGTACGTTCAAAGCGGTCACCACGGTCGTCTCGGCGGCTCTGGAGGAGCAGTATGGCTGACATGGAACGGCTGGACGGCGGCGCCGTCGCCACGCTCACCGCCGAAGCGGCCCCCGATACGGCGGCCGTCGGCACGGCGGCCGTCGGCACGGCGGACCGCAGCACGGCGGCCCCGGGCACGGCGGCGCTCGACGCGGCCGCCTTCGACGAGGTCGTCGCGTTCACCTCCGGGCTGATCCGCATCGACACGAGCAACCGGGGTGGCGGCGACTGCCGGGAGCGGCCCGCCGCCGAGTACGCCGCCGAGCGCCTCGCCGCCGCCGGGCTGGAACCCGTCCTCCTCGAACGCACCCCCGGCCGCACCAACGTGGTGGCCCGCGTCGCGGGCACCGACCGCGGCGCGCCCGCCCTCCTCGTCCACGGCCACCTCGACGTGGTCCCCGCCGAGGCCGCCGACTGGAGCGTGGACCCCTTCTCCGGCGAGGTCCGCGACGGGGTGGTCTGGGGCCGGGGGGCCGTCGACATGAAGAACATGGACGCGATGGTCCTGGCCGTCGTACGGTCCTGGGCGCGCACCGGCGCCCGCCCGCGCCGCGACCTCGTCATCGCCTTCACCGCCGACGAGGAGGACAGCGCGGTCGACGGCTCGGGTTTCCTCGCCGACCACCACCCGCACCTCTTCGAGGGCTGTACCGAGGGCCTCAGCGAATCCGGCGCCTTCACCCTGCACACCGGATCCGGCCGGCCCCTCTACCCCATCGCCGCCGGCGAGCGCGGCACCGCCTGGCTGAGGCTGACCGCCCACGGCACCACCGGGCACGGCTCCAAGCCCAACCGCGCCAACGCCGTCACCCGGCTCGCGGCCGCCGTCGCCCGCATCGGCGCGTACGAGTGGCCGCTCCGCCTCACCGACACCGTCGCCGCCTGCATCACCGAACTCGCCGCCCTCCAGGGCCTGTCCGTCGACCCCCGCGCCCCCGGCTGCGACCTCGACGCCGTCCTCGGCGAACTCGGCCCGGCCGCGGCCCTGGTCGAAGCCACCCTGCGCAACAGCGCCAACCCCACGATGCTCAGCGCCGGTTACAAGCTCAACGTGATCCCCGGCCGGGCCACCGCCCACGTCGACGGCCGCACCCTGCCCGGCGGCGAGGCCGAGTTCGCCGCCGTCCTCGACGAACTCACCGGCCCCGACGTGGACTGGGAGTTCCACCACCGCGAAGTCGCCCTCGAAGCCCCCGTGGACGGGCGGACGTACGCGGTCCTGCGCGAGGCCGTCGAGCACTTCGACCCCGCCGGGCGCGCCGTCCCCTTCTGCATGGCGGGCGGCACCGACGCCAAGCAGTTCTCCCGGCTCGGCATCACCGGCTACGGCTACTCCCCGCTCCGGCTCCCCCCGGGCTTCGACTACTGGGCCCTCTTCCACGGCGTGGACGAACGGGTCCCCGTCGACGCCCTCCACTTCGGCGTCCGCGTCCTGGACCGCGCCCTGCGGAACCTGTGATGGGGGCCCGGTGATGGCGGCGGCCGCCGCCGCGTGCGCCCCCTACGGCAGCTGGCCCTCACCGCTCGCCGCCGCCCACGCGGCCGCCCACGACGGGCGGCCCGAGTACCTCGGCACCATCGGCCCCGAGGTGTGGTGGACCGAGCCCCGCCCCGGGGAGGGCGGCCGCCGCACCCTGGTGCGGCTGCCCGCCGGCGGGGGCCCCGCCCGGTCGGTGCTGCCCGCCCCCTGGAACGTGCGCAGCCGGCTCACCGAGTACGGGGGCCTGCCCTGGGCGGGCGCCGAACGGGTTGACGGGGGGCCGCTGGTGGTGTTCGTCCACCACGCCGACCAGCGGCTGTACGCCTACGAGCCCGACGCCCCCGGCGCCCCGCCCCGCCCGCTCACCCCGGTCTCCCCGGTCGGCGGCGGGCTGCGCTGGGCCGACCCGGTGCTGCGCGGCGGCGAAGTCTGGTGCGTGCTGGAGGAGTTCACCGGCCCCGCCCCGGGCGACGTACGGCGCGTCGCGGCCGCCGTCCCGCTGGACGGGTCCGCCGCCGCCGACCGGACCGCCGTACGCGAACTCACCGGCGACCGGCACCGCTTCCGCACCGGGCCGAAGCCCTCCCCCGACGGGCGCAGCGCCGCCTGGCTGGTGTGGGACCACCCCCGGATGCCCTGGGACGGCACCGAGCTCCAGCTGGCCGACGTCCACCCCGACGGCACGCTGGGGCCGCCCCGTACGGTCCTCGGCGGGCCGGACGAGGCGGTGGCCCAGGTGGCGTGGGCCGCCGACGGGAGCCTCCTCGCGGTGAGCGACCGCAGCGGCTGGTGGAACCCGTACCGGGTGGACCCCGACGGCGCCGCGCCGGTCAACCTGTGCCCGCGCGAGGAGGAGTTCGGCGGACCCCTGTGGAAGCCGGGGCTGAGCTGGCTGGCGCCGCTGCCGGACGGAGTGCTGGCCGTCCTGCACGGCCGGGGCTCCTGCGTCCTCGGCGTCCTGGACCCCGACAGCGGCGACCTGGTGGACGCCGCCGGGCCCTGGACGTCCTGGCAGCCGGGCCTGGCCGTCAGCGGCACCCGCGTCTACGGGGCCGCCGCCAGCCCGCGCAGCGCGTACGAGGTCGTCGAGCTGGACACCGCCACCGGGCACGCCCGGGTGGTCGGGGCCCGGGCCGCGGACCCCGTGGACCCCGCGTACTACCCCGAGCCGCAGAGCCGCACCTTCCCGGGCCCCGGCGGCCGCGAGATCCACGCCCACGTCTACCCGCCCCACCACCCCGCCCTGCGGGCCCCCGCCGAGGAGCTGCCCCCGTACGTGGTGTGGGCCCACGGCGGGCCGACCGACCACGTACCGCCCGTACTGGACCTGCACATCGCCTACTTCACCTCGCGCGGCATCGGGGTCGTCGAGGTCAACTACGGCGGCTCCACCGGCTACGGCCGCGCCTACCGCGAACGGCTGCGCGAGCAGTGGGGCGTGGTGGACGTCGAGGACTGCGCGGCCGTCGCCCGCGCCCTGGCCGACGAGGGCACCGCCGACCCCGCGCGGCTCGCCATCCGGGGCGGCAGCGCGGGCGGCTGGACGGCGGCCGCCTCCCTGGCCGCCACCGGCCTGTACGCCTGCGCGGCGGTCATCTACCCGGTCCTGGACCTGCGCGGCTTCGCCGCCGAGACCCACGACCTGGAGTCCCACTACCTCCACGGCCTCGCCGGCCCGCCGCAGACCCTGGAACTGCGCTGCCGCGAACGCTCGCCCGTGGCCCGCGCCGACCGGATCACCGCCCCGTTCGTGCTGCTCCAGGGCCTGGACGACCCCGTCTGCCCGCCGGCCCAGGCGGAACGCCTCCTCACCGCCCTGCGCGCCCGCACGCCGGTGGTCCCGCACGCGTACCTCACGTTCGAGGGCGAGGGCCACGGCTTCCGGCGGGCGGAGACGATGGTACGGGCGCTGGAGGCGGAACTCTCCCTGTACGTCCAGGTCTTCGGCCTGGACCGGACGGACGTACCGACGCTGGAGCTGCGGAGTGACTAAGCCGTGTGCAGCCAGACGCGGAGCGGGCCGATCGGGGTGAAGCCGGCGCGGAGGGGGGCCGCCAGGTCCTCGCCGTGCTCGTAGCCGACCAGCGGGAGCCGCGGCCAGTGGCGTGCGGACGCGTCGAGGGCGGCCGCCCAGGCCTCGTCGGCGTCGTCCGGGGTGGCGGCGAACACGTTCGACACGCCCACCACGCCGCCGCCCGTGCCGAGGACGGCCCCGGCCGTGATCCGGCCCCCGTCGCGGCCCGCCAGGAAGACGATCCCCTCCCGCAGCAGCCCGGCGTGGAAGAGCCCCCGGCTCTCCCCGTCACCCCACGCCGCCTCCCAGGCCGCCAGTTCCCCGGGGCCCTCGACCTCGTCCCACTCCAGCCGCCCACCCCCGCCCGCCGGCGCGGCGGCCCCCGCAGGGCGGTGGATCCACCCGGCCTCGAACAGCACCTCGAACCCGGCCGGACCCAGGTCGAGCGAGGCGAAGCTGTCCTTCACCGAGCAGCCGGGGGCGGCGGTGTCGACCCCGGCGAGCACCTCGGCGGCCGAGGCCCGCGGCGTCAGGGTCACGGCGTCGGGGTACAGCGGCGGAGTGCGCCGCCGGCTGCTCCAGAGGGAGGCGGAGAAGCGGCCGCCGCCGCACACGGCGGCACACCACTCGGCGTTGTTACGGGCGGCGGCACGCAGGAGCCCGGGGCCGGGCGGGGCGGTGGTCACCCCGGGATGCTGCCACAGGGCCGTAGCCTGGGGCGATGTCATATTCCACGTACGTGGCGGAAGGCCGGCGGGTCGGCCTGCGCCCCTTCCGGCCCGACGACGGACCGGAGTTCATCGCACGGGTCCGCGAGAGCAGGGCGCTGCACCGGCCGTGGCTGTTCCCGCCGGACACACTTGAGGAGTACGCGCCGTACGCGGCCGCCCTGGCCGAGGGGGAGCAGCGGGCCGGCTTCCTGGTCTGCGAACTGGACGGCGGGGCGATCGCCGGGTTCATCAACGTCAACAACATCGTCCGGGGCGGCTTCCAGTGCGGGGCCCTGGGGTACGGGGCGTTCGCGCACGCGGCCGGGCGGGGGCTGCTGGGCGAGGGCCTGGACCTCCTCCTGGCCCACGCCTTCGGACCGGGCCTGGGGCTGCACCGGCTGGAGGCGAACGTGCAGCCGGGGAACACCGCGTCGATCGCCCTGGTGCGGGGGAGGGGGTTCCGGCTGGAGGGACTCTCCCCGGACTTCCTCCACGTAGCCGGTGCCTGGCGGGACCACGAACGGTGGGCCCGCACGGCGCCGGCGGCCTGAGGGCGGGCCCCGCCCCGGGCGGCGGACACGCGTGCGGCCGGGCGGCGCTTTGCGTAATCCTGACCGGTGGTGATGTGCGGAACCCCTGTGCACCGGCCGTGGCGGCGTGTTCCATTCCCCCATGGCCACCACCGTCCGACGTGTCCCACTGACCCTCCCCGCCGCCCCCCTGGGCCCCGACAACCCGCTGCCCGCACTGCGCGCCCCCGACGGCGTGCACGACCTGGACGAGCGCTCGCGCGAAGGGCTGCCGCGCGACATGGCCCGCCAGATCGGGTACGAGCCGCTGCGCTCCCTGCTGCCCGTCCGGATCCGCGACGGCTACGGACGGCAGCGCGCGGAGCGGGAGTTCGAGGCCGTCGTCATCGACAACGGCCGGCTGCGCGCCACCGTCCTGCCCGGGCTCGGCGGCCGCGTCCACTCCCTCGTCCACCTCCCCACCGGCCGCGAACTCCTCTACCGCAACCCGGTGTTCCAGCCGGCGAACTTCGCCCTCAACGGCGCCTGGTTCTCCGGCGGTATCGAGTGGAACATCGGTGCGACCGGCCACACCGCCCTGTCCTGCGCCCCGTTGCACGCCGCCCTCGTACCGGCGCCCGACGGCGGGGTGATGGTGCGGCTGTGGGAGTGGGAGCGGCTGCGCGACCTGCCGTTCCAGGTGGACCTGTGGCTGCCGGAGGACTCGGACTTCCTGTACGTCGCCGTCCGCGTGCGCAACCCGCACGAACGGCCCGCCGCCGTCTACTGGTGGTCCAACACCGCCGTCCCCGAGAACTCCGGCACGCGGGTCCTCGCCCCCGCCGAGGAGGCCTGGCACTTCGGGTACGAGCGGGCGCTGCGGCGGATCCCCGTGCCCAGGTGGGAGGAGGCCGACCGGACCTACCCGCTGGAGAGCGCCTACCCCGCCGACTTCTTCTACGAGGTCGAGCCCGGGGCCGCCGCCCGGCCGTGGATCGCCGCACTCGACGCCGGCGGGCACGGGCTGGCGCAGGCCTCCACGGGGCTGCTGCGCGGGCGGAAGCTGTTCGTGTGGGGAGCGGGCCCGGGCGGCCGGCGCTGGCAGGAGTGGCTCACGGAGCCGGGCACCGGCGGGTACGCCGAGATCCAGGCCGGGCTGGCCCGCACCCAGCTGGAGCACGTACGGCTCGACGCGGGGGCGGAGTTCAGCTGGCTGGAGGCGTACGGGCCGCTGTCCGCCGAGCCGGCGGCGGTGCACGGCGCCGACTGGGCGGCGGCGCGCGCGGCGGCCGGGGCGGCGCTGGACGCGGCCCTGCCGCCCGGCACGCTGGACGAGGCCCACGCGGCGTGGCGGGCCGGGTACGCCGACGCCGAACCGGAGGGCGCACCGGGGGAGTGGCTGGCGCGGGGGTCGGGCTGGGGCGCCCTGGAGGTGCTGCGCGCGGGCTTCGACCTGCCCGGCACCCCCTTTCCGGAGGACACCCTGGAGGAGGCCCAGGAACCCTGGGTGGCGCTGTGGAAGACCGGCGTCCACCCGGCGCCGCGCCGGGTCCTGCCGCCGGGGCCGAGCCTGGTCGCCGCGCACTGGCGGGACATGCTGGAGACCGCCCCGGCGGACCCGCTGACCGAGTACCACCTGGGCGTGGCCCAGTGGCACGCGGGAGACACCGCCCAGGCCGTACGCAGCTGGGAGCGCGGGCTGTCGCTGGCCCCGTCGCGCTGGCCCCTGCTGCGGTGCCTGGCGGTGGCGGACGCGCTGGCCGGGGACCCGGAGCGGGCGGCCGACCGGTACGCGGAGGCGTTCGAGGACCTGGCGGCCGAGAGCCGGGGCGGTGACGCGTGGACGGCGGCGGAGTCGGCGCTGGGCCGGGAGGCGATGACGGCCCTGCTGGCGGCGGGCCGGCCGGCCGGGGCGCGGGCGGTCTGGGACCGGCTGCGGCCCGCGCTGCGGGAGCAGGGGCGCTTCCGGCTGCTCGCCGCGCGGCTGCTCGCGGCGGAGGGGCACGTGGGGGCGGCCCGGCGGGTGTTCGAGGACGGCTTCGAGCCGGCCGACCTCCGGGAGGGGGAGGAGACGCTGTCGGAGGTGTGGGAGACCGTCTCGGCGGCCCCGCTGCCGCCGTCGTACGACTTCCGCATGCGACCGCCGGCGTAGCCCCCGGCGGCAGCCGGGGGAGGAACGGCGCGAAGCGGGGGGGCCCCCCCGGGGGGGCCGGGGCGGGGCCCGCAGCCCCGGGCCGGGACCCCCGGAGCGGCGGGCCCCCGGGGGGTGGTGAAGAGCGGTG
>NZ_JBEPFL010000023.1:0-145323 GCF_040301925.1 Streptomyces sp. NPDC000075
CGTTCGTCGCCCTCGCCGCGGCGCCCGCCGCCGCCGAGCCCCGGGGCGGACCGGCCACGCCGGACGGGCACTGTGCCGGCCTGTCACGGCTGAAGGTGCCCGGAGCCGAACTCCAGGCCCCGTCCTGCCTGGACGAGCTGACCACGGCCGGGACCGTCGCCTCGGGGCACACGGACCAGGCCGACTGGGCCGGGCTGACCCCGGCCGGCCTGAGCGTGCCGAGCGGTGTGCCCGGCGTCCAGATCGACGGGTATTTCCCCGACTCCTCCACCACCAACGCCCACCACGGCTGGAACCACGACGCCCAGTTCGTGATCCGCCTGCCGGACCACTGGAACGGCGGACTGGTCATCACCGGCTCCCCCGGAGTGCGCGCGCAGTACGCCAACGACCGGGCCATCGGCGACTGGGTCCTGTCCCGCGGCTACGCCTTCGCGGCGACCGACAAGGGCAACACGGGCACCGCCTTCCACCGCGACGGCCGGACGCCGGGGGACGCGATCGCCGAGTGGAACGTACGCGTCACCCAGCTGGCCCGCGCCGCCCGCGCCGTCGTCGCCCAGCGCTACCGGCGGCCACCCTCCCGCACCCTGGCCACCGGCATGTCCAACGGCGGCTACCTGGTGCGCTGGCAGTTGGAGAACCATCCCGAGCTGTACGACGGCGGCGTCGACTGGGAAGGCACCCTCTGGCGGGAGCAGGGGCCGAACCTGCTCACCTTCCTGCCGCCGGCCCTCGCTGCCTACCCCCGCTACGCCGCCGGGGGCGCGGGCGCGGAGCGGGCGCGGCAGGAGATGATCGCGGCCGGCTTCCCGGCCGGCTCGGAGTTCCTGTGGCCCTTCCACCACCGCTACTACTGGGACCTGACCCAGCGCATCTACCGCGAGGAGCTGGACCCCGGCTACGACGGCGCGCAGGAGGCGGGCACCCCGTTCTGCGCGCCGGGCACCCCCGCCTGCGACGCGGACTACGCCTACGGCCTGAGGCCGCGGAGCGTCCACGACGCCGTGGCGAAGATCGCGCTGACAGGCCGGATCGGCAAACCCCTCATCACGCTGCACGGCACGCTGGACGTCCTCCTGCCCATCAGCCAGGACTCGGACGTGTACGCGCGGATGGTCGCCGACGCGGGGCGCGGCCGTCTCCTGCGCTACTACCGGGTCGAGGGCGGAACGCACGTCGACTCCCTGTCCGACGCCTTCCCCGACAGGCTCCGCCCCCTCCTGCCCTGCCACCGCTCCGCGATGACCGCCCTGGAGACCTGGCTCGGCCGCGGGGTCCCGCCACCGGCCGGCCGTACGCTGCCGTTCCCCGCCCCCGGCGAGAACCCGCTCACGAGCTGCCCGCTCGCGTAGGGGGTCCCGTCCGCCCGCCAGGTCGGTGATCATGGGACGATGCGCGCCGCCCGCCTGATCCGCATGGCCCTCCTGATCCAGTCGAACCCCGGTCTGACCGCGGCCGCGCTCGCCCGGGAGCTGGAGGTCTCCGAGCGGACCGTGATCCGGGACGCCCAGGCGCTCCAGGAGGCCGGCGTGCCCGTCCGGTCGGAACGGGGCCGGGTGGGCGGGTACTTCCTGGCGCCGGGGTACCGGACCCGGCTCGCCACCCTCCATCCCAGCGAGGCGGAGACGCTTTTCCTGTCCGGTCTGCCCTCGGCCCTGCGGGACCTGGGGCTGTCGGAGGCGGCGCAGACCGCCCGGCTGAAGCTGACCGCGACGCTGCTCCCGTCGGTGCGCCAGGCCGCCGAGTCCTCGGTGCGCCGTTTCCACCTCGACGCCCCGGCCTGGTTCCGGGAGCCCGCCACCCCGGTGCTGCTGCCGGAGCTGGCCCGCGCGGTGTGGTCGGACCGGGCCGTCGAGCTGTCGTACGCGCGTCCGGGCCGGGAGGGCGCGCCGTCCTCCGCCGTGACACGGGTGGTGGAACCGTACGGGCTCGTGCTGAAGGCGGGCACCTGGTACGCGGTGGTCCGCGTCCCCGGGTCGGAAGGCGCGGATCGCGACGGCGGCTGGCGCACCTACCGCGTCGACCGGATCACCGCGCTCGGCCCCGCTCCCGGGACGCAGGGGCCGTTCGCGCGTGATCCGGCGTTCGAGCTGGCCGCGCACTGGGAGGCCCGCTCGGCCGCCTTCGCCCGTACCCTGCTGCGCACCACCGTCACGGTCCGGCTGACGGCCGGGGGGCTGCGGCGGCTGCCCGCCGTCGTGGACGGGGCGGCCGTCGCGGACGCCCTCGCCTCGGCGAGCGCCCCGGACTCCGCCGGCCTGGTCACCCTGGACCTGCCGGCGGAGTCCGAGGACGTCGCCTTCGACCAGCTGGCCCGGCTCGGCGCCGACGCCGAGGTGCTGGCGCCGGCCGGGCTGCGCGCCCGCTTCCGTGAACAGGCCGCGGCCCTGGCCGCCCTCTACTCCGGGGATGCGGAGGATCAGCGGTAGTCCTCGGGGGAGCCCTCCTTGCCTCCGTAGACGACGTCCTCGAAGTAGGCCCAGGCGTCCGGCCTGCTGCCGTCCACGTCCGTCACCCCGTACGCCCGGGCGAGTTCGGCGCTGGAGGTGGACTTGCCGTTCCACCGCTTCGCACGGTCCGGGTCGGCGGCCAGTGCCGCGACCGTACGGGCCAGGTAGCGCGGGGACTCCGCGATCGCGAACGACGGCTCCCGGGCGATCGCGTCACGCCAGTTCTCCTCGGTCACACCGAAGTGGGCGAGCATCTGCTCCGAGCGCAGGAAGCCCGGCGAGACCGCGACCGCCGTGCCGTTGTACTCGGCCAGCTCCTGCCCCAGTCCGAACGCGAGGCGGATCGGGGCGTTCTTGGCGAGGTCGTAGTACATGTTCTCCCGGTAGCGGCGGTTGGAGCGCGCGGTGCCGTCGGTGACCTCGACGTGCAGCGGCGCGTCGGAGCGGATCAGCAGCGGGAGCAGGAGCGCCGCCGTGATCACGTGCGAGCGCGCGCCGAGTTCCAGGATGCGCAGGCCGTCGGCGAGCGGGGTCTCCCAGCTCTTCTTCCCGAACACCGAGGTGGCCAGGAGGTGTTCGCCGCCCCACAGGTCGTTGACGAGGATGTCGAGCCGCCCGTGGTCACGGTCGATCCGCTCGGCGAGGGCGCGCACCTGGGTCTCGTCGAGGTGGTCGGTGGGCACCGCGATGCCGGTGCCGCCCACGGCGGTGACGAGCTCGGCGGTCTCCTCGATGGTCTCGGTGGTCCGGCCGACCTCGCTGGCCCGGGTCCGGGTGGTGCGACCGGTGACGTACACGGTCGCCCCGGCCCGCCCCAACTCCACGGCCTGCGCCCGCCCCGCCCCCCGGGTGGCCCCCGCCACGAGCGCGATCCGCCCCGCGAGCGGCCCCGCCGGGGCGGGCTGTGCGGTGTTCTGAGTGGCCGGAGTGGTCTGAGTGGTGCTGTCCTCGTTGCTCATGTCCTCCATCGTTCACGCCAATCCCGACAGAACACGTCACCTTTCGGCGGGGGTGTCGTGCGTCACCTCGCCGGTGCTGCACCGCATGTACGAGCACGAGCTCGGCCCCGCCGAGGTGTTCGCCGATCGCTGCGACGCCTTCGTCCCGTCCCGGGGCGAGCACCCCGGGCCGCGCTGGCGCCGGTTGCGCTGGGCGGAGCTCGCCCGGCGGACGGGGGATCCCGTGGCCGTGGAGGGCGGCCTGCCCTGCCACAGGTCGTTCCCCTCGCTCCGTCAGGCGGGCGGCTGGCCGGTCGGCATCACCGGGGCTGCCGAGGGCAGTCTGGACCGTGCCGACTGGGACCGGCTGGCCGAGATCCTCACCGAGCACAGCCCGCAGGGGGCGAACACCCGCTGCCTCGCCTACTACACCCCGCTGGGCCAGAGGGCGGAGGACTTCGACACGCCCCTCGTCCGGAGAGGCCGGCTCGCGGACGCCAAGGCCCTGTACGACCACCCCGAGGAAGAGTGGTGGACACCGTCCAACCTCTGGGCGGAGGACCGGTCCTGGGTCCTGTGCACGGACTACGACCTGTGGGCCACCAAGCTCGCCGGGCCGGTCCCGCTCATCGAGGCCCTCCTCTGCGACCCGGAGGCCGAGGCCGTACGACTGCCCTGGGCCCACTGATCCGGCCCCGGGTTCATCTCGCGTCGTCCTGGCCCGGACGCTCGTACCGTCGACGCGATCGGGAAACGCGTCGCCCGGTGCGACGGCGGCAAGCGGCGGTCATGAGCGGCGGCGGAGGCGGTGGAGGGCCGTCGCCGTGGTGGCCGCGCCCGTGAGGAGGGCCGCGGTCGGCCAGACGTAGCCGTAGTCGGGCTCTTCGGGGGCCGAGGAGGCCGCTGCGACGGGGGCGGGGGCGGCGGCGGGCCGTGCTGGCTTCTTCGGCGGGGGCTGGAGGGAGCCGACCGGGTCCACGTGCCCGGCGGCGGCGAAGCCCCAGTCCAGCAGGGCGCGCGTCTCCTCGTAGACCGCGAAGGCGCCGCCCCGCTGGGGGTTCATGACGGTCGCCAGGAGGGTGCGGCCGTCCCGGCGTGCGGCCGTGATCAGGGTGTATCCGGCCTCGGAGGTGTAGCCGTTCTTGATGCCGACGATGCCCGGGTAGCGCCCGACGCCGTCCTCGCCGGTCAGCAGCCGGTTGGTGTTCTCGATGCCGTACGTCCAGGTCGGCCGCCCCTCGGCGTCCGTGTCCCCGGGGAAGGGGGCGTCGGTGAGGGCCGCGTAGCGGGCGAAGTCGGGGTCGGCGAGGCCGGCGCGGCCGAAGACGGCCAGGTCGTAGGCGGAGGACACCTGGCCTTCGGCGTCGTAGCCGTCCGGTGAGACCACGTGCGTGTCGGTCGCTCCCAGGGCGCGGGCCCTGGCCTGCATCCGGGCGGCGGTCTGCTCCCAGCCGCCGTTCATGGCGGCGAGGACGTGCACGGCGTCGTTGCCGGAGCTGAGGAAGACGCCCTTCCAGAGGTCCGCGATCCGGTACGTGAGGCCGGCGTCGAGGCCGACCAGACTGCTCCCCGCGCCCACGTCCGCGAGTTCGGCGTCGGTGACGGTGTGGGTCCCGGTACGCGGCAGCGCGGGCAGGGCCGTGAGCGCGAAGAGCGTCTTCATGGTGCTGGCGGGCGGCAGCCCCAGGTGGGCGTTGTGGGCGGCGAGCACCTCCCCGCTGCCGGCGTCGGCCACCAGCCAGGACAGCGCGGAGAGGTCGTCGGGCAGCGCGGGGGCGCCCTCGCGCGGACGCAGCTGCACGCCGGGGCGGTGCAGGAGGGCCGGGTCCGGCGGGGCGGCCGCCCTCGGGGGCGCGGGTTCGGCCGGGGCCGCGGCGGCGGGCGCCGGCACGACGACGACGCTCATCCCCGCGGCCATGGCGGCCGCACAGGAGAGGAGCCTGCGCACTGACGGGCTGAGGGTCATTCCGCCACGGTAGGAAGGGTGCGCCGGGTTCGCAGCCGGGCGTCGGCCGACCGGCGTAGTGGTCCCTGACGGTGTGACAGGCGGGGCGGCCCGCCGTCCGGGCGGCCCGGAGCGGGTGCGGCGGTCCGCCCCGGGTCTCGTGGGGTGGCCGGACCGGCGTCACGCCCGGACGCCCGCGCCCGGACGCCTACCTGTGCGCCGCCCCGGGGGCCCGGAGCGGCGGGACGGGGTCACCCGCCGGATCCGCGCGTCCGGGCGCGCGCCCGCGCGCGGGCCCGGGCACGGGACCTGCGCGCGTCCCGGCTCCGGTGCCACAGGCGCACGGCGAGGACGGCCGCCGAGGCGGCGAACAGGCAGGCGGTGATCAGCAGCCACCTGCCGAGGAAGACGCCGGACGGCAGGCCGGTGCTGACGGTGTAGTGGTCCACCCTGCCGAGCACCAGGGGCCAGTAGACGAGGAGCAGGACACCGGAGACGAACGCGGGCACCCGGACGTGGTTGACGCCGGGCCGGCGGCCCGCACGGGCGCCTTCCGCCGTACCGTGCGCGAAGAGCCGGCCGACGGCCAGGTCGGTGACCGCGTACAGCGGCAGGAGGACCAGGTCGTGCAGGAGCGCGGCCCCGACGAACCACACGGCCACGCCGAGGGGGTCGCCTTCGAACAGGCGCAGGCCCGCGTAGCAGGCGAGGGCGAAGGAGGCGAGGACGAGCAGCAGGTGGAGCGGAGAGGCGCCGTAGCGCCGGCGGAAGGCGGGCCCGGCGGTGCCGGTGGGGCGTGGTGTGTTCATGAGGTTTCCCCGAAGGTGAGGCGGGTGACCCACTTGGTGTTGTGCACGCCGGGGGCGCCCGGGACGATCACCCGGGCCGGGTGGCCGTGGTCGAGGGAGAGGACGGCCCCGTTGACCCGTACGGCCAGCAGCGAGCGGGGGTCGCGGACCTGAGGGCCGCTCAGGACGACCGAGCTGAACGAACCGCCCCGCTGGACGGACTCGACCAGGACCTGCGGGGTGTCCGCGCCCAGGCCGACGAGTGCGGCCAGGTCGGTGAGGCGGACGCCGCTCCAGTGCTGGTCGGCGGTCGACCAGCCCTCCACGCAGGCGATCGGGAGCAGCGCCTCGTTCTGCGGGAGCTCCAGCAGCCGGGCGTAGGTGAGGTCGGTCTGGCGGCCCGCGCCCCGGACCGTCAGCCGCCAGGCCGGGCCGGTGTCGCTGGGGCGGATGCCGACGGAGGCGGCCGTCTTGTTGATCTGGAACCCGTTGGGGCCGGCGTCCGGCTCCTGTCCGTGGGGTGCGAGGACCGCCGTCCGGCGGAACCGGCCGCCGATGCTCTGTCCGGCGGTCACGACGAGCAGCGCGAGGGAGCCGAGGCCGACCATGCCCAGCGCGCCGCGCCGGGAGATCGTGGGGGCGGCCGGAGCGGGCGAGACGAGACCGGCCGCCTCCTCGCTGTCGGGGGCCGGCTGCCGGGGCCCGGCGCGCAGGGCCCGCACGGCCCGGCGCAGCCGCAGGGCCACGTGGACGGCGAAGGCGCCGATGAACACCCAGGCCCCGTAGAAGTGGAGGGTGTAGAAGGAGCCGGGGAAGACGTAGTGGAGCTGCACGTTGAGGATGCCGGTGGCGAACTCGAATCCGGCGCCGCCCACCAGCAGGAGCAGGGAGACGCGCTCGAGGGCCTGGGCGGGCGAACGCACGGGGGGCCAGGCGAACAGCTTCGGGATCACCGACCACAGCTTGGCCAGGAGGACGGGCACGAGTACGACGCCGAGCGTGACGTGGACGCCCTGGGTGACCCGGTAGAGCCAGTAGGGGGAGGTCGGCCAGGAGAAGAGGTAGAAGCCGAGCAGGCCCTTGCCGGGGGTCTGGTCGTTGACGGCCGCGAGGTCCGGCTCGTACGCGGCGTACGAGAGCAGGCCGGTGACGAACAGGACCGTGACGCCGAGGAGCAGGGCGATCCCGAACACCGCCGTCAGCCACGGGCCGCGCAGCGGGCTGCGCCAGAACTCGGGGCGGGACGGGCCCCTCGGCGGGCCGGCCGCCCAGGCGGACGCCAGGGCCGCCCGGAGCCGGGCGGGCCGTGACGGGCCGTCGGCATCCGGCCCCGTTTGCGTGCGGGCCGGGCCGTCGGATGCGGCGGGGCGGTGGTGGTTCGCGTCCATGGGGTCCCTCCGGGACTCGCGCTCGTGTGGGTTCACCGGCTCTCCCCCGGTGAAAGGGACCTGTGCCGCCCCGGGTCCGTACGGTCCCCCGCCGCCGCCCGCCGGCGCGCAGCCCAGCCGCAGAGGACGGCCAGCGCCGCCACCGCGTAGGCGGCCGTGCCCGCGTGCGGGACGGCACGGCCCGTCAGGTAGGCGGCCGCGCCCGCGACGGCGACGGAGAGCCATTCCCAGCGCCCGTCGAGCGCCACCAGGGCGATCAGGAGGAGGGCGTACCAGGAGTACCCGGGAGTGGTCAGCAGGAAGGCGGTACCGGTGACCAGGAGAGCACCGCTCCAGGGGCGGTCGGGGTCGCCGCGCCGGATCACGTGCACGCTGACGGCCGCCATGCCGGCGAGGACGGCGGGCAGGGCCCAGGAGTCGGGCAGGAGCAGGCGCAGGAGGGCGTAGCGGTCTCCGGTGGAGGCGTCCTGGTAGCCCTCCTCGCCGGCGTACCCGCCGAGGTAGCCGAGGACGGAGGAGTGGGAGAGCAGCACGTACGGCAGGTAGAGGGCGGTGAGGACCGCGGCGGCGGGGAGCAGGGTGGCGGCGGCGTCCCTCGGCCGGCGTACGCCGGACAGGGCGCCGGGGAGCAGGACGGCCGGCAGGAGCTTGGCCGCCGTGGCCAGGCCGAGCAGCGCTCCGCCCCAGGCCCGGTGGCGGACCGTCAGGCCCAGGGCGAGGACCGACAGCAGGACGGCGAGGGTGTCGGCGTGGGCGTTGTTGACGGCCTCGACGGCGATCGCCGGGCACCAGGCCCAGTAGGCCGCGGCACGGGGGTCGCCACGGCGGCGCAGGAGCCGCAGCAGCGCCAGGGTGGTGGCCAGGGCCAGGACGGCGCCGCCCGCCTGGAAGGCCTTGTGGCGGACCCCGCCGGGCGAGAGGGCGTGGACGAGGAGGAAGTACAGCTCACCGGCTGGGGGGTAGACGGTGTGGACGCCGGGGCGGTTGATGCGGGTGCAGACGCCTTCGGACACCGGGGCGAGGTCCGGGGCGCCGCACGCCTTCCCGGTGGGGAACAGCCAGTCGTCGCGGTACCGCAGCAGGGCGGTGTCGGCCGGGGCGTGGTCGTAGGGGGAGACGCCGGCCGCCTGGACGCGGCCGTCCCAGGCGTAGCGGAACGAGTCGGTGCTGGTGCGCGGCGGGGCGACCAGGCCCGTCAGGGCGACGGCGACGCCGCCGGCGAGGACGAGGGCGGCGGCGTGCCGGGCGGGTACCCGGCGCAGGGACCACACGGCGGCCGCGAACAGGGTCCAGCAGGCGGCGTACAGCCAGGACAGGCCGGCGGGGTCCGTGAAGTAGCCGTCCTTGCGGACGGTGAGGACCAGCGCCGCGACCAGGGCGGTGACGAGGACTGCGGTGGCGGCGGTGGCCCGTACGGGCTCGGAGGACGACCGTGTCACGGCGCGGCTCCGGGGGTGGCGGGGGCACCTGGGCCGCGCGGTGTCCCCGGGAGCAGCGGTGTCGGCGATCCGAGGGTGGCGGGGGCCCCTGGGTCGCGCGGTGGCGCGGGGGCGAGTTCGGCGAAGTGCCGGCCTGCCAGCGTCCAGCTGCCGGCGGCGCGCCAGCCGGCGGCCTCGGCGTGGCGCAGCAGGGCCCGGCGGCCGACCCGGGCCCATGGGAAGGGGGTGCCGAGCGTGCCCCGGCCGTCGTCCAGGCGCACCTCGCACCGCTCGTCCACCTCGACGGCCGCGGCCTCGACGAGCAGGCGGCCGCCGGGGGCGAGCAGGTGCGCGGTGCGTTCCAGGAGGGCGGTGGGGTCTCCGCCGATGCCGATGTTCCCGTCGATCAGCAGGGCGGTGTCCCAGCGGCGTTCGCCGGGCAGGGGCTCGAAGACGGAGCGGCACAGGGCCGTTCCGCCGCGCCGGACGGTCCGGGTCACGGCGGCCGGGGTCACGTCGATGCCGAGCGCGCGGCGGCCGCGTCCGGCCAGCGCCGCGACGAGCCGGCCGGGCCCGCAGCCGATGTCGAGGACGCTCCCGCGGCAGCGGGAGAGCACGCTCTCGTCGGCGGCGTCGGTACCGGCGCACCAGCGTTCCACCTCCAGGGGCAGCAGCCAGCCGTCCGTGCGCCGCAGGAAGAGGGGGCCGCGCCCGGTGCGCAGGGCGAGCGCGTAGGGGTCGGCCCGCCATGCCGGGACCGGGCCGGCGGGCGGCCGGGAGGTGGTGGGGGCGGTCATCGGACCACCGGGGCAGGGGCGCTGAGCCGGCGGTGGCACGCGGCGAACCGGCCGCCGGGGGCCAGGGCGGCCACTTCGGCGGCGTCGGCGGCGGTGTCCACGTCCCGCAGCCGGGGCAGCAGCCCGGTGCGCAGGCCGGACGCGCGCAGCCGCTCGTACTGCACCGCCCCCGTCTCGGGTACGGACATGGGCACGCCGAGCAGCAGCGCCGGGTCCGGCGCCGCCAGGCCGAGGGCCCAGAAGCCGCCGTCGGCGGCCGGGCCGAACCAGGCGTCGTGGGCGGCGAAGTCCAGTGCGGGGGCCAGGAGTCGCGGGGTGACCTGCGGGGTGTCCATGCCGATGAGCAGGGCCGGGCCGGCGCATGCCGCGAACGCGGCGGCGAGGCGTTCGTCGAGGTCCCCGCCGCTCTGCGGCATCACCTCGAAGCCGGGCGGCAGCCACGGGCCCGGGGCGCCGTCCAGGACGACGACGTGGCGGCCGGCCGGTGTGGCCGCCACGGCCGCCAGGGTGTCGGCGAGCGCGGCCTCGGCCAGTTCCGCCGCCTGCCGGGGGGTGAAGGGCGGGGTGAGGCGGGTCTTGACCCGGCCGGGCACGGGGGCTTTGGCGATGACGAGCAGGGTGGTCACCGGGCGCCTCCCGACCGCTCGGCCCGGCCGGCGCCGGCGCCGGCGGGGACGTAGGGGGGCTCGGCGAGTACCGCGCGCATGTCGCGGACGGCGTGCCAGGTGCCCCGCCAGGTGCCGGTGACCTTGGACCTGCCGTCGCGCGGCAGGTAGGGCACGTCCTCCTCGCGCACCCGCCAGCCCGTGTCGGCCGCCCGCACGACCATCTGGAGCGGGTAGCCGGAGCGGCGGTCGGTCAGTTCCAGACGCAGGAGGTCCTCGCGGCGCATCGCCCGCAGGGGGCCGAGGTCGTGCAGGCGCAGACCGGTGCGGCGGCGCAGCATCCGGGAGAGGGCGAGGTTGCCGGCGCGGGCGTGCGCGGGCCAGGCGCCCCGGCCCTGCGGGCGGCGGCGGCCGAGCACGAGGTCGGCCTCGCCCGCCGCGACCGCCCGGACGAAGCCGGCCAGCAGGCCCGGGTCGAGGGAGGCGTCGCAGTCGCAGAAGCAGACGTACTCGCCTTCGGCGGCCATGAGCCCGGCGTGGCAGGCGGCCCCGAAGCCGCGCCGGGGCTCCGTGACGACGGTGGCGCCGAGGGAGCGGGCGAGGTCGGCGGATCCGTCGGTGGACCCGTTGTCCACGACCAGGGCCCGCCAGCCGGCGGGGATGCGGGCGAGGACCCAGGGCAGGGCCCCGGCCTCGTTCAGGCAGGGCAGGACGACGTCCACGGACGGTCCGGTCACGGCTTCCAGTTCGTTCACGGCTTCCACCGTAGGAATTCCCCGGGGACATAGCGGACATCGACTCCTTACGAAACGCGGACGTCGGCCGCCCGGGGGCCGCCCGCCGCAGACGGACCGGGTGCGCCATGCTCGCCTGCACCCTCGCCGTCGCCCGGGCGATGTTCCTCTCCCCCCACGACCTGAGCGTCGTCACCCTGGTGGCCGTCATGGCCGCCGTGGTGTCCCTGGCCACGGCGCTGCTGCTCGGCCGCTGGGTCGTGGCCCGTGGCCGCGAACTCGCCCTCGCCGCCCGCGCGTTCGGTGAGGGCGGCGGCTTCGCCGCGCCCCGGCGCGGGCCACCGCCGAGCTGGCCGCCGTCACCCGTGAGCTGGCCGCCACCAGCGCCAGGCTCGCCGCCTCCCGGGAGCGCGAGCGGGCCTTGGAGTCCTCCCGCCGAGAGCTCGTCGCCTTGCGCACCCCGCTCGCCGGGCTGCGGGCCATGGCCGAGGCCCTGGAGGGCGGGGTGGCGGCCGAGCCCGCCCGCTACCACCGGCAGATCCCCACCGAGGTGGAACGGCTCGCCGCCATGGTCGGTGACCTGTTCGAGCTCTCCCGCATCCACGCCGGGTCCCTGGAGCTGACCCCCAGCCAGGTTTCCCTGCGCGACCTCGCGGCCGACGCCCTCCTCGGCGCCGACCGGCTCGCCCGCGAACGGGGCGTGCGCCTGTGCGGCGACGACATCGCCCCGGTCCCGGTGGAGGTGGACGGCAAGGAGATGACCCGGGTCCTGGGCAACCTCCTCGTCAACGCCATCCTCCACACCCCCGCCGACGGCACCGTGGCCGTACGCGCCGGCCGGCGGGAGGACACCGCCGTACTGTCCGTCACCGACGGGTGCGGCGGCATCCCCGAGGAGGACCTGCCGAAGGTCTTCGACACGGGCTGGCGCGGCAACCCCGCCCGCACGCCCCCGCCGGGGCCGGACTCGGGCTGGCGATCGTACGGGGCATCGTCGAGGCCCATGACGGGCGGGCCCGGGTCCACAACGGGCCCGGGAGCTGCCGCTTCGAGGTCACCCTGCCGCTCCCGGCCGCCCGCGCAGGGGGCCGGGCGCGGGCGCCCACCCGGGTGCGGGCCGCTTGACCCGGCCGGGCGCGGGCGCCTACCCGATCCGGGCCGAGGACCGCTGTCCGGCGCGGGCGAACTCGGCCATGCCCTGCGCGAAGCCGACCTCGGGGCGCCAGCCCAGCTCCCGGCGCAGCCGGGAGGAGTCGGCCGTGATGTGGCGGACGTCGCCCAGCCGGAACTCCCCCGTCACCACCGGCGCCGGGCCGCCGTGCTCCGCCGCGAGGGCGGCGGCCATCTCGCCCACGGTGTGCGGGTCGCCGCTGCCCACGTTGTACGCCGTGTGGCCGCCGGAGGGCAGGCCCTCCACACCGGCCAGGACGGCCGCGTTGGCCCGCGCGACGTCCCGTACGTGCACGAAGTCCCGGCGCTGCGCACCGTCCTCGAACACCTTCGGGGCCTCGCCCCGGGCCAGCGCGGACCGGAAGAAGGAGGCGACGCCCGCGTACGGGGTGTCCCTCGGCATGCCCGGCCCGTACACGTTGTGGTAGCGCAGCGATACGGCCGTACCGCCGGCGGAGCGGGCCCAGGCGGCGGCCAGGTGCTCCTGCGCGAGCTTCGTCGTCGCGTACACGTTGCGCGGGTCGACCGGCGCGTCCTCGTCCACCAGCCCGGGGACGAGCCCGGAGCCGCAGCGGGGGCAGCGCGGCTCGAACCGGCCCGCCTCCAGGTCCGCGACCGCCCGCGGCCCGGGGCTCACCACCCCGTGCTCACGGCACTCGTACCGGCCCTCGCCGTACACCACCATCGACCCCGCCTGGACGAACCGCGGCACCCCGGCCTCCGCCATGCAGGCCAGCAGCACCGCCGTCCCCAGGTCGTTGCAGGCCACGTACTCCGGTGCGTCGGCGAAGTCCTTCCCCAGCCCCACCATCGCGGCCTGATGGCAGACGGCGTCCACGCCCCGCAGCGCCCGCCTCACCGTCCCGGCGTCCCGGACGTCGCCCCGGACGAACTCGGCGTCCGGCTCCTGCGGGGCCTGCGGGTGAGCGGCCGGAAGCAAGGCGTCCAGCACCACCGGCGTGTGTCCTGCGGCCGCCAGGACGGCCACGACGTGCGAGCCGATGAACCCGGCTCCTCCTGTAACGAGTACGCGCATGCCCGGCACGCTACGGACCCCCGCCGCCCGACGACGGCTCCCGCACCGGTCCGTAAGACTTCCGTCACCTGTGGGCGCCCCGTCCGCAGGCTTGCTCCGTGCGGGCCACGCCGGGACGCCCGAGGGCTATCCGGCGCGCCGACGGGGCAGGTGTGGGGCCGTGACGGAACGAAGGAACCACCGGTACGCGGTCGCCGTAGCCCACCGGGACGACCACTGGCAGTGCACCCGACTGGACCGCACCGCGCTCACCGGCCTCGACGAGGCGGTGGGCGCGGTGCGGGACGCGGGGAGCGGGGACACCCTGTGCGGGCTCTTCAACGCGGACGAGGCGTTCTTCCTGATCCTGCGCCCCGCACCGGCCGGCACCGCCCTGCTGCTGTCGGACGCGCGGGCGGCGCACCGGCACACCCTCGCCGCCCAGGCCCTGGACGCCCTGGGCGCCGCCCTCCCCGAGGACGACGCCCCGGACGGGCTCCCGGCCGGGGACCTGGGCATCCTCACCGACCTGGGGCTCACCGCCGAGGGCATGGCCGCCGTACTGGCCCGGCCGGACGCCCTGCCGGACGACCAGCTGCGGACGATCGCGCAGCGGTGCGGTTTCGCGGGCGAGTTCGACCGCGTGAAGGCATGAGCCGGCACGGCTGACGGAACGGCCGTCGCCCGGGTGGCGGCGGCCGTGACGCGGGGTCAGGGGGCGGGAAGCGGTCTCAGGCGGGCGGTGGGCCGGCGTAGTCGGTGGCGGGACGGGTGGCGTAGCGGCTCATCACGGCGATGTGCGCCTGTGGGGGCAGCGGCTGCCCGTCGGCGGCCAGCTCCGCGAGGTCGCGGAAGTACCGCGCGTACCGGCCCGGGGTGAACGTGCTGAGCATGACGGCCGGCCGGTCGGTCACGTTGGCGAAGGTGTGGGGCGCGCCGGGCGGGACCACGACGAGGGTTCCGGCGGGCGCGTCGTGGCTGTCGTGGCCGACGGTGAAGCGGATGGTGCCGGAGACGACGTAGAACCCCTCGTCGTGCTCGGCGTGGCGGTGCTGCGGCGGTCCGGGGGTGTGCGGGGCGAGGACGGATTCCGCGAAGCCGATCCGGTGTCCGGTGGTGCCGCCGTCCTCCAGGATGCGCATCCGGGTGGTGCCCAGGACGATCGTCTCGCCCTGGTCCGGGAGGACGACGGACACGGCCGGGTCGGCTCCGGGGTGCCCGGGCGTCGAGTGTTCTGTCATGTCCCGACTGCAGCGCCGGGGCCCGGGGAGCGTCCAATACCACCTGGAGATCCCCGATACCGCCCGGGTATCGTGGCCGGTCATGGAGTTGAGGACACTGCGGTACTTCGTCGCCGTCGCCGAGGAGCTCCATTTCGGCCGGGCCGCCGCCCGGCTGCACATGACCCAGCCTCCGCTGAGCCGGGCGGTCAAGGGGCTCGAAGCGGACCTGGGTGCCGTCCTGCTGGACCGCTCGGCGTCGGGCGTCACGCTCACCCCGGCCGGGGCCGCGCTGCTGGACGAGGCGCGCACGCTGCTGGAGCGGGTGGAACGGGCGCGGGTGCGGGTGGCCTTCGCGGCAGGGGCCGGGAGCCTGACCGTCGGCATGATGTCCGACCAGGCCGACGCGGGCGCCCGTCGGCTGGCCGCCGCCTACCGGCGGCGCCATCCGGGCGTCGAGGTCCGCGTCCGCGAGACCGGCCTGGCCGATCCGGCGTGCGGGCTGCGGGCCGGGCTCGTCGACGTCGCGCTGACCCGCGGGCCGTTCGACCAGCGCGGCCTGACGGTGCGTGAGCTGCGCGCCGATCCCGTGGGGGCGGTCCTGCGCACGGACGATCCGCTGGCCGGGAGGGAGCTCCTGGAGCTGGCCGACCTGGCCGGCCGGCGGTGGTTCCGCTTCCCCCCGGGGACCGATCCGCTCTGGCAGGCCTACTGGCACGGTGGCGAGCCCCGTGAGGGCCCCGTCGTCCGCGCGGTGCAGGAGTGCCTCCAGGCCGTCCGCTGGAACGGCACCGTCGGCCTCGCCCCGCTCGGCCACGCCCCGCCCGAGGGGCTGGCCCTGGTACCACTCGCCGGAATGGCCCCGAACCCCGTGGTAGTGGCCTGGCCGGAGGGTGATGCCAACCCGCTGGTCGCGGCGTTCGTCCGGATCGCCGTCGCGGCGTACCGCGGCTGAGCAGCCGTCCTTCGGGCCGCCGCCGCCCCTCTGCGGTCCCGCCCCGGCGCCCGGTCAGTGGACCCGGTCGTCCTTCGGCCCGGCTCCCTCCGGTCCGGCCGGGGTGCCGTCCGGGGTGAAGGGGTGGTGGAAGGTGAAGGCGTGCGGGGCGGGGCCGTGGGTGTGGAGGTGTTCCAGGCCGCTGACCCCGTCCCGCCAGGTGGGTATCGCGCCTTCGGGCACCCACCAGAACACGTGACTCGGGTGTCCCGTCCTCTCGAACCAGTCGTAACGCCTGTTCAGCGCCGCACGGTGCTGACCGGTGTAGACGGCGTCGAAGGCGGAGGGCAGGTCGGTCCAGAGCGAGAGGGTCGTGGCCAGGGCGGTGGTTTGCGCCGTGCGGCCCTTGTCGTACCAGTCCGGTACGGCGAACTCCCCCCAGGCACCCCAGTCGGCGCCGAAGAGCACGCCCCGGTCCACGTCCGCCGGTTCGGCGTGCCCCAGGTACCCGGGGTGCCCGCTGATCGTCCGGTAGACGGCCTCACCACTGGCGTAGAACTCGCGCGTGAGGGGTCCGGTGTCGGCGAGAGGGGACTTCAGGACTCCGAAGGTGTACAGCGCGAGATGGGGCATGTGTCTCTCCCTGGTCGGGGCGTGCAACTCCCGTGCGAGCGTGGGCGATCGCCGGGGACCCGGTGAAGGTAGCCGTCAGCGCGGGCCCTGTCGAAGTTGCGTTTTCCCCGCCCGCGTGGCCCGTCGCACCGGCCGTCGCGGCCGGGCCCGGCCGGAGCGCCGGTGCGGGTGTGGGATCCTGCCGGGATCCGGCGGGGCGGCCGCCGGCGGTGGGAAGGGACCCCCGTGACCCGTAGCGCGCTCCTGGTCGGAGCCACCGGACTCGTCGGCGGGCAGTTGCTGGCGCGGCTGTTGCGCGATCCGCTCTACGAGCGCGTCACCGTGCTCACGCGGCGGCCCCTCGGAGTGCGGCACCCGCGGCTGGACGCACGGGTGGTGGACTTCGCCGGGCTGAAGGGCGAGGAACTGCCGGCCGTGACGGACGTGTACGGCGCGCTGGGGACCACCATCCGGCAGGCCGGCTCGCAGGAGGCCTTCCGTGAGGTGGACCAGCACCACACCGTGCGGGTGGCCGCTCTGGCCCGGGAGGCGGGCGCCGAGCGGATCGCCGTGGTCTCCTCGGTCGGGGCCGGATCCGGGTCCCGGGCCTTCTACCTGCGGGTCAAGGGGGACATGGAGGCGGAAGTGACGGCGCTGGGCTATCCGCAGACGGAGTTCTTCCGGCCCTCCTTCATCCTCGGCCGCCGTCCCTCGCACCGCCGGGGCGAGGGCCTCGGCGGCTCCGCCGCGACCGTGCTGGCCCCGCTGCTGGCCGGGCCCGCCCGTCCCTCCCGGCCGGTGCCCGCGGG
Organism: Streptomyces sp. NPDC000075; assembly: GCF_040301925.1. Lineage (NCBI taxonomy): Bacteria > Bacillati > Actinomycetota > Actinomycetes > Kitasatosporales > Streptomycetaceae > Streptomyces > Streptomyces sp. NPDC000075. The sequence goes on from NZ_JBEPFL010000023.1 coordinate 16,827, forward strand.
ACGGCTGGCCGCGGCGATGATCGCCGCGCTGGCCGAGGACCGGCGCGGGGTCCACGTCCGCACCCACGAGGACTTCCTGGCCCTCGCCCCGGAGCCGGCCGCCGCCGGGCCGGCGTAACCGGGGCCCTCCGGCGCTCGTTGGGGAGGCCGGTGGCCGGGAGCGAGCGACCCGGCCGGCGAGCGGAGGCGGTGTGCGGTGGGGGCTGGCGGACTGGTCGATCTGACCGGCAGGTCGTGCCTGGTCACGGGCGCGGCCAGCGGTATCGGGCGGGCCACCGCGACCCTCTTCTCCCGGCTCGGCGCCCGCGTCACCGCCGCCGATCTGGACACGGCGGGGCTGACGGCGCTGCGCCGCGACTGCGCCGACCGGGGTGACGCGTACGACGTGACCGTGGTGACCGGGGACGTCTCCCGGCCCGAGGACGCCGAGCGGATGACCCGTGCCGCGGTGGCGGCGGGCGGCCGGCTGGACGTGCTGGTCGCCAACGCCGGGATCCTCCCGCTGTCGGACCTGCTGGAGACCAGCGCCGAGGACTGGGACCGGGTGATGGCCGTCGACGGGCGCGGGATGTTCCTCTGCTGCAAGTACGCCATCACGCAGATGGCCGGGCAGGAGGACGGCGGGTCCGTCGTGTGCGTCTCCTCGATCTCCGGCCTGGCCGGGCAGGCCCGCCAAGCCGCTTACGGACCCGCCAAGTTCGTCGCCTCGGGACTCACCAAGCACCTCGCGGTGGAGTGGGCGGGCCGCCGCGTCAGGGTCAACGCGGTGGCCCCCGGCACCATCCGCACCGAACGCGTCCGGCGCCTGGCGGACGAGCCCGGCGGCCCCGAGTACCTCGACCACGTGACGGCCCTCCATCCGGTGGGCCGGCTCGGCGAGCCCGAGGAGGTGGCCCGGGCCATCGCCTTCCTGGCCTCCGACGCCGCCTCCTTCATCACCGGCGCCGTCCTCCCCGTCGACGGCGGGTACCTGGCCCAGTAGCCGCCGGCGTCAGCCCCGGTGCAGGCGGTCCATCTCCGCGAGGCCGGTGTTGACGACGGCCACCACGGCGAACACGACGGCGAGCCGGGTGCGGCCGAGGGAGTGGAGCGCGACCGCGGCCGCGCCGAAGAAGAGGGCCTTGACGACGAGGATCGCCGCCAGCGGGATGTCGAACGTGGCCTTCGGCGCGGCGAACAGGCCCCAGACGGTGGCCGCGAGCGCGGGGGCGCCGACGGCCAGCAGGATGCGCATCACGGTGTTCTGGCCGGTGGACCACCCCCACCAGGCGAGCAGTGCCAGCCCGGCCAGCTCCATGAGGAAGGCCAGACCTTCGTTGACGAGGTGGAGCGGGGTGGGCAGCATCGGCCGGGTGCCTTTCGTGGGCGGACGGCGAACGGTCGGTGCATTAGATCAGGCCGCGTGTGGTCATGAACAGGCCATGCGGGGCGCCGGTTCGCCCGTCACACCTCGCCCGCCGCCGTCGCCGGTACCGCCCCCGCGACGGGGTTGCCCGCCCAGGCCGTGCCGGCCGGGAGGGTCTCGCCGCGCATCACCAGGGAGGCGGGCCCCACGGAGGTGTGCGCGCCGACGGTGCTGCCGGGGAGCACGATGCTGTGCGGTCCGAGCGAGGCGCCCGCGTCGAGGCGTACGGCGTCCATCCGCATGATGCGGTCGTGGAACAGGTGGGTCTGGAGCACGCAGCCCCGGTTCACCGTGGCCCCGTCCCCCAGGGTGACCAGATCGGTCTCCGGGAGCCAGTGCGTGTCGCACCACACGCCCCGGCCGATCCGCGCCCCGAGGGTGCGCAGCCACCAGTTGAGGACCGGTGTGCCGGTGAAGGGGCCGGCGAGCCAGGGGACGGCGAGGGATTCCACGAAGGTGTCGTAGAGCTCGTTGCGCCAGACGAACGGGCTCCACAGCGGGTGTTCGGCGGCGCGGAACCGGCCGACCAGCAGCCACTTGGCGGCGGTGGTCGTCAGCCCGGCGGCCATGGCGGCGGCCAGCAGCAGGGGCACCGCGACCCCCACCGCCCACAGCGGCCCTGCGGCCCGCAGGGCGGCGTCCTCGCCGAGGAACACGCCTTCGGCCAGCAGCAGTCCGCAGACAGGCGGCACCAGCCGGCACAGTTCGACGGCGGCCCGGGCCACGACCAGCCGCCGGGGCGGGGTGAAGGTGCGGCTCGCGTCGCCGGACGCGGCGGCGCGCGGCAGTTCGAGGGCGGGGCGGCCCAGCCAGGAGGTGCCGGGTGCGGGGTCCGCCGGGGCGTCGGAGAGGACGCCGACCAGAGCGCCGTCGGGCACGTGGCGGCCGGGCCCCACGATGCCCGAGTTGCCGACGAAGGCCCGGCGTCCGACCCGTACCGCGCCCAGGTGCATCCGGCCGTCCCGCAGTTCGTAGGGGGCGGCGAGGGTGTCGTCGGCGAGGAAGGCCCCGTCGTCGACCCGGAGCAGCGAGGGCAGCGGAAGCACGGTGGAGATCTCGGTGTTCCGGCCGATCCGGGCACCCAGCAGGCGCAGCCACAACGGAGTGGCGAGGCTGGCGTACAGCGGGAACAGGCCGCTGCGGCTGGAGTCGAGGAGCCGGTGGACCAGCCATACCCGCCAGGCCACGGCGCCGTCGGCGGGGTGGCTGCCGGGGGTGATCCGCCGGCCGAGGACGCGGACCACCAGGGCGACCAGCGCGAGCCGGCAGAGGGCGCAGACGAGGACGGAGAGGGGTGCGGCGAGCGCCAGCCGGAGGGCGACCTCGCCGAGCGTGGGGCTGTCCTCGACGAGCCGGTAGGTGGCGAGCAGCACGGGCAGCGACGCGAGGACCGGCAGCAGGGGCAGCAGGAGCAGCGAGAGCGCGTACGGGGCCCGCCGGCGCAGCCGCCCGTGCGGCCGCCGGAGCGCCGCGCGGCCGCGCCGGACGGCGTCCCGGCCGGCGGGGGCGTCGGGCCGGGGCCGGGCCGGGGAGCCGTGCCAGCTCCCGCCCGGGGGGATCCGGCCGTCGAGGCAGGCCCCGGCGGCGAGTTCGGCGTCCTCGCCGACCTCGGCGCCGGGCATCAGCACCGCGCGGTGGCCGACGCGTGCGCCCGCGCCGATCCGGACGGCCCCGACCAGCAGCCGGTCCCCGTCGAGCCACCACCCCCGCAGGTCGGCCTCCGGTTCCACCGCGCAGCCGGCTCCGAACTCGGCGAGCCCGGTGACCGGCGGCATCGCGTGCAGGGCGGCGCCGGGGCCGGTGGCGCAGCCGAGCGCGCGGGCGTACCGGGCGGCCCACGGGGTGCCGAGCAGCGCGGGGACGCCGAAGGCCGCGACGGCCCGTTCGGCCGCCCACAGCCTCAGGTGGGTGCGGCCGCCGCGCGGATACGTTCCGGGGCGCAGGCCCCGGGTCAGCAGCCGTGCGGCGAGGGTGCCCAGGACGAACCGCGAGGGGGCGGTGAAGAGCAGCAGCCAGCCCGTCAGGACGAGCCACCAGGGGGTGTGGGGGGTCCAGGCGTGCGGGCTGGAGAGGCCCAGGACGTTGTCGACGCCGGCCAGGACGACCACCCCGCGCAGGCCGGTGACCGTGTACGAGGCCGTCTGCGTCAGGAGCTGGACGAGGCCGGCCCGGCGGGGGACGGGGCGGACCGGGGGCCGTGGGGCGCGGCGGGCGACGAGCGTGTCGGCGTGGGCCGCCATGTCCCGCAGGACCGGCCGCCGGTAGAGGTCGGCCACCGAGATGCCCGGGTGGCCCGGGCGCAGAGCGGAGGCGAGCCGGGCCGCGCCCAGGCTGGTGCCGCCGAGGGCGAAGAAGTCGTCGCCGGGGCCCGGCCGGATGCCGAGCTGGTCCTCCCAGAGGGCCGCCAGCCGGGCCTGCGTCGGGGTCAGCGGGGCCCGGGTGGCGGGGTCGGCGGGCAGCGGCCAGGGCAGGGCGTCGCGGTCGACCTTGCCGGAGGTGCGGGTGGGCAGCTCGGGCACCTCGGCGAGGAGGGGTACGAGTGCGGCGGGCAGCCGCCGGGCGAGCTCCTCGCGCGCGCCGTCCCGTACGTAGCCGGGGCCGGGTACCACGTATCCGACGAGGAGCCGGCCGCCCGCCGGGGTCTCGCGGACCACCGTGGCGGCCGCGCGCACGCCGGTCAGGGCGGTCAGCGCGGCGTCGATCTCGCCCGGCTCCACTCTCCGGCCGCCGAGCTTGACCTGGTCGTCGGCGCGGCCGGCGAACACCAGGCCGCGCGGGTCGGCCCGGACGAGGTCGCCGGTGCGGTAGGCCCGGTCGGTGCCCAGGGCCGGGCAGGGGCGGTAGCCCTCGCGGTCCTTGCCGGGGTCGAGGTAGCGGGCCAGTCCGGCGCCGGCGACGACCAGTTCGCCGGTCTCCCCCACCGCGAGCGGTTCCCCGGCCTCGTCGACGACGGCCAGGTCCCAGCCGTCGAGGGGCAGTCCGATCCGCACGGGTTCGCCGGGGTGGAGCCGGGCCGCGCAGGCCACGACGGTGGTCTCGGTGGGGCCGTAGGTGTTCCACATCTCGCGGCCGTCGACGGCGTAGCGGTCCACGAGTTCCGCCGGGCAGGCCTCGCCGCCCACGATGAGCAGCCGGACCCGGTCCAGGGAGCCGGCCGGCCACAGTGCGGCGAGGGTGGGCACGGTGGAGACGACGGTGATGCCCCGCTCGACCAGCCAGGGCCCGAGTTCGTGGCCGGCCCGGACGAGCGAGCGGGGCGCGGGTACCAGGCAGGCGCCGTGCCGCCAGGCCAGCCACATCTCCTCGCAGGAGGCGTCGAAGGCCACCGAGAGCCCCGCCAGGACGCGGTCCCCGGGGCCGAGCGGACGGTCCCTCAGGAACAGCGCGGCCTCGGCGTCGACGAAGGCGGCGGCGCTGCGGTGGCGGACCGCCACGCCCTTGGGCAGGCCGGTGGATCCGGAGGTGAAGATGATCCAGGCGTCGTCACCCGGTTCCACGGGGCGCGGCGCGGCTCCCACGGCGGCGCCCAGCGGCGGCACCGCTCCCGGTCCGATCTCGCCGCCGGCTCCGAGGACCAGGCAGACTCCGGCCTCGCGGAAGACCGTGGCGGCCCGCTCGTCGGGGTCGTCCGCGTCCACCGGTACGTACGCGGCGCCGCAGCGCAGCGCCGCGAGGACCGCCACGTACAGCTGCGCCGTGCCGGAGGGGACGCGTACGCCGATCCGGTCGCCGGGGCCGGCGCCGGCCCGGCGGAGGCGGGCCGCGAGGGCGTCGGTCTCGGCGGCGAGGGCGCGGTAGTCGAGGACGCGGTCGCCGGTGTCCAGGGCGGGGGACCCGGGGTACGCGGCGGCGGTGGCGTCGAAGACGTCGAGGAGGGTGCGCGGCGGGTGGGCCGGGGCGCCGCGGAGTACGGCGCGGTCCGGCCGGCCGCGGCGCGGGTCCGGGAGCGGGGGCAGGGGATGGCCGGAAGGGCGGGATGACATCGGCAGGGCCTCGGTTTCACGTGCTGCGGGGGTGTGCGGTTCGCCGGCCCCGGGGGAAAGGTTGCCGCACGCCTGCACAGATACCGCCGGGGGGTCGCCGGTTCACTCGTCGTGCGGCGCCGGCCGGGGCGGTCGAACAGTCCCCGGCGCCGCCCAAGGCCTCGTCAAGTCGCCCGTCGCGCAAGGGCCGCGCGGGGACGGCCACCGCGTGTCGGGGCGCCCCGGGCCGTCCCGCCTTGATCAGGATTTGGCCGGCTGCTGGCGCTGTGTTCGGTTCCGCCGTCCCCCGTGCGGCGGCCCGGCTCCTGTTCCCCCTGCCTGTCGGCATCGCGGCGGGCCCGGACGGGGCGCTGTGGTTCACCGGGATCGGGGCCGGCCGCATCGGGCGGATCTTCCCGGACGGGGCCGGCACCGAGTTGCCCCTCGCCGACCCCGGCTGCCGCCCGTACGCCGTCGTCGCCGGGCCCGTCGGCGATTGCTGGTACACCGGATGGGCGACGGATCACTCCGGGCGGGCGGGTGACCGGCCATCCGCTGCCGGTCACCGGCGCCCCCCGGCGGCCCCCGCGCCGGAACCCCACGGCCTCGCCTTCGGCCGCGACGGCGCCCTGTACCTCGCCCTGGAGGGGGGCGCCATCGTCCGCTGTATGCCCTGACCCCGCCGGGTCAGGGGGCGCGCCAGACGTTGGCGAAGGCCGCGTTCTCGATCGAGCGCCTCTGGCGTACGGCCTCCAGTTCCATCACCGCGTCGTGGACGACGGCCAGGACGGTGGTGACGGCCTCGTCCCCGGGGTCCGCCTCCGTTTCGGCCCCGGGCCGTGCCTCGTCGAGGCCCACGGCCGATGCGAGCACGGCGAGTACGGGTTCGTCCGCCTCGCGGCGGTCGAGGGCGCGGCGGCGGGCGGGCGTGTCGGCCGGCTCCACCCGGGCCGTCCCGAACGGCGAGCGGCCGCCGCGCGTGCGGACGATGAGCCCTTCCTCCTCCAGGGACGCCAGGTAGGTGCCGGCGAGGTCGCGGCCCCGACGCCACAGCCAGTCGTCGACCCGCTCGTAGGGCGCGCGGCGGGTGAGGGCCGACGCCGCCTCGGCCAGGAGTGGGTCGTCGGGGGCCGGACCCCCGCCCGGCACGATGCGGTCACCGTCCAGGGTGACGGTTCGCGCCGCGATCAGGTCGATCAGCTCCGCCCCCGCGAGGGCGAGCGACAGATCGCCCTGCCCCACGGGCCGTTCCACCTCCGGGTCCATCGCGATGACGAACAGGTCCTTCGCGGTGCTCATGCACGGCTCCCCTCGCAGACGACCACCGATGGTAGGCGCAGCCGGGGCCTCATGGGCCGTATGTCACCCGGTCTTTCAGGTGTCGCGCCGGGTCCGGGAGCGGTAGTTGGCGATCTTCGCGAGGTTGCCGCAGCGGTCCATGGAGCACCAGCGGCGTCGGCGCGCCTGGGAGTCGTCGAGGAACAGCAGCGAACACTCCGGGTTCTCGCACTCCTTGACCCGCCCCAGCAGCGGACCGCCGATCAGCGACACCGCGTCACGCGCCACCGTCGACAGGGCGGCCCTGACGTCGTGGCGCGCCGATCCGCCCGCCGTGTGGAGCACGGGGCGTCCGGGCGGGTCGAAGGCGAGCCTCGGGGCGAGGTCGGGGCGCGCGGCCGCCGCGTTGACCCGTTCGAGATCGTCCGCCTCCGGGGCGCGGCCGTCCATCGCCGCCATGAGGACCCGGTGCAGCGATTCGCGCAGCTCCCGGGCGGCGGTCAGCTGCGGGCCGGTGACGGCGGCCTGCTGCGGTCCGGCCCCGCGCAGACCGGCTTCGCCGATCCAGCGGGCCAGCGCGGCGGGATCGGTCAGCCGCTCGAAGGGCTCCGTGTGCCGTTTGCCGAGGGTCGCCGTGAAGTCCAGGCAGGGACGGCCCCCGATGAACGGGAACGCGAGCCGGGCGGGGGCGGGTGAAGGTGCCATGCGGCCGACTCTAACCCCCTGACACCTGTTCGTACGGTGTCGCATGCGGATCGGGCGGCCGGCCGCCCGGCCCGGCCACGGCATCCCGCTTGGCGTGGAGGGTGCCGGTGGAACCGCCGGCCGGCTGCCGCGGGGCGGGCAGTCCGCAAGCCGCGCCAGTGGCCGGCAGCCTCGCGCCGCCGCGCCTCCGTGCCGCGAGGATTCGGATCCCGGTACCGCCGGCGTCGAGGCGCTGCGCGCGGACCCGTCCCCGCTGGCCGGCCTGGGCGTGCGCGAGGTCTTCGACCACCTCGCGGAGGTCATCGAGGGGCTCGGGACCAAGCCGGTCATCTGACCGCTACGTGGTCCCGGTGTCCGGCCGCAAGCTGTTCCAGGGAGGCTTCGCGAACTTCACCCCGCACGCGGCGACGACGTACGACTTCACGGACGACGACCGCGCCCTACAGCGTCGGGTAGTCGGTGTAGCCGCGGGCGTCGCCGCCGTAGAACGTGGCCGTGTCCGGGGTGTTGTACGGGCCCTCGGCGCGCAGCCGGGCCGGCAGGTCGGGGTTGGCGAGGAAGAGGCTGCCGAAGGCGAGGACGTCGGCGACGCCCTCGTCGACGAGGGCGAGCGCGCGGTGGTCGGTCGGACCCTCGGTGGCGGGGTTGAGGACGAGCCGGCCGGAGAACCGTTCGCGCAGGGCCAGGGTGATCTCGCGGGTCCCGGCGGGCTCCATGATGTGCAGGTACGCGAGGCCGAGCGGGTCGATCTCCTTGATCAGCGCCTCGTACGCCGGGCGCGGGTCGGGCTCGTCGATGTCGTTGAAGCGGTTCCCGGGCGAGATGCGCAGGGCGGTGCGGTCGGCACCGATCTCGGCGGCCACGGCCTTGACGACCTCGGCGGCGAAGCGGACGCGGTTCTCGACGCTGCCGCCCCACTCGTCGGTGCGGTGGTTGCTGCCGGGGGCCAGGAACTGGTGGATCAGGTAGCCGTTGGCACCGTGGATCTCCACGCCGTCGAAGCCGGCTTCGACGGCGTTGCGGGCGGCGGTCGCGTAGTCGGCGACGGTCTGGCGGATCTCGGCGGCGGTCAGCTCGCGCGGGGTGACGAAGTCCTGGGGGCCTTCGGCGGTGAAGACCTGGCCCTGGGCGGCGACGGGCGAGGCGCCCACCGGGACCAGACCCTCGGGGAGCAGGGACGGGTGGCCGATCCGGCCGGTGTGCATGAGCTGCGCGAAGATCCGGCCGCCGGCGGCGTGCACCGCGTCGGTGACCCGGCGCCAGCCGGCGATCTGCTCGGCGCTGTGCAGACCCGGGGTGAACGGGTACCCCTGGCCCACGACCGAGGGCTGGATCCCCTCGGTGATCACGAGGCCGGCCGAGGCGCGCTGGGCGTAGTACTCGGCCGTCAGCTCCGTCGGCACCCCGCCCGCGGCGGCGCGGCTGCGCGTCATCGGGGCCATGGCGATGCGGTTGGCGAGCGCGGCGGCGCCCACGTTGATCGGGTCGAAAGCACTGGTCATGACTGCCTTCACAGTTTTATTTGGTCGGCCAATGATTGGCCTCGCCGCCCACCGTACACCCATTCATTGGTCGGCCAAGGTAAAGTTTCCGCAGGGGGTGCCGGAGGCCGGAACGCGGGCGGCCGGACCACGGGACGAAGGAGCCGGACCATGACCACGCACGTCACCCGGGAGCAGGGCGACCCGGTGCCGCAGGGCTGTCCGGGGCCGCCGAGCGCGGTGCTGGACGGCCCGGTCAGCCACGCCGTGAGCCGGGTGGCCCGGCTGCACCGCATCGCCGCCGGGCGGCTGCTGCGGGACCTGGGGCTGCACCCGGGGCAGGAGTTCGTGATGATGCACCTGTGGGACAACGGGCCCGTGCGCCAGTCGGAGCTGATCAAGAGCGTGGGCCTGGATCCGTCCACCGTGACGAAGATGCTCCAGCGCCTCGAACAGGCGGGGCACGTCCGCCGGAGCCCCGACCCGGCCGACCGCAGGGCGTCCCTGGTCGAGGCCACGGAGACCAGCTGCGGACTGTTCCAGCAGGTCCGGGAGGCGTGGGCCGAGCTGGAACGCCAGACCCTGGCCGGACTTGACGAGACCGAGGGCGCGGAGCTGCTGCGGCTGCTGGGGAAGGTGGAGGGCGCGCTCTGCGCCCGGGCGGCCGCCGATCCGCAGTGCCGGGACGGGGCCGGGGACCGCTGAAGGCGGACCGCTGAGGGGAGACCGCTGAGGGCGGTACGCGCGAGGGCGCCGCGCGAGTGGATCCCGTACGGGTCCACGCGCGCGGCGCCCTCGGTGCGCCGGCGGCCGCCGGCGGCGGGTGTCAGCCGAGCTTCACGGCATCCGGGTTCTCCTTCAGCCAGGCGCGGACCGCCTCCTGCTCCTTCCCCTTGCCGGTCTGCTGGATCTTCGCCTCCAGCCCCGTGAGCTGCTCCTCGGTGAGCCTGAACTCACGCAGCCAGCGCGCCACCTCGGGCTCGTCCCGCGCGAACCCCTTGCGGGCGAGCGTGTGGATGCCGTCACCCTTGCCCCAGGCGCCCTTGGGGTCTTCGAGCTTGGTCAGCCCGTAGGAGGAGTAGGCCCAGTGCGGGGACCACAGCACGACGGCGACGGGCTCGTGCTTGGCGTAGGCCCGCTTCAGCTCGGCGAGCATGCCGGGCGTGGACCCGTCGACGACCTGGTACTCGCCGTCGAGGCCGTACTCCCCCAGGACCTTGTCCTTCAGGATCGACATCTCCCCCGCGCTCGGCTCGATGCCGATGATCCTGCCCTTGAACAGGCCGGACTTCCCCTTGAGGTCGGCGAGGGAGCGCACGTCCTTCACGTACGAGGGGACGGACACCTCCAGCGAGGTCGGGCCGTACCAGGAGCCGAGGTCCTCCAGCTTGTTCCCGTACTTCTCCCAGTACTGGGCGTGGGTGACGGGCAGCCAGGAGTCGGTCTGGAAGTCGATGCCGCCGCCGGCGAGGCCGGTGTAGAGGGCGCCGGCCTCCAGCTGGCGGGCGTCGACCTTGAAGCCGCCCCGCTCCAGGAGCTCCTTCCAGAGGAAGGTGGAGGCGATGCCCTCGTCCCACGGGATGTACCCGAGGGAGACGGTGCGGCCCTTGCCGGTGTTCGCGGCGCCGGCCGGGCCGTCGCGGTCTTCGCCGGATCCGCCGAAGGCGTTCAGGGCGCCGGCGGCCAGGGCCAGGACGACGACGCCGGTGATGGCGTGGACGGGCTGGGGGCGGTGGCCCCAGAGCCGGCCCGCCGCGCCGGCGGCGGACCGGGCCCCGGCGAGGGCGCGCCGGCCGATCGGGGAGACCTGGCGGCCCAGGGCGCCGGTCATCCGGTCGAGGTACATGGCCAGGATCACGATGGAGACGCCGGCTTCGAAACCAAGGCCGATGTCGACGTTGCCGATGGCCCGGTAGACGGCGCCGCCGAGCCCGCCGCCGCCCACCATGCCCGCGATGACGACCATGGACAGGCCGAGCATGATGACCTGGTTGACGCCGGCCATGATCGTGGGCAGGGCGAGGGGCAGCTGGAGGCGGAGCAGGATGTCACGCGGGGCGGTGCCGAACGCCTCGGCGGCCTCGACGAGTTCGCCGTCGACCTGGCGGATGCCGAGCTCGGTCATCCGCACGCCGGGCGGCAGCGAGAAGATGATGGTGGCGATGATGCCGGGGACGACGCCCACGCCGAAGAAGACGACGCCGGGGATCAGGTAGACCATGGCCGGCATGGTCTGCATGAAGTCCAGCACCGGGCGCAGCACCGCGCTGGTGCGGTCGGAGCGCGCGGCGAGGAGGCCGAGCGGGACGGCGATCACCAGGGTGATGAGCGTGGCGACCAGGACCAGGGAGAGCGTGGACATGGCTTCGGGCCACAGGCCGAGGGAGTCGACGAGCGCGAGGCCGGCGAAGGCGAGCAGGCCGGCGAGCAGGCCGCGCAGCCACCAGGCGGTGACGGCGAGGATGCCCGCGAGCAGGAGCGGGGCGGGGGCCGACAGCGCCGTGTCGATGCCCTTGTCGAGACCGGTGACGAGGGAGCCGACGGCGTCGAACAGCCAGGAGAGGCGGTGCTGGAGGAAGCCGACGCCACCGTCGACCCAGGCACCGAGGTGCAGGCGGGGCATCAGGCGGCCACCTCCGCGCAGCGCACCGGGGGTCGCCGCTCGTCGCCGATGAAGCGGACGAGGCGGCCCTGCGGTACGGAGCCGACGACGGAGCCGTCCGCTCCGGTGACGGCGACCGGGTGGGGGACGCGGGCGCTGACGGCGCACACGTCGGCGAGCGGGGTGTCGGCTCTCACCGTGGGGCAGCCGCACGCGTCGGCGCCGGCGGGCGCCGGGGCCATGACGGCGTCGGCGGTCAGCACGCGGGAGCGGTCGACGTCCTGGATGAAGGAGGCGACGTAGTCGTCGGCGGGACGGGTGAGGATGTCCTCGGCGGTGCCCTGCTGGACGACGCGGCCGTCGCGCATGACGGCGATGCCGTCCCCCAGGCGCATGGCCTCGTTGAGGTCGTGGGTGATGAAGACGATCGTCTTCTTCAGAGTGCGCTGGAGTTCGAGGAGCTGGTCCTGCATGTCGCGGCGGATCAGCGGGTCGAGGGCGCTGAAGGACTCGTCCATCAGCAGCAGGTCGGCGTCCGTGGCCAGGGCCCGGGCCAGGCCCACGCGCTGCTGCATGCCGCCGGAGAGCTCGTCGGGCCAGGACTTCTCCCAGCCGCCGAGCCCGCACAGCTCCAGGGCCTCCGCGGCCCTGCGCTCGCGCTCGGCCCGGGGGACGCCCTGGACCTCCAGTCCGTAGCCGGCGTTCTCCAGGACGTTGCGGTGCGGGAACAGCGCGAAGTGCTGGAAGACCATGCTGATCTTGGTGGAGCGGACGCGGCGCAGCGCGCGCGGGTCGAGGGCGGTGAGGTCCTCGCCGTCGAAGAGGACGCGCCCGGAGGTGGGTTCGAGGAGCCCGTTGAGCATGCGCAGGAGGGTGGACTTGCCGGATCCCGACAGGCCCATGACGACGAAGATCTGGCCGGGTTCCACTCTGAACGAGACGTCGATCACGGCGGCCGTCGCGCCGTCGGCGCGCAAGGCCGCGCGGTCGGCGCCTTCCTCCAGCGCGCGGACCGCGGCCGCCGCGTCGTCGGGGTTCCTTCCGAACACCTTGTACACGTGCTCGGTCTGGAGCGTGGACACATACACCTCACGGGTCGTACCGGGGACGGCGCGCCGCCCCCGGTCCACGGGGGACCGGGGGCGGCGGCCGTGGAGCGGGACGGGGTCGGCCCGCGTGCGCCCCGCGCCGGCCCGAGGGTCCGGAGTGCAGGGTTCCGCTCCAGCGGCCCCCCTGCCCGGCATTCACCTCAGCAAACGCGAGGGTGAGGTACCTCACGTGTGGGCCGCCCGCGCCTCCCGGGGGCACCGGGGGCCGCCTCAGTGGCGGTGGCGGGGGGCGCGGCGGGGTGTCGTGTGCTGGGCCTCGGCGCCGCCGTCCGGCCGGGGCGGGCGGTGCGGCGGGCGGTGGCGGGCGTGCAGGGCCAGCGCCAGGCAGGCCGCCGTCGCGGCGATGGCGAGGGCGGCGGGGAGCCTGGCGTACGAGGTCGGTGCGACCGGTGCCTGGGCCGCGATCAGGACCACCGCCGTCGCGGCGGCGGCCGCCAGCACGGGTTTCGCGTCCGGCCGGCCGGGCGGGGCGGTGACCCCCGCCGTCCAGGGGTCGGTGACGAGCAGGTAGGCCGGCAGCAGGGCGGCGATGCAGACGACCAGCCAGAGGGCGGGGCCGGTGGCCGCCGCGATCACGATGGCGGCGGCCGGCAGGACGGTCGTCCTGCGGCGCGCCAGCACGGCCGGCCAGCGCAGGGAGGTGTGGACGGGCCGCGCGTCGACCATCGGAGCGGCCCACCACGCGGCGGCGCCCGCCGCCCCGGTCATCAGCAGCCCGGCCGGCGGCGAGGCGTGCAGGGCGGCCGGCGGATCGCAGGCGGCGACGACGAGGGCCGCGCCCAGCAGCCGGTCGGCGAGGCGGGAGGTGAGACGCGTGGCGAGCCGGGCGGGACGGACCTCCGCCGGGGCGGACCGGGTGGGGGCGGTGGTCATCGGGTGCCTCCGTGGACACGGGTCCGCAGCAGCGGCGCGAGGGCGAGGTCGAGGGTCTCGCCGGGCCGGTGGGCGACGACCGCGATGCCGCTCTCGACGAGGGAGAAGCGCATGGCGTCGCGGTCGGCCCGCCACAGGCGCAGCGCGAGTTCGCCCTCGGTGTCGCCGGGGTCCACGACCGGGTCGCCGGTGGGGATCTCGACCACGACCACCGGGTTGGACCGCCCGCGCACCTGGTGCAGGACCTCGAAGATCCGCTGGTCGCTCAGCGGGGTGATGACGTACACCAGGGCCCCGGAGGGCAGTGCGGGCGGGGGGAGCGGGCCGAGGCCCTCCGAGCGGTGGCCGCGGTCCTTGCGGACCGCCAGCACGCTCTCGGCGATCCGGAAGAAGTACCCCTGGCCGCTGCCCGGTCGCAGCCAGCGGGTCGTGCCGCCGACCGATACGACGCCGACCCGGTCGTGGGTGCGCAGGTAGGCGCGGACCAGCCCGGCGGCGGTCCGGAAGGTCGCGTCGAGCGTGGAGGTGCCGGCGACCGGGTCGACCACGTCGGTGAGCACGTCCAGCAGCACCACGGTCTCCGCCGTGCGCTCCGCGGCGAAGCCGTGGACCTGGAGGCTGCCCCGGCGGGTGGTGGCCGGCCAGTGGATCCGGCGCTGGCGCTCGCCGCGCGCGTACGGGTGCACGCCGGTGACCTCGACCCCCTCGCCGCGCTGCGCGGAGGCGTGCTCGCCGAGGCGTTGGGGCAGCCGGACCGGGATGGGCGTGAGGCCCGCGTGCTCGGGCACCGGGAAGACGGAGACCTCGCCGAGGTCCACCCGTACCGTGCGGCGGGCCAGGCCGCCCCGGTCGTAGACGTCCACGTCGACCGTGCCGAGCGTCCAGCGGCCCCACCGCCGTGCGGTCAGGACCAGTTCCACGTGGTGCGGGCCCGTCTCGACGCGGTCGAGCCGGACCCCGGGGCCGAGGGTGACCCCCGGGTCCAGGCGGCCGGGCTCCCCGTCGTGGGCCACGGCGATCCGCACCGTCACCCGCTCGCCCTCGAAGCACCGCCTGGGCTCCACCTCCGCCTCGGCCGTCAGCCCGTCCGGGCGCGGCCCGCCCGGCAGGGCGAGGGCCAGCAGGACCAGCGGTGCGGCGGCCAGGGCGAGGACCCAGGGGCGGCCGGTGACCAGCGCGGCGGACAGGGCGACGACGGCCAGCGTGCCCAGCCGCAGCGCGCGCTCGCCGGGGCGCCGGCCGGGCGGGGGCGGTGGCGGGGGTCCGGCGGCGTCCCGGCGGCCGTCGAGGGCCCGCCGGACGGCGGCCGCCGTGCGGGCGGCCGCCGTGCGGGCGGGCACCGTGCGGGCGGCCACCGTGCGGGCGGGCACCGGCTCCGTCATGACCCGGCCGGGGTGCGCGGCAGGGTCCGCGGGGCGGGGGCCGACCGGGTGATCTCGCGGATCACCTCGTCGGCGTCGATCTGGCGGACCCACAGTTCGGGCTTGAGGGTGATCCGGTGGGCGAGGGCGGGCACCGCCACGGACTTGACGTCCTCAGGTGTCACGTAGTCCCGCAGGTCCAGCACGGCGCGGGCGCGGGCCAGCTGCACCAGGGCCAGGCCGCCGCGCGGAGAGGCGCCGACCTGGACGTGGGGGTGGGCGCGGGTGGCGCCGACGAGGGCGACGGCGTAGTCCAGCAGGTCGTCGTCCACCTCGACGCGCTCGACGGCGGCCCGCATGGCCAGCACCTCGTCCGGCCCGCTGAGCGTGCGCAGCACCGCTTCGGGCGCGGCACGGTCGACGCGTGCGCGCAGCATGCCGGCTTCCTCGGCGGGCGTGAGGTAGCCCATCCGCACGCGCAGCAGGAAGCGGTCGAGCTGGGCCTCCGGCAGGGTGTAGGTGCCCTCGTACTCGATGGGGTTGGCGGTGGCCACGACCACGAAGGGGTCCGGCAGGGGCCGGGTGGTGCCGTCGACGGACACCTGGGACTCGGCCATCGCCTCCAGCAGGGCCGCCTGGGTCTTGGGCGGCGTGCGGTTGATCTCGTCGGCGAGCAGCAGGTGGGTGAAGACGGGGCCGGGACGGAAGACCATGCCGGCGGTCCGCTGGTCGTAGAACGGGGCGCCGGTGACGTCGGAGGGCAGCAGGTCGGGGGTGAACTGGACGCGGGAGAAGTCCAGTCCGAGGGTGGTGGCGAAGGAGCGGGCCAGCAGGGTCTTGCCGAGTCCCGGCAGGTCCTCGATGAGGACGTGGCCCCCGGCGAGGACGCCGAGCATGACGAGGGCGAGCGGTTCGGCCTTGCCGACCACGGCGGTGCGGATCTCGTCGAGCACGGCCGCCGCGCGCTCGCCGGCCTGTCGGGGCGTCAGGACGGCCTGGTCCGGGCTGGTTCGCGTGCTGGTCACGAGCGGGTCCTCACGGGGCGGGGTCGGATGGGGGCCGCGGGCGCCGGCCGGGTGCCGGCGGCGGTCACAGGGCTTCCAGGCGGTCGAGCAGGGCACGCAGGACGGCCTCGGGGAGGGTGGGCCCCGGGGCGGGCGACCCGGGGTCGATCCACGGCCACAGGTCGGTGCCGACCAGCGCCCGGGCCCGGTCCGGGTTCCGGTACAGGGCGACTCCGTGGCGTTCGGCCAGCCGGGCCGCGAACAGCCGCTGGAGCTGGGGGCGCATGACGGTGCGCAGGTGTTCTCCGCCGTCGTCGGCGAGGGCGTCGGCCACGGTGCGCCGCCACCGGCCGAGCGCCGGGGCCCGGCTGCCCGGCACCCGGGTGGGCCCGCGCGGTCCGGTGTCCTGGGCGGCGCCGCCGGCGGCGTAGCGCCCGAGGGCCAGTGCGACGACGGTGATGAGCGCGGCCCCGGTGGCGGCCGCGGCGGCGCCGTCGGTCAGGGCGAGGAGCAGTCCGGCGGCGAGGGCGAGGCCGGCCAGGACGCCGGTCGAGTGGCGCACCGAACCGGGCGCGCACCGCACGGAGCCGGTCAGGGTCCGGAAGCGTATGCCCGCCCTCATCCGGCACCGGCCCCGGTGCGCGGTGCGTCCGCCTGCGGGTGCGGGCCGTGGGCGAGCGCGGCCAGCGCGGCCGCCGCCCGCTCGCGGTGGCCGCCGTGCATCGGGTGCGTGGAGTAACGGGCCTCACGGAACAGGGCGGTGAGCTCGGTGGCGGCCGCCGCCGCCGGCAGGCCGCCGGCGAGGGCCCGTTCCAGGAGGTCGTGCGGGCTGTCCGAGGCGTGCCGGGCCACGCCCGAGGCGGCGAGGGACTCCTCCATGGCCAGGTAGCAGGCGATGACGGCCGCCCGGACGTCGGTTCCGTCCAGCAGGGCGCGGCGCCCGGAGTCCACGGCGTGGGCCAGCTGTCCCCGCTCGCCCTCGGGGGTCGCGGGCGCCGCCCCGGCCTCGGGGGCGGCCGGACGGCTCAGGTACCGCCACAGGAACCGGGCGGCGAGGACGGCTGCCCCGGTGAGCAGGGCGAGCCCGAGCACCAGCAGGGTCCATGTCAGCCAGGAGGGCGTGCCCTGGTCCGGGGCGGCGGCCGGTGCGGCGGGCGCCAGGGTGGGCACCGGGGCCGGGCCCGTGGGGGGAAGCGGTGCGGGCCCCGGGCCGCCGTCGGCGGCCGCGCCGCCCCGTTCGGGGTCGGGGTCGGGGGAACCGAAGCGGTGCAGGGCCACGATGAGCAGCGGGAGGACCAGCGGGGCCGCCGTCAGCACGCGGCGCACCCCGTCCGCCAGCCGCTGCTCCACCGGGTCGAGCTCCTGGGCGCCGACCCGCTCCACGTACCCGGCGCGCAGCGCGATCCCGCCGAGGAGGGCGAGCAGGGCCAGGCCGAGCACGAGGACGGGGTTGCCGCCGAGCGGTCCGCGGCCATCGGCGAACAGACCCGCGCCGGGGTGCAGCAGCAGGGCTCCCAGGGCGGCTCCGCCCACGACTGCCGTGCCCAGCACCGCCCGTGCGGAACCGGTGCGACCACGCTCCCGCTCCACCACCGCCCCCTCCCCCGAGACCGGCAGCTTCGCACACCGCCGCCCGGTGATCAATGAGGGCGGGGCCAGGCCGGCGGCCCGGCCGGGGACGGTCAGGAGCGCGGCGAGACCTGGACGATGGCCTCGATCTCCACGAGCTGCTCGGGGACCGACATGTCGCTGACGCCGACGATGGTGTCCGTCGTGCGGTGGTTGCCCACGTACTCCTTGTGCAGCCTGGCGGCCGTGTCGAAGTTCTGCCGGAGGTCCTTGGTGAAGATCTTCATGCTGATGATCTGGCTGCGCGGGACCTTGTAGTGCGCGAGCACCTTGTCCAGGTTGTCGAACGCGGTGCGCACCTGGAGTTCGAAGTTCCCGGCGCCCACGAAGTTCCCGGCCGCGTCGTGGGACACCTGGCCCGAGATGTAGATCGTGTCCCCGGCGCGGATGCCCTGCGAGTATCCGTAGGACTCCTCCCACGGCACCCCGAACCCGAAGTGGTCCCAGCCACGGCGCCCCAGGTCCTGCGCGCTGGCGCCCTGCGGTCCCGTGACGGCGATCGTCGTGGCGGCGATCGCGGCCACCACGGCGCCGATGCCGAACCTGCGCCTCGAGTTGGTCATCCCTCTGTCCCTTCGTCCCGGTGGAGCCTGGAGCACCGACGCTGTCAGGGAGGAGAGGAGAACGCCTCGAACGGCGATCGCGTGGACGTCGGACCGCCTCCGGGCGCAGGGCGCCGGCGGGGGCGTGCGGTCTGTCGCCGGGGCCTCGCGGGGTGGTAGACCTGCGTCCTCGGAGCAGAGGGGGGACGGCCGTGCCGGACGTCAGGATCGGGGTCCTCGGATACGGGCTGCGCGGGGCCCTGGCGCGCACGGCGCACCGTCCGGGCCGGGGCGCGGTGGTGGCCGCGGTCGCCGATCCCGACCCGGGGGCCCGCGCCGGGGCCGCCGGGGCGTTCCCGGGGGCGCGGATCCACGCCGACCCGACGGCGGTGATCGGGGACCCGGGGATCGGGGCCGTCCTGGTCCTCACCCCCGATCACACCCACGCCGGTCTGGCGCGGGAGGCCCTGCGGGCCGGGCAGGCCGTCTTCGTGGAGAAGCCGCTCGACATCAGCGTGGAGCGCTGTGACGAGGTGCTGCGCACGGCGTACGAGACGGGCAGCCGGCTGTACGTCGGGCACAACATGCGCCACATGCCGGTGGTCCGGCTGATGCGGGAGCTGATCGCCCAGGGCGCGGTGGGTACCGTGAAGACGGTGTGGATCCGGCACTTCGTGGGCTACGGCGGTGACTGGTACTTCAAGGACTGGCACGCCGAACGCCGTTTCACCCACGGGCTGCTGCTCCAGAAGGCCGCCCACGACCTGGACGTCCTGCACTGGCTGGCGGGCTCCTACACCGAGGACGTCCAGGCGATGGGCGACCTGATGGTCTACGGCGGGATCCCGCACCGGCGGGCGGCGGGCGAACCCAAGACCGCCGACTGGTACACCGAGGACGGGCACTGGCCGCCGGGCACCCAGCGGGACCTCAACCCGGTGATCGACGTCGAGGACGTGTCCCTGATGAACCTGCGCCTGGCCAACGGGGTCCTCGCCGCCTACCAGCAGTGCCACTTCACCCCCGACTACTGGCGCAACTACACCGTGATCGGGGACGCGGGACGGCTGGAGAACTTCGGGGACGGCCCGGGCGGCGAGGTCCGGGTCTGGAACGCCCGGAGGTCGGGCTACCGGGCCGAGCCGGACGCCCGCCACCCCGTACCGGCGGCCCCGTCGGGGGGCGGGCACGGCGGGGCGGACCCGCTGCTGATCGACGAGTTCCTGCGGTTCGTCCGGGAGGGCGGGCCCACGGACACCTCGCCGGTCGCCGCCCGGATGGCGGTGGCCGCCGGGTACGGGGCGACGCAGTCGCTGCGGGACGGCGGGACCCCGCGCAGGGTCCCGCCGCTCGATCCGCCGCTGGCCGCCTACTTCGAGAACGGCCAGCGGCGCGCCGCTCCGTGACCGGGTGTCAGTTCGCCGTCAGGGAGGTGCGGAGCCGGCCGGCCATGGCCTCGATGACCTCGGCGTGGTCACGGACCAGGTAGAAGTGGCCCGGCGAGAACACCCGCAGTTCGAAGGGGCCTTCGGTGTGCTCGGCCCAGGCGGCGGCCTCGGCCTCGGTCACCTTCGGGTCGCCGGTGCCGATCATGGCCGTCACGGGGCAGCGCAGCCGCTCCCCCGGTTCGGGGGCGTAGGTCTCCGCCGCCCGGTAGTCGGCCCGGACGGCCGGGAGGACCATCCGCAGCACCTCCTCGTCGCCGAGCAACCGGGTGTCGGTGCCGCTGAGGCTCTTCACCTCCTCGATCAGTCCGTCGTCGTCGCGCAGGTGCACGGTCTCGTGGCGGTGGGCGGAGGGGGCGCGGCGGCCGGAGGCGAACAGGGCCGCCGCCACGATGCCCTTGTCCCGTTCGAAGCGGCGGGCGACCTCGAAGGCGACGGAGGCGCCCATGCTGTGCCCGAAGAACGCCAGGGGCCGGTCCGCCCAGGGCAGCAGGGCGGTGAAGATCCGGTCGGCGAGTTCGGGGATGCTGTCGACGAGGGGTTCGGCGCGCCGGTCCTGCCGGCCGGGGTACTGGACGCACAGGACGTCGGCGAACTCGGGCATGGCGCGGGCCACCGGCAGGTAGAAGCTGGCGGATCCGCCCGCGTGGGGCAGGCAGACCAGCCGTACGGAGGCGTCCGGCCTCGGCTGGAACCGGCGTATCCACAGGCTCTCGTCGGTGGTGGTGTTCGGGGTGTTCACGGTGCGGACCGCGTCCTTTCGGTGAGGGGGCTCGGGGCGGTTCAGGGGAGCTTGAGGATCCACTCGTCGACGGCGGTGGCCGTGGACTCGGCGTGACGCTCCATCAGCGTGTAGTGGTTTCCGGGGACTTCGGTGACGGTCTGGGCGTGCTCGGGGGCCGCCGGCCGGTCGTCGGTCCCGCCGGCCCGCGGGCCCGCGCCGTCCGCCATCGCGTCGGCGGCGCGGACGACGAGGGTGGGGACCGCGGTCCCGGGGGCGTCCCAGTCCTGGAAGAGGGAGAGGTAGCCGCCCATCGCGGTGAGCTGCGTGCCGGGCGCGGAGATGAACTCGAAGCGGTCGGACTGCTCCCGTACCACCGCGGCCTGGAACCGGTCGCCCATGCCCTCGGCGCGGGTGAAGCTGTCGAGCATCACGATGCCCTCGACGGGCCGGCCCAGCCGCTCCAGCCGGCAGGCGACGGCGTGCGCCACCCAGCCGCCCGAGGAGTAGCCGACGAGGACCACCGGTTCCTCGCCCGCGCACGCGGTGACGGACCGGACGTGGACCTCGACGAGGGCCTCGACGTCGCGGGGCAGCGCCTCGCCGGGGGCGAAGCCCGGTTCGGGCAGCCCCCAGATGCTGCGCCGGCCGCCGAACGCCGCCGCGAAGCGGGCGTACTGGTGGACTCCGGAGGGGGCCATGTAGGGGCCGAAGCAGACCAGGTGGGGGCCTTCGTCGCCGTGGGCCAGCCGGACCGGGACGGGCCGGTGGGCGTCCGCGTCGGCGGCGTCGAAGACGGGCCGCAGCCGGGCGGCGGCGGTGACCATCTCGATGCCGTCGCCGAGGCGGCCGAGTTCGCCCGCCCGCCGGTAGAGGCCGACGAGCAGGTCCTCGCCGGCCTCCTCGGCGGTGGTACCGGCCGCGGCCGGGGTCCCGGGGCGCCGGGCGAGGAGCCCGAGGAGGTGGGCGGTCAGGGCGGTGGGGGTGGCGTGGTCGAAGACCAGGGTGGCGGGGAGCTTCAGGCCGGTGGCCCCGCCGAGCCGCTTGGCCAGGCGGACGGCGGTGAGCGAGTCGAAGCCGAGTTCCAGGAAGACCTGCCGCTCCCCCACCGCGTCGGCGGTGGGGTGGCCGAGTACGGCGGCCGCCTCGGAGCGTACGAACTCCAGCACGACCGGCGCCGGGTCGGCCCCGGCGAGCGCGGCGAGGCGGCGCGTCAGGGGGGCTTCGCCGTCGGCCGGGGCGTCCGCACCGGTCTCCTCGGCGGCGGTCAGCCGGCGCACCTCGGGCAGGTCGGCGATCAGGGGGCTGGGCCGGGCGGCGGTGAAGGCGGGGGCGAACCGGGCCCAGTCGACCTCGGCGACGACCACGGTGGTGTCACCCCGTTCGACCGCGCGGCGCAGCGCCAGCACGCCGAGGCCGGGGTCCATGGGGTCGAGGCCGCGCAGCCGCAGCCGCTCCTCGGCGGCCCGGTCGACCATGCCTCCGCCGCCCCAGGCGCCCCAGGCGACGGAGGTGGCGGCCAGTCCGCGGGCGCGGCGGTCCTCGGCGAGGGCGTCCACGCAGGCGTTGGCGGCGGCGTAACCGGCCTGGGCGCCGCTGCCCCAGGCGGCGGCTCCGGAGGAGAACAGGATGAAGGCGTCGAGTTCCCGGTCGCCGAGGAGTTCGTCGAGGTGGGCGGCGCCGGCCGCCTTGGCCCCGAGGAGGGAGGCGAGTTCGGCGACGGTGGTGTCGGCGAGCATGGCGGGCGTGCCGGTGCCCGCGGCGTGTACGACGGCGCTCAGCGGGGGCAGGGCGTCGAGGGAGTCCAGGAGCCGGGCCACCTCCTCGCGGTCGGCGAGGTCGCAGGCGGCCAGTGTCACGCCGGCGCCCAGGGCCTCCAGTTCGGCGGCCAGTTCCGCGGCTCCCTCGGCGTCGGGGCCCCGGCGGCCGGCCAGCACCAGGTGGGCGGCGCCCGCGGTGGCGAGCCAGCGGGCGACGTGGCCGCCGATGTGGCCGGTGCCGCCGGTGACCAGGACGGTGCCGCGCGGCTGCCAGCCGGGGCCGGCGGGCGCCCCGTCGCCGGTGGCGCGGAGCATCCGGCGGGCGAGGACTCCGCCGGGGCGCAGGGCGAGCTGGTCCTCGCCGCCGGCGCCGGTGAGGGCGGCGGCCAGCCTGCGGCCGGTGCGGCCGTCCGTGGCCCGTACCGCGTCGGGCAGGTCGATGTGCCCGCCCCACCGGCCGGGGTGCTCCAGGGCGGTGACCCGGCCCAGGGCGGCCACGGCTGCCTGCCGGACGGAGCGGACGGGGTCGGCGGGGCCGGTGGAGACGGCGCCCCGGGTCAGGCACCACAGGGGGGCGTTCAGCCCCGCGTCGCCGAGCGCCTGGACGAGGAGCAGGGTGGTGGCCAGGCCGAGCGGGACGGCCGGGTGTTCGGGGTGGGTCCGTTCGTCGAGGGCCAGCAGGGACAGGACGCCGGCCGCGTCGCGGCCGGCCGCGCGCAGGGCGTCGGCGAGGGCGTGCCGGTCGGCGTCGGCCGCCACGTCCAGGCGGATGATCTCGGCGCCGTGGGCGGCGAGGGAGTCCAGCGCCAGCTCCACGGCGGGGTCGCCGGGCAGGTCGCGGGGGACGACGGCGAGCCAGGCGCCGGTGAGGGCGGGGTGCGCCGCCGCATCCGCGACCGGCTTCCAGGTGATGCGGTAGCGCCAGGCGTCGGTGGCGGCCTCGTCGCGGCGGCCGCGGTGCCAGGCGTTCAGGGCCGGGAGCGCGGTGCGCAGGCTGGCGTCCTCGTCGACGCCCAGTTCCCGGGCGAGGGTGGGGAGGTCCTCGCCGGCCACGGCCGCCCAGAAGCCCGCGTCGGCCTCGGAGGCGGCCGTGGGGGCCGGTTCGGCGGCCGTGTCGGGTGCGTCGAGCCAGTACCGCTGCCGCTGGAAGGGGTAGGTGGGCAGGGCCACGGCCGGGCCGGGGCGCCGGGCGCCGTCGCCGTCGTCGCCGAGCACGGTCCGCCAGTCGACGGGGACGCCGTGCGCGTGGGCGTCCGCGAGGGAGGTGAGGAAGCGGCGGGCGCCGCCTTCGGACCGCGACAGGGTCGTCAGGACGGCGGCCGGGATCTCGCCGGGGGCGTCGTCGATGGTGTCCTGGAGTCCGTAGACCAGCACGGGGTGCGGGCTGATCTCGATGAACACCCGGTGCCCGTCGGCCAGGAGCCTGCGTGCGGCCTGGTCGAAGCGGACGGTGCGGCGCAGGTTGCCGTACCAGTAGGCGGCGTCCGGCGGGGTGTCGAGGGGTTCGCCCGTGACCGTCGAGTAGAACGGGATCCCGGGTGCGGCGGGGGCGAGGGCGGCGAGTTCCGCGGCGAGGTCCTCGGCCAGGGGTTCGACCTGGGCGCTGTGCGAGGCGAGGTCCACCCGGACCCGCTTGGCGCGGACGCCGTCGGCGGCGCAGGCGGCGAGGAGTCCGGCCAGCGCCTCGCGGTCCCCGGCGACGACGACGGTGCGGGGTCCGTTGACGGCGGCCACGGCGAGGCGGCCGTCCCAGGGGGCGATGCGTGCGGCGGCCTCGGTCTCCGGCAGCGGGAGGGAGACCATGCCGCCCTGTCCGGCCAGGCGCAGCAGGAGGGTGCTGCGGCGGGCGACGAGGCGGGCGCCGTCCTCCAGGGTGAGGGATCCGGCGACGACGGCGGCGGCGATCTCGCCCTGTGAGTGGCCGACGACGGCGGCGGGGCGGACCCCGCAGGAGCGCCAGAGTTCGGCGAGGGAGACCATGACGGCCCAGAGCACGGGCTGGACGACGTCGGGGGCCTCCAGGGCCGGGGCGCCGTCCGTGCCGCGCAGGACCTCTTCGAGGTCCCAGTGGGTGTGGGGGGCCAGGGCCCGGCCGCAGGCGGCGATCCGGTCGCGGAAGACCTCGGAGGTGTCGAGGAGTCCGACGGCCATGCCGGCCCACTGGGAGCCCTGTCCGGGGAAGACGAACACGGGCTGGGCGGGGGCGGTGGCGGTGCCGCGCACGGCGCCGGTGTGGGAGGCGCCGGAGGCGAGCGCGTCGAGGGCGGCGATCAGCTCGTCGCGGTCCTCGCCGACGGCCACGGCGCGTTCGGCGAAGGGGGTGCGGGTGGTGGCGAGCGCGTGGCCGGTCTCGCGCGGGTCGGTGCCGGGGTCCTCGCGCAGCAGGGCGGCGATGCGGGCCGCCTGTTCCTCCAGGGCGGGGACGGTCCGGGCGGCGAGCGGCAGGGCGGTGGCCGGCGACCTCAGGGGCCGGGGCGCGGGGGCGGCCGGGTCGGGGTCCGTCTCGGGGGCGGGGTCCGGGCGGGGTGCCTCCTCGATGATGACGTGCGCGTTGGTGCCGCTCATGCCGAAGGAGGACACGCCGGCGCGGCGGGGCCGGCCGTCGGCGTCGGGCTCCCAGGTCACGGCTTCGGTGAGGAGCCGGACGGCGCCCGCGCTCCAGTCGACGTGCGGGGTGGGCTCGTCGGCGTGCAGGGTCCTGGGGAGCAGGCCGTGGCGCAGCGCCTGGACCATCTTGATGATGCCGCCGGCGCCGGCGGCGGCCTGGGTGTGGCCGATGTTGGACTTCAGGGAGCCCAGCCACAGGGGGCGGCCGGCTTCGCGTTCCCGGCCGTAGGTGGCGAGCAGGGCGGAGGCCTCGATGGGGTCGCCGAGGCGGGTGCCGGTGCCGTGTCCCTCGACGGCGTCGACGTCGTCGGTGGTCAGGCCGGCGTTGGCGAGGGCCTGGCGGATGACGAGCTGCTGGGCCCGGCCGCTGGGCGCGGTGAGGCCGTTGGAGGCGCCGTCCTGGTTCACGGCGGAGCCGCGGATCACGGCGAGCACGGGGTGGCCGTTGCGGCGGGCGTCGGAGAGCCGTTCGACGAGCAGCATGCCGACGCCCTCGCCCCAGCCGGTGCCGTCGGCGCCGGCCGCGTAGGCCTTGCAGCGGCCGTCGGCGGACAGGGCCCGCTGGCGGCTGAACTCGATGAAGGCGCCGGAGCTGGACATGACGGTGACGCCGCCGGCGAGGGCCAGTTCGCATTCGCCCTGGCGCAGGGCCTGGGCGGCCATGTGGAGGGCGACGAGGGAGGAGGAGCAGGCGGTGTCGACGGTCACGGCGGGGCCTTCGAGGCCCAGGGTGTAGGCGATGCGGCCGGAGGCCACGCTGGCGGCGTTGCCGGTGCCGAGGTAGCCCTCGACGCCCTCGGGGACGGCCAGGCCGCGCCGGAGGTAGTCCTGGTAGCCGGAGCCGACGAAGACCCCGGTGCGGCTGCCGCGTACGGTCGCCGGGTCCAGGCCGGCCCGTTCGAAGGCCTCCCAGGAGGTTTCCAGGAGGAGCCGCTGCTGCGGGTCCATGGCGGTGGCCTCGCGGGGCGAGATGCCGAAGAAGGCGGCGTCGAAGTCGGCCAGGTCGTAGAGGAAGCCGCCGGCCCGGGCGTAGGTGGTGCCGGGGTGGTCGGGGTCGGGGTGGTAGAGGGCGTCGAGGTCCCAGCCCCGGTTGTCGGGGAAGACCGACATGGCGTCGGTGCCCTCTTCGACGAGCCGCCACAGTTCCTCGGGCGTTCGGACGCCGCCGGGGTAGCGGCAGCTCATCGCGACGATCGCGATCGGTTCCCCGTCGGCGGGGGCGCGGGTGGCGGCGGACGCGTCCGGCTCCCGGGAGCCGAGGAGTTCGGCGAGGAGGCGGCCGGCGAGGTCGAGGGCGCAGGGGTGGTCGAAGACGAGGGTGGTGGGCAGGTCCAGGCCGGTGGCGCGGACCAGCCGGCCGCGCAGTTCCACCGCGGTGAGGGAGTCGAAGCCGAGGTCGCGGAAGGCCCGGCCCGGTTCGACGGCCTCGGGGCCCGGGTGGCCGAGGACGGCGGCGGCCTCGCGCCTCACCAGTTCCACGAGGGTGCGGTCCCGGTCGGCGGGCTCGGCCTCGGCGAGGGTGCGGCGCAGCGCGCGGGCGGTGTCGTCGGCCCCGTCGCCGGTCGCGCCGGAGCCCGCGGGGCGGCCCGTCGCGGCGTCGCGGACCTCGGGGAGCCCGTCGAGGAGGGGGCTGGGGCGGCCGATGGTGAAGGTCGGGGCGAAGCGGGCCCAGTCGACGTCGGCGACGGTCACGGCGGCGGCGCCCCGGCCGACGGCCCGCTCCAGGGCGGTGAGCGCCGCTTCGGCGTCCAGGGGCTCCAGGCCGCGCTTGCGGAGGCCGTCGGCGATCTCGGGGGTGGCGGCCATGCCGGAGCCGGCCCACGGGCCCCAGGCCACGGCGGTGGCGGGCAGGCCGGCGGAGCGCCGGGCGGCGGCGAGGGCGTCGAGGTGGGCGTTGGCGGCGCTGTAGGCGGCCTGCCCGCCGGCGCCCCACACCCCGGCGATGGAGGAGAACAGGACGAAGGCGTCGAGTTCGTGACCGGCGGGGAGTTCGCGCAGCAGGGCGTCGAGGTGGACGGCGCCCGCCGCCTTGGCGGCCAGGACGGCGTCGAAGGCGGCCGGGCCGGTGTCGGCGAGCAGTCCGGGGGTGTCGACGCCGGCGGTGTGGACGACGGCGGTGAGCGGCTGGCCGGCTTCCGGTCCGGTCAGTTCGGCGAGGAGCCGGGCGAGGGCCTCCCGGTCGGCCACGTCACAGGCGGCGACGGTCACCCGGGCTCCCAGCGCCTCCAGTTCGGCGGTCAGTTCCGCCGCGCCCTCGGCGGCGGGGCCTCGCCGGCCGGCGAGGACGAGGTGGGCGGCGCCGCGTGCGGCGAGGAGCCGGGCGACGTGCCCGCCGAGGGCGCCGGTGCCGCCGGTGATCAGGACGGTGCCGCGCGGCCGCCATGTCCCGCCGCGCCGCGCCTCGGCGTCGGGGGTGCGGGTGAGGCGGCGGGCGAACACCCCGTCCGGGCGTACGGCCAGCTGGTCCTCGGGGCCGGCCGTGGTGAGGACGCCGAGCAGCCGGTCCAGGGCGGTGGTGTCGCAGTCCGCCGGCAGGTCGACGAGGCCGCCCCAGCGGGCCGCGTGTTCCAGCGCGGCGACCCGGCCGAGGCCCCAGATCCGGGCCTGGGCCGGTGCCGTCGGCCCGTCCTGCGGCGAGGTGGTGACGGCGCCCCGGGTGGCGCACCACAGGGGGGCTTCGAGCCCGGCGTCGCCGAGGGCCTGGATGAGGGTGAGGGTGGCGGCGTCGCCGCTGCCGAGGGCGGCCAGTCCGGCGGCGGGCCGCTCGTCCAGGGCCAGCAGGGAGACGACGGTACGGGGGACGGCGCCGGCGGCGGCCTCCCGCAGCCGGCCGGCGAGGGTCTCGCGGTCCTCGGCGGCGTCCACGGTGAGGACGGTGGCGCCGGCCCCCCGGGCGGTGAGCGCGTCCCGGAGCGCGGCGGTCAGGTCCGCGGCGGCGGGGTCCGCGCCGTCGGCGGGGGCCAGCAGGAGCCAGTGCCCGTCGGCGGGGCCGGCGGCGGGGACGGGCAGCCGCTTCCAGGTGATCTCGTACGGCCGGTCCTCGACCGCGGAGCGGCGGGAGGCGGGGGCGGCGGGTTCGAGCCAGTAGTCCTGGCGCTGGAAGGCGTACGTGGGCAGGTCGACGCGGCGGGCGCCGCGTCCGGAGTGGACGGCGGCCCAGTCGACGGGGGTGCCGTGGACGTGGACCCGGGCGAGGGCGGTGGTGACGGCCAGGTCCTCGGGGCGGTCGGCGCGCAGCAGGGGGACGAGGACGCGGGTGTCGTCGAGTACGTGCTGGGCCAGGGCGGTCAGGACGCCGCCGGGCCCCACCTCCAGGAAGGTGCCGGCGCCTTCGGCGGCGAGGGCGCCCACGGCGTCGGCGAAGCGGACCGCTTCGCGGACGTGGCGCACCCAGTAGTCGGCGGAGCAGAACTCCTCTGCGGTGACCGGGCCTCCGGTGAGGGTGGAGACGACCGGCAGCAGTGGCGGTGCGAAGTCCACTGCGGCGACGACGGCCCGGAATTCGGCCAGCACCGGGTCCATGAGGGGCGAGTGGAAGGCGTGGGAGACGGCGAGGGCCTTGGTCTTGCGGCCCTGGGCGGACAGCCGGTCCGCGACGGCGGCCACGGCGCCGGCGGCGCCCGAGACGACCACGGACGCCGGCCCGTTGACGGCGGCGATCCCGGCGCGGTCCTCCAGGCCCGCCAGCAGCTCCCGCACCTCCGCCTCGGAGGCCTCGACGGCGGCCATCGCCCCGCCGGCCGGGAGCGCCTGCATCAGCCGGCCGCGCACGGCCACCAGCTTCGCCGCGTCCCGCAGCGACAGTACGCCCGCCGCGTGGGCGACGGCGTACTCGCCGACGGAGTGTCCGGCGAGGAAGTCGGGGCGCACTCCCCACGACTCCAGCAGCCGGAACAGGGCCACTTCGACGGCGAACAGCGCCGGCTGGGTGTACTCGGTGCGCTCCAGCAGCTCCGGGTCCTGCCCGAACACCACGTCTTTCAGGGGGAGTTCGAGGTGCGGGTCGACGGCGGCGCAGACCGCGTCGAAGGCTTCGGCGAACGCCGGCCGGGTCTCGTACAGTTCACGCCCCATGCCCAGGCGCTGGCTGCCCTGGCCCGAGAACAGGAAGGCCGTGGCGGCCTCGCGCCCGCTCACGCCCTCGACGAGCTGCGGGGCGGTCCCGGCGGCGGCCAGGGCGCCGACTCCGGCGAGGAGGTCGGGGAGTTCGGTGCCGACTACGGCGGCACGGTGGTCCAGGGTGGCCCGGGAGGTGGCCAGGGAGTGGGCCACGTCCAGAGGACTGACCTCGCCGAGGCCGAGGACGTGCCGCAGGAGGCGTTCGGCCTGTTCGCGCAGGGCGGTGGTGTCGCGGCCGGAGAGGGTCCAGGCCACCGGCAGCGGCTCGGCGGGGGCCTGGGCGGGCTCCTCCGGGCTCTCGGGGACCGGCGGGGCCTGCTCGATGATGGTGTGGGCGTTGGTGCCGCTCACCCCGAAGGAGGAGACGGCGGCCCGGCGCAGCCGCCCGTCACCCGTCCACTCCACGGGCTCGGTGAGGAGGCGGACGGCGCCGGAGGACCAGTCGACATGCGGGGAGGGCTCCTGCGCGTGCAGGGTCTTCGGCAGGACGCCGTGGCGCATCGCCTCGACCATCTTGATGATGCCGCCGACGCCGGCCGCCGCCTGCGTGTGGCCGATGTTGGACTTTAACGAGCCCAGCCACAACGGTCGTTCCTCCGGCCGGTTCCGGCCGTACGTCGCCAGGAGCGCCTGGGCCTCGATCGGATCGCCGAGGGTGGTGCCGGTGCCGTGCGCCTCGACCACGTCGACGTCGGCCGGCGAGAGTCCGGCACCGGCGAGGGCCTGCTCGATGACCCGCTGCTGAGCGGGGCCGTTGGGGGCGGTGAGGCCGTTGGAGGCGCCGTCCTGGTTGATCGCGGAGCCCCGGACCACCGCGAGCACCGGGTGCCCGTTGCGCACGGCGTCCGAGAGCCGCTCCACGAGGAGCATGCCGACGCCCTCACCCCAGCCGGTGCCGTCGGCGCCGGCCGCGAAGGACTTGCAGCGGCCGTCGACGGCCAGGCCCTGCTGGCGGCTGAACTCGGTGAACATGCCGGTGGCGGCCATGACGGCGGCGCCGCCGGCCAGGGCCATGGAGCATTCGCCCCGGCGCAGGGCCTGGACGGCCAGGTGCAGGGCGACCAGGGAGGAGGAGCAGGCCGTGTCGACGGTCAGCGAGGGGCCTTCCAGCCCGAAGGTGTAGGAGAGGCGGCCGGAGGCGACGCTGGGTGCGGTGCCGGTGAGCAGGAAGCCCTCCAGCTCCTCCCGGGTGTCGCCGCTGCCCGCGTACCCCTGGTAGGCGAGGCCGACGAACACGCCGGTGCGGGAGCCCTTGACGGAGGTGGGGGCGATCCCGGCCCGCTCGAAGGCCTCCCAGGCGACTTCGAGGAGGAGGCGCTGCTGCGGGTCGGTGGCCAGCGCCTCGCGGGGGGACATGCCGAAGAGGCCCGGGTCGAAGCGGCCCGCGTCGTGGAGGAAGCCGCCCTCGCGGGTGTAGCACTTGCCGGGGACGCCCGGGTCGGGGTCGTAGAGCCCTTCCAGGTCCCAGCCGCGGTTGCCGGGGAAGCCGGTGACCGCGTCGGAGCCGCCGTCGACCAGCCGCCACAGGGCTTCGGGGCTGTCGACGCCGCCGGGGTAGCGGCAGCTCATCGCGACGATGGCGATCGGCTCCTGGTCCTTGGCCTCCACCTCGTGGAGCCGGCGCCGGGTCTGCTTGAGGTCCGCCGTCACCCGCTTGAGGTAGTCCAGCAGCTTCTGTTCGTTCGCGCGCTGTTCGTTCGCGTGCTGTTCGTTCTGTTCGCTCTGCATGTCTCTTCACCCGTCGAGAAGTGTCGGGAAGGGGTGCGGTGGTGCGGCCGCGGTCGTGTGCACCTGCTGGTCCGGGCGCTTCCGGGTGCTCAGGAGCCGTCGAGCTCCTCGTCGATGAGCGCGAAGATGTCGTCGACGGTGGCGCTCCGGAGCCGCTCGTCGGAGGTCGCGCCGGGGGTGGGGGCGGGGTCCTCGGCGAGGGCGGCGAGCACGCCGTGCAGGCGGGTCCTGATCCGGGAGCGGACCTGTTCGTCGTCGGCCCCGACGGCGGCCAGGGCCCGCTCCAGCCGGTCGATCTCCCCGAACACCGACGCGGCCGACGGCGCCGGGGCCGCCTCGGGCGCGAGGTCGGCGCCGATGCGGGCGGCGAGCGCCACGGGGGTGGGGCAGTCGAAGACGAGGGTGGCCGGGAGCCGCAGTCCGGTGGCGGAGTTCAGCCGGTTGCGCAGCTCCACCGAGGTGAGGGAGTCGAAGCCCAGCAGCTTGAACTCCCGGTCGCGGTCCACCTCGCGGGGGCCGCCGAGCCCGAGGACGGCCGCCACCTGGGTGCGCACCAGGTCCAGCAGGGCGCCGTCCCGTTCGGGCCCGGACAGGCGGGCCAGCCGCTCGCGCAGGGCGTCGGGGCCCCCGCCGGCCACGGCCTCCCGGACGGTGCGCCGGGCGGCGGGACGCAGCAGGCCGCGCAGGACCGCCGGTACGGACGGCTGCCCATCCGGGCCCGGTCCGGCCGGGGCCGCGGTGGCGAACCGTACGGGTACGGCGACGGCCCGCTCTCCGGCCCGGGCCGCGTCGAAGAGCGCGAGGCCCTCCTGCGGGCGGAAGGGGACCAGGCCGGAGCGGGCCATCCGGTCCTGCCCGGACGCGTCCATGCCCGAGGCCATGCCGCCGTCGGCCCAGGGCCCCCAGGCCAGGGAGGTGGCGGGCAGGCCGGCCGAGGCGCGGCGCTGGGCCAGGGCGTCCAGGAACGCGTTGGCGGCGGCGTAGTTGCCCTGGCCCGCGCTGCCCAGGGTCGCGGCGACCGAGGAGAACAGCACGAAGGCGGCCAGGTCCGTGTGCCGGGTCAGTTCGTGCAGGTGGAGCGCGGCGTCCACCTTGGGGCGCAGGACGGCCTCCAGCCGGTCGGGGGTCAGGGAGGTGACCAGGCCGTCGTCGAGGACTCCGGCGGCGTGGACCACGGCGGTCAGCGGCCGGCCGGCGGGGACGGCGGCCAGCAGGGCGGCGAGCGCCTCCCGGTCGGCCGTGTCACAGGCCGCGAGGGTGACGGTCGTCGCGCCGGCCGCGAGGAGTTCCTCGCGCAGCGCCGCGGCCCCGTCGGCGGCCGCGCCGCGCCGGCTGGTGAGCAGCAGGTGGCGGGCACCGTGGCCGGTGACCAGGTGGCGGGCGACGAGCCCGCCCAGCGCCCCGGTGGCCCCGGTGACGAGGACGGTGCCCTCGGGGTCGGGTGCGGCGGGGACGGTGAGGACGAGCTTGCCGATGTGCCGGGCCTGGCTCAGGTGGCGCAGGGCTTCGGGGGCCCGGCGGACGTCCCAGCAGGTGACGGGCAGGGGCCGCAGGGCCCCGGCTTCGAACAGGGCGACGAGCTCGTGGAGCATGGCGCCGATCCGGTCGGGGCCCGCCTCGATGGTGTCGAAGGCGGTGTAGACGGCGCCCCGGTGTTCCCGGGCGACCTGCCGGGGGTCGCGGACGTCGGTCTTGCCCATTTCGAGGAAGCGGCCGCCGTCGGCCAGGGTGCGCAGGGAGGCGTCCACGTACTCCCCGGCCAGGGAGTTGAGCACGAGGTCCACGCCCCGGCCGGCCGTCGCGCTCCGGAACCGCTCCTCGAAACCGAGGTCGCGGGAGGAGGCGAGGTGGTCGGAGTCCGGGCCGCCGGCTGCGGTCAGGGCCGCCCACTTGCCGGGTCCGGCGGTGCCGTAGACCTCGGCACCGAGGTGGCGGGCGAGCTGGGTGGCGGCCATGCCGACGCCGCCCGCCGCCGAGTGCACCAGCAGCGTCTGCCCGGCCCGCAGCCCTGCCAGGTCGACCAGCGCGTAGTAGGCCGTCAGGAAGACGATGGGCACCGAGGCGGCCTCCGTGAAGGTCCAGCCGTGCGGCATCCGGGCCACCATCCGGTGGTCGGCGACGGCGAGGGGGCCGAAGGACTCGGGGATCATGCCGAACACCCGGTCCCCCACCGCCAGGCCGGAGGTGCCCGGCCCGGTCTCGACGACGACGCCGGCCGCTTCGCTGCCGAGGGTGGCCTCGCCCGGGTACATGCCGAGGGCGATCAGGGCGTCCCGGAAGTTGACCCCGGCGGCGCGGACGGCGATGCGGACCTGCCCCTGGCCGAGCGGGGCGGTGGCGGCCGGGTTCTCGGTGAGCGCGAGGGCGTCGAGGGTGCCGGCGGCGGTGCCCGCAGTGCCGGTGGTCAGCCGCCAGCCCGCCGCACCGGGGGCGGGGCGCAGGGCGTCGGCGGCGGTCCGGCGGGCGAGGCGGGGGACGTGGGCGGTGGCGCCGCGCAGGGCGAACTGCGGTTCGCCGGTGGCCAGCGCGGCCGCCAGGAGGCGTTCCTCCGCGCTGCCGGGAGCGGGTGCCTGCGGGGCGGCCAGGTCGGCGAGGACCAGCCGGCCGGGGTTCTCCGACTGCGCGGAGCGGACCAGCCCCCACAGGGCGCTGTGGGCCGGGTCGGTGACGGTGGCCCCGGGCTCGGGGGCGACGGCACCCCCGGTCAGCAGCACCAGCCGGGAGCCCGCCGTCCGTTCGTCGGCGAGCCAGGTCCGCAGGAGCGCGAGGCCCTCCCGGGTGACGGTGTGGACCCGCTCCGCCTCGGGTGCGCCGAGGGGGCCGCTCGGTGCCGGGACGAGGACGGTGTCCGCGAGCCGGTCCCGGTCGCCGAGGCCGTCCAGGAGGGCGAGCAGGCCCGCGTGGTCCCCGGCCAGGACGAGGGGTCCGGCGGTACGGTCGGCGTCCTCCTGCGGGTCGAGCGGCAGCACGGGCCAGTCCAGCCGGTAGAGGGTGTCCTGGTGGTCGACCGGGCCGGCGTCGGGCAGCTGATCGGCCGTCACGGTCCGCAGGACGAGGGAGTCGACGGTGACGACGGCCCGGCCGGTGCCGTCGGCGGCGAACAGGGACACGGTGTCCGGGGCGGGCGAGGTCAGCCGCACCCGCAGCTCGGTGGCACCGGTCGCCTGAAGCCGTACGCCGCTCCACGCGAAGGGGATGCGGCCCCGGCCGGTGTCGGGCAGCAGCCCGCCGAGGCCGACGGCGTGCAGGGCGCTGTCCAGCAGCGCCGGGTGGACGCCGAAGCCCGCGGCCTCGGCCTCGGCCTCGGTGTCCTGCGGGAGGGAGACCTCCGCGTACACCTCGTCGCCGCGCCGCCACAGGGTCCGCAGCCCCTGGAAGAGGGGTCCGTACCCGAAGCCGAGTTCGGTCAGGCGCTCGTAGTAGCCCTCCACGGGGACGGCCTCGGCATCGGCGGGCGGCCACTGCGCGAGGTCCTCCTCCGTCGTGGCGCCGGCCGGCGGGGCGAGCACGCCGGTTGCATGGGCCGTCCAGGGCCCGTCGGGGACGGTCCCTTCGGGGCCGGTCCCGTCCGGCCGCGAGTGGACGCTGACGTTCCGGCGTCCGGTCTCGTCGGGGCCGGCCACCGTGACCTGGATCCGCACGGCGCCCTGGGCGGGCAGGACCAGCGGGGCCTGGAGGGTGAGCTCCTCGACCCGGTCGCAGCCGGTCTCGTCGGCGGCCCGGATGGCGAGGTCCACCAGGGCCGTTCCGGGGAGCAGGGCCGCCCCCATGACCTGGTGCTGTGCCAGCCAGGGCTGGGCCGAGAGCGAGAGCCTGCCGGTCAGGACCAGCCCCTCGCCCTCGGCGAGGGCGACGGCGGCGCCGAGCAGCGGGTGCCCGGCGGAGCCCAGGCCGGCGCCGGCGAGGTCCCCGGCGGCGGTCCCGGTTTCGAGCCAGTAGCGGTCGTGCTGGAAGGCGTAGGTGGGAAGGTCGACCCTGCGGGCACCCCGGCCGGCCAGGACGGCCGTCCAGTCCACCGGCGTCCCCTGAACGTGGAGGTGCGCCACAGCCGTCAGGACCGCCGTCTCCTCCGGCCGGTCACCCCGCAGCACCGCGACCGCCGTCCGGTCACCGTCCAGGACGGATGCGGCCAGCGCCGTCAGCACACCCCCCGGACCGACCTCCAGAAACGCACCGGCACCCTCCACCGCCAACGCCTCCACCGCGTCAGCGAACCGCACCGCCTCACGGACATGACTCACCCAGTAGTCCACGGAGCAGAACTCCTCCGCCGACACCACGGCACCCGTCAACGTCGACACCACCGGCAAGGCCGGAGACCCGAACGACACCGATTCGAGCGTCTTACGGAAATCGCCCAGCATCGGATCCATCAACGGGGAATGGAAAGCATGGGAAACCGTCAGGGCCTTCGTCCTGCGACCCTCGGCCACCAGCTTGGCCACCACCTGGGAGACGGCCCCCTCCGCACCCGAAAGCACCACCGAGGAAGGACCGTTGACGGCCGCGATGCCCGCCTCGCCCTCGGAACCGGCCAGCAGCTCACGGACCTCGGACTCCGAGGCCTCCACCGCCACCATCACCCCACCCGCCGGCAGCGCCTGCATCAGCCGGCCACGCGCGACCACCAGCTTCACCGCGTCCTCAAGCGAGAACACCCCCGCGACATGCGCCACCGCGAACTCACCCACGGAATGCCCCGCCAGGAAGTCCGGACGCACACCCCAGGACTCCACCAGCCGGAACAACGCCACCTCCACCGCGAACAACGCCGGCTGAGCGAACTCCGTCCGCTCCAGCAACCCGGCGTCCCCGCCGAACACCACCTCCCGCAACGGCCGGTCCACATACCCGTCCACCCGCGCACACACCGCATCGAACGCATCCGCGAACACCGGGAACGCCTCATACAACTCACGCCCCATCCCCAGACGCTGACTCCCCTGACCCGAGAACAGGAACGCCGTCCCGGACCGGGAACCGGCCGTGCCCGTGATGGCGGAATCCCCCGCCGTGGCCGCGTCGTTCGCGGCCAGGGCGCGGAGGGCGGGCAGGAAGTCCTCCCGCAGCGTGCCGAGGACGGCAGCCCGGTGTTCCAGCGCGGCGCGCGAGGTGGCCAAGGACCGTGCCACGTCGGCCGGTTCCAGGTAGGGGTGTTGCTCGATGTGGTCGAGGAGGCGTGCGGCCTGTTCGCGCAGGGCCTCGGGGCCGCTCGCGGAAATCAGCCACGGGACCGGCCGCGGTTCGGGCCGGGCCTCGGCGGGTGCCGGGGACTCCACGGGGGGCTGCTCGATGATGACGTGGGCGTTGGTGCCGCTCACCCCGAACGAGGAGATACCGGCCCGTCGGACGCGTTCCGGGCCGGGTGTCCAGTCGACGGGCTCGGTCAGCAGCCGGACGTCTCCCGCCGACCAGTCCACGTGCGGGGTCGGGGCGTCCACGTGCAGGGTCCTGGGCAGCAGGCCGTGGCGCATGGCCTCGACCATCTTGATGATGCCGCCGACCCCGGCCGCCGCCTGGGTGTGGCCGAGGTTGGACTTCAGGGAGCCCAGCCACAACGGCCGGTCCTCCGGCCGGTCCTGACCGTAGGTGGCGAGGAGCGCCTGGGCCTCGATCGGGTCGCCGAGGGTGGTGCCGGTGCCGTGCGCCTCGACCGCGTCGACGTCCGCCGGGGAGAGTCCCGCGTCGGCGAGGGCCTGGCGGATCACCCGTTGCTGGGCCGGGCCGTTGGGGGCGGTCAGGCCGTTGGAGGCGCCGTCCTGGTTGATCGCGGAGCCCCGTACGAGGGCGAGCACGGGGTGGCCGTGGCGGCGGGCGTCGGAGAGCCGCTCCACCAGGAGCAGGCCGACGCCCTCGCCCCAGCCGGTGCCGTCGGCGGCCGCCGCGAAGGACTTGCAGCGGCCGTCGGCGGCCAGCCCGCGCTGGCGGCTGAACTCGATGAAGGCGTTGGGGCTGGACATCACGGTCACCCCGCCGGCCAGGGCGAGGTCGCACTCGCCGCGCCGCAGGGCCTGCGCGGCGAGGTGGAGGGCGACGAGGGAGGAGGAGCAGGCCGTGTCCACGGTCAGCGCCGGCCCCTCCAGGCCGAAGGAGTAGGCGATCCGGCCGGAGACGACGCTCGCGGAGCTGCCGGTGCCGATGTAGCCCTCCAGGTCCTGCGGGACGCTCAGCAGGCGCGAGGCGTAGTCCTGGTAGCCGGAGCCGATGAACACGCCGGTTCCGGTGCCGCGCAGGGAGGTGGGGTCGAGGCCGCCGCGTTCGAAGGCCTCCCAGGCGGTCTCCAGCAGGAGCCGCTGCTGGGGGTCCATGGCGAGGGCCTCGCGCGGGGAGATCCCGAAGAAGGCGGGGTCGAAGTCGGCGACGTCGTAGAGGAAGCCGCCGTCCCTGGCGTACGTGGTGCCGGGCCGGTCGGGGTCGGGGTCGTAGAGGGAGTCCAGGTCCCAGCCCCGGTCGGCGGGGAAGCCGCCGACCGCGTCGCGGCCCTCGGCGACGAGCCGCCAGAGGTCTTCGGGGCCGCGTACCTCGCCGGGGTAGCGGCAGCTCATGGCGACGATCGCGATGGGCTCGCCGTCGTCGGCGGCGGCGCGGGCGGCGGCGGCCGGCGCGGGGGCGGCGGTCCGGCCGGTGACGGCCGCGGTGAGTTCCGTCAGGAGGTGGGCGGCCAGGGCGGCCGGGGAGGGGTGGTCGAAGACGAGGGTGGCGGGGAGCCGGACCCCCGTCGTCCGGCCGAGGCGGTTGCGCAGTTCCACCGCGGTGAGGGAGTCGAAGCCGAGTTCGCGGAAGGCCCGGTCGGCCGGGACCGCGCCGGCGTCGGGGTGGCCGAGTACGGCGGCGGCCTCGGCCCGTACCAGGGCGAGGACGGCCCGGGCCCGTTCGGAGCCGGTGAGGGCGGCGGCCCGGCGGGCGAACTCGGTCGGTTCGCCGTCGCCCCGGCCGTCGGAGGCCTCGCCGTCGGCCGCCCCGGCGAGGGCGGCGACGGCTTCGGGGACTCCGTGCAGCAGCGGGCTGGGCCGCAGCAGGGTGAAGGAGGGGGCGAAGCGCTCCCAGGCGACGTCCGCGACGGTCACCGCCGTCTCGTCGCCGGTGAGGGCGGCGCGCAGGGCGACGATGGCCGCCGGCGGGGTGAGGGCGGGCAGTCCGCGCTGGAGGAGCCGGTCCTCGGCGTCGCCGTCCTCGACCATGCCGCCGCCGGCCCAGGGGCCCCAGGCGACGGCGGTGGCGGTGAGGCCGCGGGTGCGGCGGTGTTCGGCGAGGGCGTCGAGGGAGGCGTTGGCCACCGCGTACGCGGCCTGTCCGGCCGCTCCCCACACGCCGGAGATCGACGAGAAGAGGACGAAGGCGTCCAGGTCCCGGTCGGCCAGCAGCTCGTCGAGGTGGTGGGCGCCGGCCGCCTTGGCGGCGAGGACGGCGGCGAACTCCTCGGCGGTCGTGTCGGCCAGCATGGCCGGAGTGCCGACTCCGGCGGCGTGGACGACACCGGTGAGGGGGTGTTCCCCCGGGAGGCCGGCCAGCAGCCGGGCCACGGCCTCCCGGTCGGCGACGTCGCAGGCCTCGATGGTGACGCGGGCGCCGAGTTCCTCCAGTTCGGCGCGGAGGGCGTCGGCGCCGGCCGCCGCCGGTCCCCGGCGGCTGGTGAGGACCAGGTGCCGTGCTCCGGCCCCGGCGAGCCAGCGGGCCACGTGGGCGCCGAGGGCCCCGGTGCCGCCGGTGATCAGGACGGTGCCGTGCGGCTGCGGGGCGGGCGCGGACCGCCCGGAGCCGCCCTGGGGGGCGCGCAGCAGACGGCGTACGAAGACGCCCGCGCCGCGCACGGCCAGCTG
Organism: Streptomyces sp. NPDC000075; assembly: GCF_040301925.1. Classification (NCBI taxonomy): domain Bacteria; kingdom Bacillati; phylum Actinomycetota; class Actinomycetes; order Kitasatosporales; family Streptomycetaceae; genus Streptomyces; species Streptomyces sp. NPDC000075. The sequence goes on from NZ_JBEPFL010000023.1 coordinate 54,978, forward strand.
GTCCTCTTCCGCGTGGGCGCCCGCGAGGACGGCCGCGAAGCGCCGGGCCGCGCGGTCGTCGAGCAGCTCGGGGAGGTCGACCAGGCCGCCCCAGCGGCCCGGGTGTTCGAGTGCGGCGGTCCGGCCGAGGGCCCAGACGGCGGCCTGCCGGGGGCTGCGCAGCGGGTCGGCGGTGCCGGTGGAGACGGCGCCCCGGGTGGCACACCACAGGGGGGCGTCGACGCCCGCGTCGCCGAGGGCCTGGATCAGCGCGAGGGTCGCCGCGAGGCCTTCGGCCAGCACGGGGTGGGCCGGGTGCGGCCGTTCGTCGAGGGCCAGCAGGGACAGGATCCCGTCGGCGGTGTGCTCGTGGGCGGCGGTGCGCAGCAGGTCCGCGAGTTCCTCCCGGCCGGCGCCGGGCGCGACGGGCACGGGCCGTACGGTCGCGCCGTGCTCCTCCAGGGCCCGCAGGACGTGGGCCGTCCACGGGTCGTCGGCGGGGCGGGTGGCGGGGACGAGGGCCAGCCAGCTGCCGCCGGGACGGCCGGGGGCGGTGGCGGTGGCGGGCTGCCAGGCGATGCGGTAGCGCCGGCCGTCGAGCGTGGACCGCTCCCGGTGGTCGCGGCGCCAGAGGGAGAGGGCGGGGAGGACCGAGCTCAGGGGCGCGTCGTCGGCGAGGCCGAGGCGCTCGGCGAAGGCCGCGAGGTCGGCGCGTTCCACGGAGTCCCAGAATCCGGCTTCCGCCGGGTCGGCGGCCCCGGCGGCGTCGGGGGCGGTCCGGCCGGAGAAGGCCGTGGACTCCAGCCAGTAGCGGCGGCGCTGGAAGGCGTAGGTGGGCAGGTCGTGGAGGGCCGGCCGGCCGCCGCGCTCCGCGCACAGGGCGGTCGGGTCGACGGGGACTCCGTGGACGTGCAGCCGGGCCAGCGCGGAGACGGCGGCCGTCTCCTCGGCGGAGTCCGTGCGCAGCAGCGGTACCGCGTGGGCGGAGTCCTCGTCCAGCAGGGGCTGGGCCAGGCCGGACAGTACGCCCCCGGGCCCGATCTCGACGAACACCGAGGCCCCGGCGTCGGCTAGGTACCGGACCGCGTCCGCGAACCGGACCGCCTCGCGCACCTGGTCCACCCAGTACGCGGGGTCGGCCAGTTCGGCGGCGGTCAGGCGGCGGCCCGTGACGGTGGAGACCACGGGGAGGGCCGGTGCGGCGAAGGGGACGGTCTCGACGAGCGCGCGGAAGGCGTCGAGCATCGGTTCCATCAGCGGGGAGTGGAAGGCGTGCGAAACCGTCAGGGCCTTGGTCCTACGGCCCTCGGCCGCGAGCTTCCCGGCCAGCTCCGCCACCGCGTCCTCGGTGCCCGAAAGGACCACGGACGCGGGTCCGTTGACGGCGGCGACGGCGGCCCGGTCCTCGAATCCGGGCAGCAGGGCCCCTACCTCCTCCTCGGAGGCCTGGACCGCCACCATCACGCCGCCCGGGGGCAGTTCCTGCATCAGCCGGCCGCGGGCGGCCACCAGCTTGGCCGCGTCCTCGAGGGAGAACACGCCCGCGACGTGCGCCGCCGCGAACTCGCCGATGGAGTGCCCGGCGAGGAAGTCCGGGCGTACGCCCCAGGACTCCACCAGCCGGAACAGCGCCACCTCGACGGCGAACAGCGCCGGCTGGGTGAACCGCGTCTCCTGCAGCAGCTCCGCGTCCTCTCCGAACACCACCTCGCGGAGCGGGAGTTCGAGATGCGGGTCCAGCGCCGCGCACGCCTTGTCGAAGGCTTCGGCGAACACCGGGAAGACGGTGTGCAGTTCACGGCCCATGCCCAGGCGCTGGCTGCCCTGCCCGGAGAAGAGGAACGCCGTCTTGGTCTTGCGGGCCCTGCCCTCGAAGGCACGGCCCGTCGGCTCGCGGCGGGCGAAGGCGTCGAGGGCGGCCAGCAGCTCCTCGCGGTCGCCGCCCACCACGGCCACGCGGTGGGGCAGTCGGGCGCGGGTGGTGGCGAGGGCGTGGGCGATGTCGGCGGGCTCGGCGTGCGGGTGTTCCCGTACGTACGCCACGAGCCGTCGGGCCTGCTCGGGCAGGGCTTCCGGGGTGCGGGCGGAGAGGGGCCACAGGAGCGGGGGCCGGACGGGGACGACGTCGGGGGCCGGTTCGAGGACGGTTTCGGGGGCCGGTTCGGGGGCCGGCTGTTCCAGGATGACGTGGGCGTTGGTGCCGCTCACCCCGAAGGAGGAGACGCCCGCCCGGCGCGGCCCGCCGGTCTGCGGCCAGGCGACGGCCCCGGTCAGCAGCCGGACGGCGCCCGCCGACCAGTCCACGTGCGGGGACGGCTCGTCGAGGTGCAGGGTGGCGGGCAGCAGGCCGTGCTCCATCGCCATCACCATCTTGATGACCCCGGCCACGCCGGCCGCCGCCTGGGTGTGGCCGATGTTCGACTTGAGCGCGCCCAGCAGCAGCGGCCGTCCGTCCGGACGGTCCTGGCCGTAGGTCGCGAGCAGAGCGTGGGCCTCGATGGGGTCGCCGAGCGAGGTGCCGGTGCCGTGCGCCTCGACGGCGTCCACCTCGGCGGCGGTGAGCCGGGCGTCGGCCAGGGCCTGGCGGATGACCCGCTGCTGGGCCGGCCCGCTGGGGGCGGTCAGCCCGTTGGAGGCGCCGTCCTGGTTGACCGCGCTGCCCCGGAGCACGGCCAGCACGCGGTGGCCGTGGCGGCGGGCGTCGGAGAGGCGCTCCACGAGCAGCATGCCGACGCCCTCGCTCCAGCCGGTGCCGTCGGCGGCGGCGGAGAAGGGCTTGCAGCGGCCGTCGGCGGCCAGCCCGCGCTGCCGGCTGAACTCCATGAAGGCACCGGGCGTGGACATCACCGTCACCCCGCTGACCAGGGCGAGGGTGCACTCGTCCTTACGGAGGGCCTGGGCGGCGAGGTGCAGGGCGACGAGGGAGGAGGAACAGGCCGTGTCGACCGTCACGGCGGGGCCTTCGAGGCCGAAGGTGTAGGCGAGCCGTCCGGAGATGACGGCGGCGGCGTTGCCGGTCCCGAGGTATCCGTCGAAGTCCTCCGGGGAGGTGGAAAGCCGGGCGTAGTCCTGGCCGTTGGTACCGGCGAAGACCCCGGTGCGGGAGCCACGCAGGGTGGCCGGGTCGATCCCGGCCCGTTCGAAGGCCTCCCAGGCGGTTTCCAGCAGCAGCCGCTGCTGCGGGTCCATCATCAGGGCCTCGCGCGGGGAGATCCCGAAGAATCCGGCGTCGAACTCGCCCACGCCGTCGAGGAATCCGCCGTGCCGGACGTAGCAGGTGCCGGCGTGGTCCGGGTCGGGGTCGTAGAGGGCGTCGAGGTCCCAGCCGCGGTCGGCGGGGAAGCCGGAGATCGCGTCGCCGCCTTCCGCCAGGAGGCGCCACAGCTCCTCGGGGGAGCCGATGCCGCCGGGGAAGCGGCAGCTCATCGCGACGATGGCGATGGGCTCGCGGGCATCGGCCGTCATCTTCCGGTTCTCGCGGCGCAGCCGCTCGGTCTCCTGGAGGGAGGCGCGCAGTGCCTGAACGATCTTGTCGTTCGATGTGGTCATGATGTGCTCCGTACTCAGGCCGTTGGTCAGGCTTCGCTGTCGCCCAGCGCCAGTTCGATGAGGTGGTCGACGTCCATGTCCGCGATGGCGGAGCCGGCGTCGGTGTCGGGATCCCCGTGGTCGGGGCCGGGTGCGGTGTCCGCAGCTCCGGCGGCCAGGCCCAGCAGGGCTTCCATTAGCCCCGCCGCACGCAGCCGGGCCAGCGGGACGGTGGCGAGGGCGCGGCGGACCCGCTCCTCGTCCGGGCCCTCCTGCGGGGCGCCGTCCGCCGCCCCTGCGGGCAGCAGGGCGCTCAGCAGCCCGTCGGTGAGGGCGCTGGGGGTGGGGTGGTCGAAGACCAGCGTCGCCGGGAGCCGGAGCCCGGTCGCCGCGCCCATCCGGTTGCGGAGTTCGACCGCGGTGAGCGAGTCGAAGCCGAGGTCCCGGAAGGCCCGGTCGGGCTCGATGGCGTCGGTGGCCGGGTAGCCGAGTACCGCCGCGGCCTCCTTGCGCACCAGCTCCAGCAGCAGCTCGTACCGGTCCTCGGGGCCGAGGCCGGACAGCTCCCGTACGAGGTCCTGCGCCACGGGGGCGGCGGCGCCGGGGGTGTCGTCGGCCGCGCCGGCGGCCAGCGCGGCCCGCGCCTCGGGCAGGCCGGCGAGGAGGGCGCTGGGCCGGCCGATGGTGAAGGAGGGCGCGAACCTCGGCCAGTCGACGTCCGCCACGACCACGGCGGTCTCGTCCCGGTCCATGGCCAGTCGCAGGGCCGCGACGGCCAGTGCCGGGGAGAGCGCGGGCAGTCCGCTGCGCCTCAGGTACTCCTCCGCGCCGCCGTCGGCGGCCATTCCGCCCTCGGCCCACGGGCCCCAGGCGACGGCCGTCGCGGCGAGCCCCTTGGCCCGCCGGTGCTGGGCGAGCGCGTCGAGGAAGGCGTTGCCCGCGGAGTAGGCGGCCTGGCTGCCGCTGCCCCACACGCCGGAGACGGACGAGAAGAGGACGAACGCGTCCAGCTCCCGGCCGGCGAGCAGCTCGTCCAGGTGGACGGCGCCGGCCACCTTGGCCGAGACCACGGCGGCCAGCTCCTCGGGGGTGGTCTCCGCGACGGTGGTGAACTGCGGGAGCCCGGCGGCGTGGACGACGGCGGTCAGCGGGGCGGGATCTGCGGACAGCCCGTCCAGCAGGCCCGCCAGGGCCTCCCGGTCGGCGACGTCGCAGGCGGCGACCGTCACCCGCACCCCGGACTCCCGCAGTTCGGCGGCGAGTTCGGCCGCGCCCGGGGCGGCCTCGCCGCGCCGGCCGACGAGGACCAGGTGCTCGGCACCGGCCCCGGCCAGCCAGCGGGCGGTGTGCCCGCCGAGCGAGCCCGTACCGCCGGTGATCAGGACGGTCCCCCGGGGCTTCCAGCCGCCGTCGGCGGCGACGTCCCCGGTGGTGCGGGGCATCCGGGTCAGCCTGCGGACCAGGGTCGCGGAGGCGCTCACCGCGAGCTGGTCCTCGCCGTCGGCCCCGCCGAGGACCTCGGCGAGCCGGGCGAGCGTCCCCTCGTCGGGGGCGCCGGATCCGGATGCGGCACCGGTGGCGGGGAGGTCGACCAGGCCGCCCCAGCGGGCCGGGCTCTCCAGGGCGACCGCGCGTCCCAGACCCCAGACCAGGGCCTGGAGCGGCCGGGTGACCTGCCGGGAGCCGCTGACGGCCACGGCCCCGCTCGTGAGGCACCACAGCGGCGCCCCGGCCTCCAGGTCCCCCAGCGCCTGGACGAGCGCGACGGTGGCGGTGAGGCCGGCCGGCAGGTCCGTGTGCCGGGGGTGGCGGCGTTCGTCCAGGGCCAGCAGGGACAGGACTCCGGCCACCAGTGCGCCGCCCACGGCCCCCGCGTCGCGCAGCAGCGCGGCGAGCGTCCTGCGGTCGGCGCCGGGGTCGGTGACGGTGACGAGGAGGGGGTCGGCGGCCCGCTCCCGGAGCATCCGGGCGTAGGGCTCGGCGGTGGCCGCGTCCGGGGCCACGACCAGCCAGGTCCCCGACGGGGCGGCGGCCGGCAGGCCGGTGCGGGGCTGCCACACCGCCTGGTAGCGCCAGCCGTCGAGCGTGCTGCGGGTGCGGCTCTCGCGACGCCATGCCGAGAGCGCGCCGAACACCGAGTCCAGCGGCGCTCCGGCCGCCAGCCCGAGCCGCGCGGCGAGGGCCTGCGGTTCCCCGTTCTCGACGGTGTCCCAGAACTCCGCCTCCGCCGCGTCGGCCGGTGCGGTGGTGTGGGTGGCCGGTGCGGCCTGCGGCGTCAGCCAGTAGTGGTCGTGCTGGAAGGCGTAGGTGGGAAGGTCCACCTTGCGGGCACCCCGCCCGGCCAGGACGGCCGTCCAGTCCACCGGCGTCCCCTGCACGTGAAGACGCGCCATAGCCGTCAGGACCGCCGTCTCCTCCGGCCGGTCACCACGCAGCACCGCCACCGCCGTCCGATCCCCGTCCAGGACGGATGCGGCCAGCGCCGTCAGCACACCACCCGGACCGACCTCCAGGAACGCACCGGCACCCTCCGCCGCCAACGCCTCGACCGCGTCGGCGAACCGCACCGCCTCACGGACATGACTCACCCAGTAGTCCACGGAGCAGAACTCCTCCGCCGACACCACGGCACCCGTCAACGTCGACACCACCGGCAGAACCGGAGACCCGAACGACACCGATTCCAGCGTCTTACGGAAATCGCCCAGCACCGGATCCATCAACGGGGAATGGAAAGCGTGCGAGACCGTCAGGGCCTTCGTCCTGCGACCCTCGGCCGACAGCTTCTCGACGACACGTCCAACGGCCCCCTCGGCACCCGAAAGCACCACCGAGGAAGGACCGTTGACGGCCGCGATGCCCGCCTCGCCCTCGGAGATCGCCAGCAGCTCACGGACCTCGCACTCCGAGGCCTCCACCGCCACCATCACCCCACCCGCCGGCAGCGCCTGCATCAGCCGGCCCCGCGCGACCACCAGCTTCACCGCGTCCTCAAGCGAGAACACCCCCGCGACATACGCCACCGCGAACTCACCGACGGAATGCCCCGCCAGGAAGTCCGGACACACACCCCAGGACTCCACCAGCCGGAACAACGCCACCTCCACCGCGAACAACGCCGGCTGAGCGAACTCCGTCCGCTCCAGCAACCCGGCATCCCCACCGAACACCACCTCCCGCAACGGCCGGTCCACATACCCGTCCACCCGCGCACACACCGCATCGAACGCATCCGCGAACACCGGGAACGCCTCATACAACTCACGCCCCATCCCCAGACGCTGACTCCCCTGACCCGAGAACAGGAACGCCGTCCCGGACCGGGAACCGGCCGTGCGGCCCCGTACGAGGTCCGCCGAGGGTTCGCCCTGGCCGAGGGCGGCCAGGCCTGCGCCCAGTTCCTCGGTGGTCGTGCCCAGCACCACCGCGCGGTGCGGCAGGGCGGTGCGGGACTCTGCCAAGGAGAGGGCCAGGTCGGCCGGGGTGAGCCCGGGGTGGGAGCGGGTGTGGGCGAGGAGGTTGCGGGCCTGCTCGCGCAGGGCCGCCTCGTCGCCGCCGGAGACGATCCAGGGCAGGCATCCGCCCCGGGCGTCGGGGGCCTCCGCCGGCTCCGCAGGGGTGGCGGGGGCCTGCTCGATGATGGTGTGGGCGTTGGTGCCGCTCACCCCGAAGGAGGAGACGGCCGCCCGGCGCGGCCGGGCGGGGTCCGTGTCCGTCCAGGCCACGGGCTCGGTCAGGAGCCGGACGGCTCCCGCCGACCAGTCGACGTGCGGGGAGGGCTCGTCCACGTGGAGGGTCTTGGGCAGCAGGCCGTGCCGGAGCGACAGTACGGTCTTGATCACGCTCGCCAGGCCGGAGGCGGCCTGGGTGTGGCCGATGTTGGACTTCAGGGAGCCCAGCCACAACGGCCGGTCCTCCGGCCGGTCCTGACCGTAGGTCGCGAGGAGCGCCTGGGCCTCGATCGGGTCGCCGAGGGCCGTGCCCGTGCCGTGCGCCTCGACGGCGTCCACGTCCGCCGGCGTCAGCCCGGCGTTGGCGAGGGCCTGACGGATCACCCGTTGCTGGGCAGGGCCGTTGGGGGCGGTGAGGCCGTTGGAGGCGCCGTCCTGGTTGACCGCGCTGCCCCGGACCACCGCGAGCACCGGGTGCCCGTTGCGCACGGCGTCCGAGAGTCGCTCCACGAGCAGCATGCCGACGCCCTCACCCCAGCCCGTGCCGTCGGCGGCCGCCGCGAAGGGCTTGCAGCGGCCGTCGGCGGCCAGCCCGCGCTGGCGGCTGAACTCGACGAAGGCGTTGGGGCCGGCCATCACGGCCGCCCCGCCGACGAGCGCCAGTTCGCACTCTCCCTGGCGCAGGGCCTGGGTGGCCAGGTGCAGGGCGACCAGGGAGGAGGAGCAGGCCGTGTCCACGGTGAGCGCGGGGCCTTCGAGGCCCAGGGCGTAGGCGATGCGGCCGGACATGACGCTGCTGGAGGTGCCGGTGAGGAGGTGTCCCTCGACGCCGTCGGGCAGGGCGCCCGGGGTGGCGCCGTAGCCCTGGTAGCCGGAGCCGATGAACACACCGGTGCGGCTGCCGCGCAGGGAGGAGGGGGCGAGGCGGGCCCGTTCGAGGGTTTCCCAGGCGGTCTCCAGGAGCAGCCGCTGCTGGGGGTCCATGGCCAGGGCCTCGCGCGGGGAGATCCCGAAGAAACGGGCGTCGAAGCGGCCCGCGTCGTGGAGGAACCCGCCCTCGCTGACGTAGGTGGTACCGGGGTGCTCGGGGTCCGGGTGGTGGAGGGAGTCGAGGTCCCAGCCCCGGTCGGCGGGGAAGGGGGTGACGGCGTCGACCCCGTCGGCGAGCAACTGCCAGAGCTGCTCGGGGGTGTCGGCGCCGCCGGGGAAGCGGCAGCCCATGGCGACGATGGCGATCGGCTCGTCGGGAGCGGCCGTCCCGGCGGGTCCGGCCGGTGCGGGGCCGCCCGCCGGGAGCGCGGCCGGGGCGTGTCCGGACACCTCGGCGGAGAGGAAGGCGGCGAGGGCCTCCGCGTTGGGGTGGTCGAAGACGAGGGTGGCGGGCAGACGCAGCCCGGTGGCGCCGTTCAGCCGGTTACGCAGTTCCACGCTGGTGAGGGAGTCGAAGCCGAGGTCCTTGAACGAGCGTTCGGAGGCCACCGCCGTCAGGTCCGGGTGGCCCAGGGCCCGGGCCGCTTCGGCCCGGACCAGATCGAGGAGCACGCGGTGGCGCTCGGCGGCCGGGAGCGCGGCGAGTCCGGCGGTACGGGAGGGGGCCGTGTCCTCGTCCGCGCCGGTGGCGTCCGCCCCGCCCCGGGCGGCCGCGAGGGCCGCACGGGCCTCGGGCAGGTCGGCGAGGAGAGCGCTGGGCCGGGCGAGGGTGAAGGCGGGGGCGAACCGGTCCCAGGCCACGTCGGCGACGACGACCGTGGTCTCGTCGAGATCCAGGGCCCGCTGGAGTGCGGCGATCGCGGTGTCCGGGGACATCGCGGGCAGCCCGCGCCGGCGCAGGTGGGCCTCGGCCTCGTCGTCACCGGCCATGCCGCCGTCGGCCCAGGGCCCCCAGGCGACGGAGGTGGCGGCGAGTCCTCGGGCCCGGCGCTGCTCGGCGAGGGCGTCGAGGTGGGCGTTGGCCGCGCAGTAGGCGGCCTGGCTGCCGCTGCCCCAGGCTGCGGCGACGGAGGAGAACAGGACGAAGGCGTCCAGGTCCCGGTCGGCCAGGAGTTCGTCCAGGTGCCGGGCGCCGGCCGCCTTGGCGGCGACGACGGAGGCGAGGTCGGCCGGGGTCAGGGTGTCGGTGGGGGTGAACTGCGGCAGGCCGGCCGCGTGGATCACGGCGGTGAGCGGGTGGTGGTCCTCCGCGAGGTCCCGGAGGAGGGCGGCCACCTGCTCGCGGTCCGAGAGGTCGCAGGCCGTGAGGGTGACCCTGGCTCCCAGTGCCTCGATCTCGGCGGCGAGTTCGGGCGCCCCGGGGGCCTGCGGGCCCCGTCGGCCGGTGAGGACGAGGTGCTCGGCGCCGTTGCGGGCGAGGTGCCGGGCGACGTGGGCGCCGAGGGCGCCGGTGCCGCCGGTGATCAGGACGGTGCCGCGCGGCTGCCAGGTCCGGTCCGCCGGGGAGGTGTCGGCGGCGAGGGCGCGGGCCAGGCGGCGGACGAAGACGCCGGAGGGCCGGATCGCGATCTGGTCCTCGCCTTCCGTCCGGTCGGCGAGCACCGAGACGAGACGGCGGGCGGCCCGCCGGTCCAGGGCGGCGGGCAGGTCGACGAGTCCGCCCCAGCGGTCCGGGTGGTCGAGGGCCGTGGAGCGGCCGAGGCCCCAGACCATGGCCTGCCACGCGCTGGTCGGGGTGTCCGAGCGGCCGGTGGCGACGGCTCCCCGGGTGGCGCACCAGAGGGGCGCGGTGAGCCCCGCGTCGCCCAGGGCCTGGACGAGCAGGGTGGTCAGGGCCAGCCCGGCGGGCAGGTCGGGGTGGTCCGGGTGCGGCTCGTCGGTGAGGGCCAGGAGGGAGAGCACACCGGCCGGCTCCGTCGCCCCGGGCTCGCGGCGCAGGCGGGCGGCGAGCCCGGTACGGGTCTCGTCGGTGGGTACGGGCAGCAGAGCGACCTCGGCGCCGTGGCGGGTCAGGGCCTCGGAGACGGCGGTGACGACGTCGTCCTCCCCGTCCCCGGGGACGGCGAGCAGCCAGGTACCGGTCAGCTCGGCGGTGTCCCGGCCGCCGGTCAGCGGCTGCCAGGAGATCCGGTAGCGCCAGGAGTCGACGACGGAACGGCTGCGCTGGCGCCGGCGCCATTGGGACAGCGCGGGCAGGACGGAGCTGAGCGGGGAGTCCCCGGCGACCTCCAGCCGTTCGGCGAGGGCGGCCAGGTCCTGGTTCTCGACGCTGTCCCAGAAGGCGGCCTCGGCCGGGTCCGCCGCCTCGGGGCCGGTCTCCCGGAAGCCCGCGGGGACCAGCCAGAACGGCTGGTGCTGGAAGGGGTAGGTGGGCAGGTCCACCCGGCGGGCGCCACGGCCCGCGAGGACCGCCTCCCAGTCGACGGGGGTGCCCTGGACGTGCAGCCGGGCGAGGGCGGTGCTGACGGCCAGGTCCTCGGCGCGGTCGGCCCGCAGGACGGGAACGGTGACGGCGTGCTCGTCCAGGGACTCCTGGGCCAGGGCGGTCAGCACACCGCCGGGGCCGACCTCCAGGAAGGTGCGTACGCCTTCGGCGGCCAGCGTGGTGACGGCGTCGGCGAAACGGACGGCCTCACGGACATGACGCACCCAGTAATCGGCGGAGCAGAACTCCTCGGCCGTGACCAGGGCTCCCGTCAGGGTGGAGACGACCGGAAGCCGCGGAGCCTCGAAGACCACCGATTCCGCGACCTCGCGGAAGGCGTCGAGCATCGGATCCATCAACGGGGAGTGGAAGGCGTGCGAAACCGTCAGGGCCTTGGTCTTGCGGCCCTCTGCCGCGAGCTTCCCAACCAGCTCCGCCACGACGTCCTCGGCACCCGAAAGCACCACGGACACAGGCCCGTTGACGGCAGCCATACCCACCCGGTCCTCAAGACCGGGCAGCAGGGCCCGCACCTCCTCCTCGGAAGCCTGCACCGCCACCATCACACCACCGGACGGCAGCTCCTGCATCAGCCGGCCCCGCGCGGCCACCAGCTTCCCCGCGTCCTCCAGCGACAGCACACCCGCGACATGGGCCGCCGCGAACTCGCCGACCGAATGCCCGGCGAGGAAGTCCGGACGCACACCCCACGACTCCAGCAGACGGAACAGGGCCACCTCGACCGCGAACAGCGCCGGCTGGGTGAACCGCGTCTCCTGCAGCAGCTCCGCGTCCTCACCGAACACCACGTCCTTCAGCGGGAGTTCGAGATGCGGATCCACAGCGGCACAGGCGGCATCGAAAGCGTCCGCGAACACCGGGAAGGCGGCGTGCAGTTCACGTCCCATGCCCAGCCGCTGGCTGCCCTGCCCGGAGAACAGGAAGGCGGTCCGGCTGGCCCCCGCGGGTGCCGTGCCCGTCACCGTCTCCGGTCCCGGGGTCTCGCCGTGGGCGAGGGCGGCGAGGCCGCGCAGCAGCTCGTCCCGGTCGTGGCCGGTGATGACCGCGCGGTGGGGGAAGGCGGCTCGGGTGGTCGCCAGGGAGAGGGCGACGTCCGTCTCGTCGGGGCGGTCGCCGGAGCGGACGTGGGCCAGCAGGCGTTCCGCCTGGGCCCGCAGCGCGTTCTCGTCCTTCGCGGAGATCAGCCAGGGAACGGGCAGCGGCGCGGGGGCCTCCCGGTCCGGGCCGTCGTTCGCCGCACCGGTGAGGGGGTCGGCCGGGGCCTCTTCGACGATGACGTGGGCGTTGGTGCCGCTGACGCCGAAGGAGGAGACGCCCGCCCGGCGCGGACGGCCGTCGTACTCGGACCACTCACGGGCCTCGGCCAGCAGCCGCACGTCCCCCGCCGTCCAGTCCACGTGCGGCGAGGGCTCGTCCACGTGCAGGGTCTTCGGCAGCACCCCGTGACGCATCGCCATCACCATCTTGATCACACCCGCCACACCGGCCGCCGCCTGCGTGTGCCCGATGTTGGACTTGACCGTGCCCAGCCACAGGGGCCGATCGGCCTCGCGGCCCGCGCCGTAGGCCTTCAGCAGGGCCTGGGCCTCGATGGGGTCACCGAGGGTGGTGCCCGTGCCGTGGGCCTCGACGGCGTCGACGTCCACGGCGGACAGTCCGGCGTCGGTGAGGGCCTGGCGGATGACCCGCTGCTGCGCGGGCCCGTTGGGGGCGGTCAGCCCGTTGGAGGCGCCGTCCTGGTTGATCGCGGAGCCCCGTACGACGGCCAGGACCCGGTGGCCGTTGCGGCGGGCGTCGGACAGCCGCTCCACCAGGAGCATGCCGGCGCCCTCGGCGAGGCCGGTACCGTCCGCCGAGGCGGCGAAGGCGCGGCAGCGGGCGTCGGGGGCCAGGCCGCGCTGGCGGCTGAAGCCGATGAGCGCGCCCGGTGTGGACATGACGGTGACCCCGCCCGCGAGGGCCAGGTCGCATTCGCCGCGGCGCAGCGACTGCGCGGCCAGGTGCAGGGCGACCAGGGAGGAGGAGCAGGCGGTGTCGACGGTGACGGCCGGGCCTTCGAGGCCGAAGGTGTAGGCGACCCGGCCCGAGACCACGGAGGCGGAGTTGGCGGTCAGGAGGTGCCCTTCCATGCCCTCGGTCTGCTGCGTCGAGAGGCCGATGGCGTAGTCCTGGCCGTTGGTTCCGGCGAACACTCCGGTGCGGGTGCCGCGCAGGGTGGCGGGGTCGATCCCGGCCCGTTCGAAGGCCTCCCAGGAGGTTTCCAGGAGGAGGCGCTGCTGGGGGTCCATGGAGAGGGCCTCGCGGGGCGAGATGCCGAAGAAGCCGGGGTCGAACTCGCCCGCGTCGTGCAGGAATCCGCCTTCCCTGACGTAGCTGGTGCCGGGGTGGTCGGGGTCCGGGTGGTAGAGGGCGTCGAGGTCCCAGCCCCGGTTGGCGGGCAGGCCGGTGATGGCGTCGGTGCCGTCGGCGAGGAGGTTCCAGAGGTCTTCGGGGCTGCGGACCTCGCCGGGCAGGCGGCAGCTCATGGCGACGATGGCGATGGGCTCCTCGGCGCCGGTGGCGGCGGGGCGGCCGGGCGTGGCGGGCGCGGCGGTGACGAGGGCCGTGCCGGGGTGGCCGCCGGGGATCTCGTCCAGGAGGTGGGCCGCGAGGGCGGCGGGGGTGGGGTGGTCGAAGACCACGGTGGCGGGCAGGCGGACGCCGGTGGCGGCGGCGAGCCGGTTGCGGAGCTCCATCGCGGCCAGCGAGTCGAAGCCGAGTTCCCGGAAGGCCCGGCCGGGGTCGACGGCCTCGCGGGTGGCGTGGCCGAGGACGGCGGCCACCTGGTCGCGTACGAGGGTGAGGACGGTGTCCTCGCGCTCGGCGGGCGGCAGGGCCGCCAGCCGGGACAGCTCGGCGGAGAGGCCGCCGGCGCCGGGTGCGGCGCTGTGCGCGGTACGGCGGGCGGTGGTGCGGACCAGTCCGCGCAGCAGGGCGGGTACGGGGCCGGCCGCCTGGCCGCGCAGGGCGGCCGGGTCGAGGCGTACCGGGGCCAGGGCGGCGTGGTCCAGGGTGCGGGCGGTGTCGAGGAGGCGCAGGCCCTCCTCGGCGGTGAGGGGGACGAGTCCGGCGCGGGTCATGCGCCGCAGGTCCTCGTCGGCGAGGCGGGTCTGGTCGCCGCGTTCGTCCCAGACGCCCCAGGCGAGGGAGGAGGCGGGCAGGCCCTGGGCGCGGCGCCGGTGGGCGAGGGCGTCGAGGAAGGCGTTGCCGGCGGCGTAGGCGCCCTGGCCGGCGCCGCCGAGGGTGCCGGCGAGGGAGGAGAAGAGGACGAAGGCGGAGAGGTCCAGGCCGCGGGTCAGTTCGTGGAGGTTGAGCGCGGCGTCGACCTTGGGGCGCAGGACCAGGTCGAGGTCCTCGGGGGTGAGGGAGTCGACGAGTCCGCCGGCCACGACGGCGGCGGCGTGGACGACGGCGGTGAGCGGCCGGTCGGCGGGGACGGCCGTGAGGAGGGCGGTGAGGGCGTCGCGGTCGGCGGCGTCGCAGGCGGCGACGGTGACGGTGGCGCCGAGTGCGGTGAGTTCCTCCTGGAGCGCGGATGCCCCCTCGGCTTCGGGGCCCCGGCGGCTGGTGAGGAGGATGTTGCGGACGCCGTGGGTGGTGATGAAGTGGGCGGCGACGAGCCGGCCGAGGGCGCCGGTGCCTCCGGTGATCAGTACGGTGCCCTCGGGGTCGAGGGCGGGAACGGTGGCGGGTTCCGTCCCGACCGGGACGCGGGCCAGTCGCGGTACGGACATCACGCCGTCGCGGAGGGCCAGTTGGGGTTCGCCGGTGGCGACGGCGGCGGGCAGGCGGCGCAGGGAGTCCGGGGTGGCGTCGGTGTCGGCGAGGACGAGGCGGTCGGCGTGCTCGGACTGGGCGGAGCGGATCAGGCCCCAGACGGGGGCGTGTTCGGGGCGGGTGTCCGCGGTGCCCGCCGCGTCGGCGTCCCTGCCCGGTGCCGGGACGGCCCGGTGGGTGAGGAGGACCAGCCGGGAGGCGGCGAAGCGGTCGTCGGCCAGCCAGTCCCGCAGCAGGGTGAGAGCCGCCCGGGCGGTCTCCCGTACGGTCCCGGCGTCGGCGTCGGCGTCGGCCGCGCCGGCGGGCGTGGGGAGGAGGACGGCCACGGTCGCGGGGACGGGTGCGCCGGCCGTGACCGCCGCGGCCAGGGCGGTGAGGTCGGGGTGGGCGTCGGCCCGCGTACCGCCGGCTTCCAGGGCGGCGGCGGTCTCCCGGAGGTCCGCCTCCCCGGCGCCGATGAGGGCCCAGGGGGCGGCGGCGGAGGCCGTGCCGGGGACCGGCCGGGTCTGCCACTCCACCCGGTAGAGGGACTCGTGGTGCTCGGTGAGCGCGGCCCTCAGGTGCTCCTCGCGGACCTCGCGGAAGGTGAGCGTGCCGACGGTGGCCACGGCGCGCCCGGCGTCGTCGGAGGCGGTGACGGCGACCGCGTCGGGGCCGGCCGGGGTCAGCCGGATCCGCAGCCGGGCGGCTCCGGCGGCGTGCAGGCGGACGTCCTCCCAGGAGAAGGCCATCCGGCCGGTGCCCATGTCCCCGAGCGGGCCGAAGCCGACGGCGTGCAGCGCCGCGTCCAGCAGGGCCGGGTGCAGTCCGTACCGGTCGGCTTCCGCGCGGGCTTCCTCGGGGAGGGCCACCTCGGCGAACACCTCGTCCCCGAGCCGCCAGGCGGCGCGCAGGCCCTGGAAGACCGGGCCGTAGGAGAAGGAGCGGGCGACGAGTCCGGCGTAGAAGCCGTCGAGGTCGACGGGGGCCGCGCCGGCGGGCGGCCAGTCGGCCGGCTCCGGCGCGCCGGCGGGGGCGGCCGTGGCGGGCGCGGAGTCGAGCACGCCGGTGGCGTGGCAGGTCCAGGCGTCGTCGGCGGCGGTGTCGGGGCGGGAGTGGACGGCGAAGCGCCGCTCTCCGGAGCCGTCGTCCGGGCCGACCGCGACCTGGACGAGGACGCCTCCCTGTTCGGGCAGGACCAGCGGTGCCTGGAGGGCGAGTTCGGCCAGTTCCTCGCAGCCGAGGTGGTCGCCGGCCCGGACGGCGAGTTCCACGAAGGCCGTGCCGGGGAGGATGACCGCGCCCAGCACCTCGTGTTCGGCCAGCCAGGGGTGCGTGTGCCGGGACAGGCGGCCGGTCAGCAGCAGGCCGTCGGCGTCGGCGAGGGTGGTGACGGCCCCGAGCAGGGGGTGGTCCGACGGGACGAGGCCCAGGCCGGCCGCGTCGGCCGGGGTGTGGGGGGCCTCGAGCCAGTAGCGCTCGTGCTGGAAGGCGTACGTGGGCAGCGGGATCCGGCGGGCGTCCGGGGCGGCGAGGAGGGCCGGCCAGTCGAGGGCGACGCCGTGGGCGTGGGCCTCGGCGGCGGAGCGCAGGAAGCGGTCGGTGCCCCCCTCGTCGCGCCGCAGGGTGGCGAGGGCGACGGCGCCGCCGCCGAGGTCGTCGAGGGTCTCCTGGATGCCGATGGTCAGTACCGGGTGGGCGCTGACCTCTATGAGGGCGCCGTGCCCGTCGCGGACGAGGGCGCGGGTGACCTCCTCGAAGCGGACGGTGCGGCGCAGGCTGCGGTACCAGTACTCGGCGTCGAGCCGGTCGGTGTCCACGACGCCGCCGGTGACGGTGGAGTAGAACGGCACCTCGCAGGCGCGGGGGGTGATGTCGGCGAGGGCTTCGAGGACGCGTTCGCGGACGGCTTCGACGTGCGCGGAGTGGGAGGCGTAGTCCACCGCGATCAGCCGGGCCCGGACCCCGTCGGCGTGCAGGGCGTCACGGAGTTCGGTGAGGGCGTCGCCGTCGCCGGAGACGACGAGGGAGGACGGGCTGTTGACGGCGGCGACGGACAGCCGCTCGCCCCAGGGCGCCATGGCGGGGGTGAGCCGGTCCAGGGGCAGGGCGACGGAGAGCATGCCGCCCCGGCCGGACAGCACGGTCAGCGCCCGGCTGCGCAGGGCCACGACCTTCGCGGCGTCCTCCAGGCTGAGCGCGCCGACGACGGCCGCGGCGGCGATCTCGCCCTGGCTGTGGCCGGCGACGGCCGTCGGACGCACCCCGACGGAGCGCCACAGTTCGGCCAGCGAGACCATCACGGCGAACAGGACGGGCTGGACGACGTCGACCCGGTCGAAACCGGGGGCGCCGGGCGCGCCGCGCAGGACGTCCGTGAGCGACCAGTCGACGTGGGGGGCGAGGGCTTCCTCGCACTGGCGCAGCCGGTCGGCGAAGACCGGGGCGGTGTCGAGGAGTTCGACGGCCATGCCGGCCCACTGGGAGCCCTGGCCGGGGAAGACGAAGGCGGCCTGGCGGGTGTCGTCGGCGGTGCCGCGCACCACCTCGGTGCCGGCGGGGGTGGGGGTGCCGGGCTCGGCGTCGGCGAGGTGGTCCAGGGCCCGGTCCAGGCCGGCCCGGTCGGCCGCGAGGAGGACGGCGCGGTGCGGGAAGGCGGTACGGGTGGTGGCGAGGGAGTGGGCGATGTCGGCGGCCGTCGGGGCGCCGGCACCGGGTGCGGCGGGCAGGGCGGCCAGGTGGGCGCGGAGGCGGGCGGCCTGCGCGGCGAGGGCGGCCGGGGTCTTGGCCGACAGCGGCCAGGGGGTGAGGCGCGGGACGCCGTCCGGGGCTCCGGCGGCGTCGGTCTCGCCGCCGATGCCGACGAGCGTGGCGGCCCGGTCGGCGATGGCGTTGCCGAGGGTGGCGGCCCGGCCGGCGAGGGCGGTCCCGAGGGTGGCGGCCCGGTCGGCGACGGCACTGACGGCGGCGGTCCCGACGGTGGCGGCCCGGCCGGCGGCGGAGGTGGCCGTGGCGGCCGCGTCCCTACCGGATCCCGCGTCTCCGCCTGCGGCGGCGTCCCGGGCAGAGGCGCCGTCCCCGGCGGGGACATCGACCGTTGCGGAGGCACCGGACCCGCCCATGGTGACGGCCGTGCCCGAGGCGGCGGCCGGGCCCGGAACGGCGGCCGGGCCGGCGGGGGCGACGTGCTGTTCGAGGACGACGTGCGCGTTCGTACCGCTGACGCCGAAGGCGGACACGGCCGCCCGGCGGGGCCGGCCCGGCTCCGTCTCGGGCCAGGCGGTGTTCCGCGTGACCAGCGAGACGGCCCCCGAGGACCAGTCGACGTGCGGGGTCGGCTCGTCCGCGTGCAGGGTCTTCGGCAGGACGCCGTGACGCAGCGCCTGGACCATCTTGATGACGCCCGCGACACCGGCGGCGGCCTGGGTGTGCCCCAGGTTGGACTTGACGGAGCCCAGCCACAGGGGCCGGCCGGTGGGCCGCTCCTGGCCGTAGGCCGCGAGCAGGGCCTGGGCCTCGATCGGGTCGCCGAGGGTGGTGCCGGTGCCGTGCGCCTCGACGATGTCCACGTCGGACGGGGAGAGCAGGCCGTTGGCCAGCGCCTGGTGGATGACCCGCTGCTGGGCCGGCCCGTTCGGGGCGGTGAGCCCGTTGCTGGCCCCGTCCTGGTTGACGGCGGAACCGCGGACCACGGCGAGGACGGGGTGGCCGAGCCGGACGGCGTCGGAGAGCCGTTCGACGAGCAGCATGCCGACGCCCTCGGACCAGCCGGTGCCGTCGGCCCCGGCGGAGAAGGCCCGGCAGCGGCCGTCGGGTGAGAGCCCGCGCTGCCGGCTGAACTCGACGAAGGTCGTCGGTCCGGCCATCACGGTGACGCCGCCCGCGAGCGCGAGGTCGCACTCGCCCTGCCTCAGGGCCTGGACGGCGAGGTGCAGGGCCACGAGGGAGGAGGAGCAGGCCGTGTCGATGGTGACGGCCGGGCCCTCCAGGCCCAGGGTGTAGGCGATGCGGCCGGAGACCACGCTGCCGGTGTTGCCGGTGCTCACGTAGCCCTCGATGCCCTCGGGCATGGCGGGGAGGCGGGAGACGTAGTCGTGGTACATGACCCCGGCGAACACGCCGGTGCGGCTGCCGCGCAGGGACTGCGGGTCCAGGGCGGCGCGCTCGACGGCCTCCCAGGAGGCTTCGAGGATGAGCCGCTGCTGGGGGTCCATGGCGAGGGCCTCGCGCGGGCCGATCCCGAAGAAGGCGGGGTCGAAATCCGCGGCGCCGTCCAGGAATCCGCCTTCGCGGGTGTAGGTGGTGCCGGGGTTCTCGGGGTCCGGGTCGTAGAGCGCGTCGAGGTCCCAGCCCCGGTCGGTGGGGAAGCCGGAGATCGCGTCACGGCCCTCGGCGACCAGGTCCCACAGGTCCTCGGGGGACTCGACGCCGCCCGGGAAGCGGCAGCTCATGCCCACGATGGCGATCGGTTCGCGGTTCTTGCCCTCTGCCTCGCGCAGCCGCTGGCGGGCGTGGCGCAGATCGACGGTGGCACGCTTGAGGTAGTCGCGGAGCTTGGTCACATCGGTCGTCATCTGGTTTCTGTTCCTCAACGCGAAGGGATGGGCGTGCTGGTCGATCAGTGGGTGTCGAGCTCGCCGTCGAGCAGGTCGAAGAGTTCCTCGTCGGAGGCGCGCTCCACCTCGGCCGCGGCGTCCTCCCCGGTCTCGTGGCCGGGGGCCGGGGTGCCGGCGGCGGCCGGGCCGGAGGCGGCCTCGCGCCACTTCGCGAGGAGGACCTCCAGCCGCAGGGCGGCGGTGGCGCGCGCCGCCCGGTCGTGCGCGGAGCGGGCGAACACGGTTTCCAGCCGGTCGATCTCGGCGAGCAGTGACGGGGCTTCCGCGTCGGCGTCCGCTCCGGCGGCGGGCAGCGCGCCGGCCAGGTGATCGGCCAGGGCCGCCGGGGTGGGGTGGTCGAACAGCAGGCTCGCCGGGAGGCGGAGCCCGGTGGCGGTGCCCAGGTGGTTGCGGAGTTCCACGGCGGTCAGCGAGTCGAAGCCGAGGTCGCGGAAGGCCTGGGCGGCGCCGACGGACTCGGCGGAGGTGTGTCCGAGCACGGCGGCGACCTGGGTCCTGACGAGCCCGAGCAGGATCCGCCGGCGCTTCTCGCCGGAGGCCCCCGCCAGTTGCCCGGCCAGCGCGTCGGCGCCGGTCGCGGGGTCCGCCGCCGGGCGGGCGGGGGTCCGTACGAGACCACGGAGCAGGGCGGACACCGGCCTGCTCCCGGCGCTGCGGCGCAGGGCGGCCAGGTTCAGCCGTACCGGCAGGAGCACGGCCGGCGCGGCGGCGGCCGTCGCCGGCTCCGTCGCGGTCGTCGGCTCCGTGGCGTTCGCGGTCGCGGTCGCCGCGTCGAAGAGGGCGAGGCCCTCGTCCGGGGAGAGCGGGGACACGCCTGCCCGGGCCATCCGGGCGAGCGTCCCGGCGGCGGCCTCGCCCAGCATGCCGTGCGGGCCCTCCGTGTCCGCCCAGGGGCCCCAGGCCAGGGACACGGCCGGCAGCCCCGCCGCGCGCCGCACCTCGGCGAGGGCGTCCAGACCGGCGTTCGCGGCCGCGTAGTTGGCCTGACCGGCGGTACCGAAGGTGCCGGCGAGCGAGGAGAACAGGACGAAGGCCGCGAGGTCCCGGTCCCGGGTCAGCTCGTGCAGGTGGAACGCCGCGTCCGTCTTGGGCCCGAGAACCCGGTCCAGCCGCTCGGCGGTCAGCGAGCCGACGAGGCCGTCGTCGAGGACACCGGCCGCGTGCACCACGGCGGTCAGCGGGTGGGCGGCGGGAACCGCGTCGAGTACGGCGGCGAGCGCGGTCCGGTCGGCCGCGTCGCAGGCCGCCAGGGTCACCTCGGCGCCCAGGGCGCCCAGTTCGGCGGCGAAGGCCGCGGCCCCCTCGGCGTCGGCGCCCCGGCGGCTGACCAGCAGGAGGTGCCGTGCGCCGTGCGCGGTGGCCAGGTGCCGGGCCACCAGCCGGCCCAGGGCGCCCGTGGCCCCCGTCACCAGGACCGTGCCGGCCGGGTCCAGCCCCAGGGCGCCGCCCCCGGTCGGCGCGGGTGCGGTGGCACGCGCCAGCCTGGGCACGAGCACCCTGCCGTCCCGGACGGCACACTGCGGCTCTCCGGTGGCGAGCGCCGCCGCCACACCGGATTCCGCGTCGACGTCGACGTCGACGAGGACGAAGCGTCCGGGGTGCTCGGACTGGACGGACCGGACCAGGCCCCATACGGCGGCCTGCGCCGGGTCCGGGCCGGCCACCTCCCCGTCGCCCGCGCGCACCGCGTTCCGGGTGACGAACACCAGCCTCCCCTGCTCCTCCTCCCCCGCCTCCGCAGCGGTCAGCCGCTCCTGTACGAGGGCCAGGGCGCGGGCCGCCGCGTACCGGACGGCGGGGGCGGCCTCGGCCGGGCGGTCCGCTAGCTCCGTCTCCAGCAGGACGACGTGGTCGGCGTCCGGGATCGGGGCCGGGGCCGGGGCGGGGGGCGCCTCGGTCCACTCGACGCGGAACAGTGCGTCCTGGAACCGTCCGGCCCGCGCGGCGGCGAGCTGTTCGGCGGAGATCGGCCGCAGGACGAGCGAGTCCACGCGTACCACGGCCCTGCCGGTGGTGTCGGCGGCCAGCAGGGAGACGGCATCCGGGCCTGCCGGGGCCAGCCGGACCCGCAGGGCGGTGGGGCCGGCGGCCGGGGCGGCGGACCGAGTGACGCCGGTCCACGAGAAGGGAACCCGCACCCGGTCCGCACCGGCGCCGTCGCCGTCCCCGTCGCCGTCGCCGTCCCCGTCGCCGTCGCCGTCGCCGAGCAGTCCGTCCCCGAGGGCGACCGCGTGCAGGGCGGCGTCCAGCAGGGCCGGGTGCAGCCCGAACCCGGAGACGTCGGTCCCCTCGGGGAGTTCCAGCTCCGCGAAGAGCTCCCCGTCCCCGCTCCAGGCGGCGCGGACGCCCCGGAAGAGGGGACCGTAGTCCAGCCCCAGGCCGGCCATCCGCTCGTACAGGGAGTCCGGGGACCCGTCCGTGACGGCGACCGCGTGCGGCGGGGGCCAGGCGGCCAGGGCGGCCGCGTCGTCAGGAACGGCGGCGGCGGACAGGGTGCCCGTCGCGTGGCTGGTCCAGGGCTCCTCGGCGGGCGCGCCCTGCGGACGCGAGTGGATCTCCAGCGCCCGGCGGCCGTCGGCACCGGGGGCCGCGACCCGCACCTGGACCTGGACGGCCCCGTCCTCGGGGACGACGAGCGGTGCCCCGAGCGTCAGCTCGTCGAGCCGGTCGCAGCCGACGCCCTCGGCGTGGGCGGCGTGCAGCGCCAGGTCGACGAAGGCGGTGCCGGGGACGAGCACGGCGCCCAGTACGACGTGGTCGGCGAGCCAGGGGTGCGTGGTGAGCGACAACCGGCCGGTGAGGACGAGCCCTTCACCGTCGGCGAGCGGAACGGCGGCGCCGAGCAGGCGGTGGTCCGCCTCCACGAGACCGGCGGCGGAGACGTCGCCCGGGGCGGGGGCCGCCGCCAGCCAGTATCGGGTGCGCTGGAAGGGGTAGGTGGGCAGGTCCACCCGGCGGGCGCCACGGCCCGCGAGGACCGCCTCCCAGTCGACGGGGGTGCCGTGGACGTGCAGCCGGGCCAGGGCCCCGGTGACGGCCGAACCCTCGGCCCGGTCGGGGCGCAGGAGGGCCACGGCCACCGCGTCCTGCTCCAGGGATTCCTGGGCCAGGGCGGTCAGCACACCGCCGGGGCCGACCTCCAGGAAGGTGCGTACGCCTTCGGCGGCCAGGGCGGTGACGGCGTCGCCGAAACGGACGGCCTCACGGACATGACGCACCCAGTAGTCGGCGGAGCCGATCTCTTCGGCGGTGACGAGCGCTCCCGTCAGGGTGGAGACGACCGGAAGCCGCGGAGCCTCGAAGACGACCGATTCCGCGATCTCGCGGAAGGCGTCGAGCATCGGCTCCATCAGCGGGGAGTGGAAGGCGTGCGAAACGGTCAGGGCCTTGGTCTTACGGCCCTCGGCCGAGAGCTTCCCAGCCAGCTCGGCGACGGCGTCTTCGGCGCCTGAAAGGACCACGGAAGCAGGCCCGTTGACGGCCGCGATACCCGCCCGGTCCTCGAACCCGGGCAGCAGGGCCCGTACCTCCTCCTCGGAGGCCTGGACGGCCACCATCGCACCACCGGACGGCAGTTCCTGCATCAGCCGGCCGCGCGCGGCCACCAGCTTCGCCGCGTCCTCCAGCGACAGCACACCCGCGACATGGGCCGCCGCGAACTCGCCCACCGAATGCCCGGCGAGGAAGTCCGGACGCACACCCCACGACTCCACCAGCCGGAACAACGCCACCTCGACCGCGAACAGCGCCGGCTGGGTGAACCGCGTCTCGTGCAGCAGCTCCGCGTCCTCACCGAACACCACGCTCTTCAGCGGGAGTTCGAGATACGGATCCACAGCGGCACAGGCGGCGTCGAAAGCGTCAGCGAACACCGGGAAGGCGGCGTGCAGTTCACGCCCCATGCCCAGCCGCTGGCTGCCCTGCCCGGAGAACAGGAAGGCCTGCTTCCCCCCACCGGCCGCGGCCGTGCCCCGGAGCACCGCGGGCGAGGGCGTGCCGTTCGCCAGAGAGGTCAGGGCCTCCAGCATCCCGGCCGGGCTCTCCGCGATCACGGCCGCCCGGTGCTCCAGCGCGCTGCGCCCCGTGGCCAGGGAGTAGGCCACGTCCCCCGCCGCCCGGTCCGGGTCCTGGGCGTACGGCAGGAGGCCGCGGGCCTGAGCGCGCAGTGCTTCCGGGGTCTTGGCCGAGAGCAGCCACGGTGAGGTGAACGGGGTCGCGCGAGTGGCCTCTACGGCGGCTTCCGGGGCCTGTTCGAGGACGACATGGGCGTTCGTGCCGCTGAAGCCGAAGGAGGAGACGGCGGACCGGCGCGGCCGCCCCTCGCCCGTCCACTCCACGGGTTCGGTGAGGAGGCGGACGGCGCCGGAGGACCAGTCGACGTGCGGGGACGGTTCCTGCGCGTGCAGGGTCTTCGGCAGGACGCCGTGGCGCATCGCCTCGACCATCTTGATGATGCCGCCGACGCCGGCCGCCGCCTGGGTGTGGCCGATGTTGGACTTCAGCGAGCCCAGCCACAACGGACGCTCCCCCGACCGGTCCTGGCCGTACGTCGCCAGCAGCGCCTGGGCCTCGATCGGGTCGCCCAGCCGGGTGCCGGTGCCGTGCGCCTCCACGGCGTCCACGTCCGCCGCCGAGAGTCCGGCGTTCGCCAGGGCCTGTTCGATCACCCGCTCCTGCGCCGGGCCGTTGGGGGCGGTGAGGCCGTTGGAGGCCCCGTCCTGGTTCACCGCCGAACCCCGGACCACCGCGAGTACGGGGTGGCCGTGGCGCAGGGCGTCCGAGAGGCGTTCCACCAGGAGCACGCCCACGCCTTCCGCCCAGCCGGTGCCGTCGGCGTCGGCGGAGAAGGCCTTGCAGCGGCCGTCGGTGGCGAGGCCGCGCTGGCGGCTGAACTCGATGAAGGCGCCCGGGCCGGCCATCACGGTGACGCCGCCCGCGAGGGCGAGTTCGCATTCGCCCTGGCGCAGGGCCTGGACGGCGAGGTGGAGGGCGACCAGGGAGGAGGAGCAGGCGGTGTCGACGGTGACGGCGGGCCCTTCCAGGCCGAAGGTGTAGGACAGCCGGCCCGAGATGACGCTGCCGGAGTTGCCGGTGCCGAGGAAGCCCTCCACCCCGTCGGGGACCTGCTGGAGGGAGGAGGCGTAGTCGTGGTACATGACGCCGGTGAACACGCCGGTGCGGGAGCCGCGCAGAGCGGACGGGGCGATCCCGGCGCGCTCGAACACCTCCCAGGAGGTTTCCAGGAGGAGGCGCTGCTGGGGATCCATGGCGAGGGCTTCGCGGGGGGAGATCCCGAAGAAGGCGGCGTCGAACTCGCCCGCGTCGTAGAGGAATCCGCCCCGGAGCGTGCTGCTGGATCCGGCGGTGCCGCCGCTCGCGGAGAGCAGGTCGAGGTCCCAGCCGCGGTCCTCGGGGAATCCGGCGATGGCGTCGCCGCCCTCGGTGAGCAGCCGCCACAGGTCCTCGGGGGACCGTACTCCGCCGGGGTAGCGGCAGCCCATGGCGACGATGGCGACGGGTTCGTCCGTGGCCGTCCCGGCGCGGGGGGCCGTGCGGGTGCCGGTCGCGGGCCGGGGGGTGTCGGTGAGCCGGTGCAGGAGGTGGCGGGCGAGGGCGTCCGGGGTGGGGTGGTCGAAGACCAGGCCGGCGGGGAGTCGTACGCCGGTGGCCGAGGCGAGGCGGTTGCGCAGTTCGACGGCGGTCAGGGAGTCGAAGCCGAGTTCCCGGAAGGCCTGGCCCGCCTGTACGGATTCGGGGCGGCCGTGGCCGAGTACGGCGGCGGCGTGCGTCCGGACGAGGTCGACGAGCAGGGTGGTGCGGCCCGCTTCGGGCAGGGTGGCCAACTGCTCGGCGAGCGCGGAGCGGACGCCGTCGGGCGATCCGGCCGCCGCGGCCTCGCCCCGGCGTACGGGGGCGGGGACCAGGTCCCGGAGCAGGGCCGGGAGGGTGCCCGCGCGGGCCTGCTCGCGGAGGGCGGGAAGGTCCCAGCGGGCGGGGACGAGGAGGGGTTCGGCGGATTCCAGGGCGCGGTCGAGGAGGGCGAGGCCCTCGTCGGTCTCCAGGGCGAGGAGTCCGGAGCGGCCGATGCGGCGCCGGTCGGTCTCGGCGAGGCCGGCGGTCAGGGTGCTGCCGTCGGCCCACAGGCCCCAGGCCAGGGAGACGGCGGGCAGGCCGGCCGCGCGCCGCTGCTGGGCGAGGGCGTCGAGGGCGGCGTTGGCGGCGGCGTAGTTGCCCTGGCCGGGGTTGCCGAAGACGCCGGCGGCCGAGGAGAACAGGACGAAGGCGCAGAGGCCGAGGTCGCGGGTGAGTGCGTCGAGGTGGTGTGCGCCGGCGACCTTGGGGGCGAACACCCGCTGGATCCGGTCCGGGGTGAGGGCCGGCAGGACGCCGTCGTCGGTGACGCCCGCCGCGTGGACGACGGCGGTCAGCGGGTGTGCGGCGGGGACGTCCGCCAGCAGCGCGGCGAGTGCGTGCCGGTCGGCCACGTCGCAGGCGACGGTCTCCACCAGGGCTCCCCTGGCGGTGAGTTCGGCCGCGAACTCCTCGGCGCCGGCCGCGCCGGGCCCGCTGCGGCTGAGGAGCAGCAGCCGGCGGACGCCGTGCCGGGTGACGAGGTGGCGCGCGACCAGGCGTCCGAGCGTGCCGGAGGCTCCGGTCACGAGGACGGTGCCGTGCGGCGGGAACACCGGGTCCGCTTCCCCGTCCGGCGCGGGTCCGGATGCCGGCGGGCCGGCCTGGACCAGGCGGGGTGCGAGCAGGGCTCCCCCGCGTACGGCCAGCTGCGGTTCGCCGGTGGCGGCAGCGGCGGCGAGCAGGGCCGGGTCGGCTCCGGGGGTTCCGGGCTCGGTGTCGACGAGGAGGAAGCGGCCGGGGTTCTCGGACTGTGCCGTGCGCACCAGCCCCCAGACGGCGGCCTGTGCGGGGTCGGCGCCCTCCGCCGGTCCCGTGGCGACGGCGCCCCGGGTGAGGACCAGCAGCCGTGAGCCGTCGGCACGGGCGTCCGTGAGCCAGTCCTGGACGAGGGCGAGGGCGGCCCGCGCGGCCCCGGCGGGCCGGTCGGCCCGGTCGGCCTCGGGGGTGTCCTCCTCGGCCGGCACGCTGACCGTCACCGCCACGGTGTCCGGGAGCGGGGCGTCCCCGGTGTCCGGGGCGGGGAGCGAGTCGAGCGGGGCGGGGACGGGTGCGGCGTGCCCGGCGGTGGCGGGGTCCACGGGGGTCCACACCGGGCGGCAGAGGGCGTCGTCCCGGGTGCCGGCCGCTGCGGCCAGCCGTTCGGCTGTCACGGGGCGCAGCACGAGGGAGTCCACGGAGAGGACGGGCCGTCCCGCGCCGTCCGCGAGGAGCAGGGTGACGGCGCCCTCCGCGTCCGGGGCGGGGGCCATCCGGAGCCGGAGTGTGGTGGCGCCGGTCGCGTGCAGGGTCACCCCGTTCCACTCGAAGGGGATGCGGGGGCCGTCGTTCACGTCGGGGCCGCCGAGTCCGGCGGTGTGGAGGGCGGCGTCGAAGAGGGCGGGGTGCAGGCCGAATCCGGTGGTGTCGGTCCCTTCGGGCAGGGCGATCTCGGCGAACAGCTCCGTGCCGCGCCGCCAGCCCGCGCGGACTCCCCGGAACAGCGGCCCGTACTCCAGGCCGAGGCCGGTCATCCGGTCGTAGAGGGCCTCGCGGTCGGCGGGTTCGGCGCCGGCCGGGGGCCACGGGGTGAGCGCGGAGGCGTCGGGGACGGCGGCGGGGGCGGGGGCCAGGAGGCCGGTGGCGTGGCAGGTCCAGGCGTCGGCGGCGAGCGCCTCGTCCGGCTGGGAGTAGAGGCGTACGCCGCGACGGCCGTCGGCGTCGGCGGTGTCGATGACGGCCTGGAGCCGTACCCCGCCCTGCGGGGGCAGGACGAGCGGTGCCTCCAGGGTGAGGTGGTCGATGCGGCCGCATCCGACCTGGTCCCCGGCACGGATTGCCAGCTCGACGAGGGCGGTGCCGGGCAGCAGCGGGCTGCCCAGCACGCGGTGGCCGGCCAGCCAGGGGTGCGTGGTGAGGGAGACGCGGCCGGTCAGCAGGACTCCCTCGCCGTGGGCCAGGGTCATGACGGCGCCGAGGAGGGGGTGGTCGGCGGGGCGCAGTCCGGCGCCGGAGAGGTCGCCGGTGTCGGGCCGGGTCTCGAGCCGGTACTCCTCACGCTGGAAGGCGTAGGTGGGCAGTTCCACGCGGCGGGCGCCGCGGCCCGCGAAGACGGCTTCCCAGTCGACGTGCCTGCCGTGGACGTGGAGGCGGGCGAGGGCGGTGGTGACGGCCAGGTCCTCGGGGCGGCCGGCGCGCAGGGCGGGGACCACGACCGCCTGCTCGTCGAGGAGGTGGGCGGCCAGGGCGGTGAGGACGCCGCCGGGGCCGATCTCCAGGAAGGTGCCGGCGCCTTCGGCGGCGAGGGCGGCGACGGCGTCGGCGAACCGGACGGCCTCGCGGGCGTGCCGGACCCAGTATCCGGCGGTGCGGAGTTCTCCGGCGGGGACGGGGCGGCCGGTCAGGGTGGAGACGACCGGCAGGGCCGGGGTGCCGAAGGAGACGCCGTCGAAGGCGCGGCGGAACTCGTCCAGCATGGGCTCCATCAGCGGGGAGTGGAAGGCGTGCGAGACGGGCAGGTCCTTGACCTTGCGGCCCTGGGCGGAGAGCCGGCCGGTCACCTCGGCGACGGTCGCCGCGGCGCCCGAGACGACCACGGAGGCGGGTCCGTTGACGGCGGCGATGCCGGCCCGCTCCTCGTGTCCGGCCAGCAGCTCCCGTACCTCCTGCTCGGAGGCCTCGACGGAGACCATCGCGCCGCCGGCCGGGAGGGCCTGCATCAGCCGGGCGCGGGCGGCCACCAGACGGGCCGCGTCGTCGAGGGAGAACACTCCGGCGACGTGGGCGGCGGCGAACTCGCCCACCGAATGGCCGGCCAGCAGGTCGGGGCGCACGCCCCAGGACTCCACGAGCCGGTACAGGGCGACCTGGAGGGCGAACAGGGCCGGCTGCGCGTGCTCCGTCCGGTTCAGCGCGTCGGTGTCGGAGCCGAACACCACGTCCTTCAGGGGGTGTCCGAGATACGGGCCGAGGGCGGCGCAGACGGTGTCGAAGGCCTCGGTGAACGCGGGGAAGGCCGCGTACAGTTCGCGTCCCATGCCGGGGCGCTGGCTGCCCTGGCCGGAGAAGAGGAACGCGGTCCGGCTGCGGGGCAGGACGACGCCCGTGGCGGTGGCGGCGTCGGTGGTGCCGGGGGCGCTCTCGCCCCGGGCGAGCGGTTCCAGGGCGCGGCGCAGTCCTTCGAGGTCCGGGGCGACGACGACGGCGCGGTGGTCCAGGGCGGCGCGGGTGGTCGCCGTGGAGAGGCCGATGTCGGCCAGGGAGGGTGCGGGGTGGCCGTCGGTGTGGCGCAGGAGGCGGGCGGCCTGCTCGCGCAGGGCGGCGGCGTTCTTCCCGGAGAGCAGTACGGGCGTGCTCCGTGTGCGGGTCCGGGCGGCGGGCTCCGGAGCGGGTTCCGGCTCCGGGTGCGGCGGCTCTTCGAGGACGACGTGGGCGTTGGTGCCGCTGAACCCGAACGAGGAGACGGCCGCGCGGCGGGGGCGTTCGCCCCGGGCCCACGGGACGGGCTCGGTGAGCAGGCGTACGCCGCCGGAGGACCAGTCGACGTGCGGGGTGGGCTCGTCCACGTGCAGGGTCCTGGGGAGCAGGCCGTGGCGCAGGGCCTCGACCATCTTGATCACTCCGCCGACGCCGGCGGCCGCCTGGGTGTGCCCGATGTTGGACTTCAGGGAGCCCAGCCACAGGGGCCGCTCCTCGGCGCGTCCCTGTCCGTAGGTGGCGAGGAGGGCCTGGGCCTCGATCGGGTCGCCGAGGGTGGTGCCCGTGCCGTGGGCCTCCACCGCGTCCACGTCGGCGGGGGTCAGCCGGGCGTCGGCCAGGGCGCGGCGGATGACCCGCTGCTGGGAGGGCCCGTTGGGGGCGGTGAGGCCGTTGGAGGCGCCGTCCTGGTTGACGGCGGAGCCCCGGACGACGGCGAGGACCGGGTGGCCGTTGCGGCGGGCGTCGGAGAGCCGTTCCACCAGGAGCACGCCGAGGCCCTCGCCCCAGCCGGTGCCGTCGGCGGCCGCGGCGAAGGGCTTGCAGCGGCCGTCGGCGGCCAGTCCGCGCTGACGGCTGAAGTCCACGAAGGACGTCGGGGTGAGCATGGTGGTGACGCCGCCGGCCAGGGCCAGGTCGCATTCGCCCTGGCGCAGGGACCGTACGGCCAGGTGGAGGGCGACGAGGGAGGAGGAGCAGGCCGTGTCGACGGTGACGGCCGGGCCTTCGAGGCCGAAGGTGTAGGAAACCCGGCCGGAGACCACGCTGGCCGCACCGCCGGTGCCGATGTAGCCGTCGACGTCCTCCACCGCCCGCTGGAGCAGGGCGGAGTGGTCGTGGTACATCACGCCGGAGAACACCCCGGTCCGGCTGCCCTTGAGCGAGGTGGGGTCGATGCCGGCCCGCTCGAAGGTCTCCCAGCAGGATTCCAGGAGGATCCGCTGCTGGGGGTCCATGGTGAGGGCCTCGCGGGGCGAGATCTCGAAGAGGCCGGCGTCGAAGAGCCCGGTGCCGTCGAGGAATCCGCCCTCGCGGACGTGGCTGGTGCCCCGGGTGTCCGGGTCGGGGTCGTAGAGGGCCTCCAGGTCCCAGCCCCGGTCGGTGGGGAACCCGGTGATGGCGTCCCCGTCCTGTGCCAGGAACCGCCAGAGCCCCTCGGGGGTGCTGATCCCGCCGGGGAAGCGGCAGCTCATCGCGACGATGGCGATCGGCTCGTGCCGCTCCGCGTCGAGGTCGCGCAGCCGCTCGCGGGCCTCGTGGAGGTCCGCCGATACCCGCTTGAGGAAGTAGCGGAGCTTTTCCTCGTTGTTGTTCGCCTGAAGATCAGTCACTGGGGTCACCTTTTGCATCGAGCCCGTACGGGCCGTGGGGCCGTCGGGGCCTGTGCGGTCGGGGGGCCGGGAGGGCCGGGGAGGGGGCCGCGTCGGCGCAGCCGGGGGGCCGGAGTCCGGCCGGGGGACGGGTGCGGGGCGTGCGGCCCCGCACCCGGTCCGGTTCAGGAGATGCCGAATTCCTTGCCGAGGAAGTCGAACATCTCGTCGTCCGTGGCTCCTTGGAGCCCGTCCGCGACGGCCGCGGTGTCCGCCTCGCCCTGGCCGGCGGGCGCGGCCCACCGGTCCAGCAGGTGGCGCAGGCGGGCGGTGACGGCGTCGCGGAGGTCCGTGTCGGCGGGCGCCGCGGTCTGCAACTCCGATTCGATCCGGTCGAGTTCGGCCAGCAGCCCGGTGACGTCCCGGGGCCCGGGGGCCGCCTGGGTGCCGAGGTAGCCGGCGAGTTCGGCGGGGGTGGGGTAGTCGAAGACGAGCGTGGGCGGCAGCCGCAGCCCGGTGTCCTTGCCCAGCCGGTTGCGCAGTTCGACGGCGGTCAGCGAGTCGAATCCGAGGTCGCGCAGGGCCTGCCCGGGCCGTACCGCCTGCGGCGAGGCGAGGTCCAGGACCGCGGCCACGTGCTCGCACACCAGGTCCAGCAGCAGGGTGCCGCGTTCGGACTCGGAGAGTCCGGCCAGCCGGGCCCTCAGGTCCCCGACGGCGGCCGGCCGGCCGGTGGCGGTGTCCGCTCCCCCGTCGGCGGCGGAACGCCGGGCCGGGGTCCGCACCAGGGAGGTGAGCAGCGCCGGCAGGGTGCCGGCGGCCGCCTGCCCGCGCAGCCGCGCCTGGTCGAGGCGGACCGGGACGACCACGCCGCGCGGGTGCGCCGTCGCGGCGTCGAAGAGGCCGAGGGCCTCCTCGGTGCTCAGCGGCAGGATACCGCTGCGGGACATCCGTCCCCGGTCCGCATCCGTCAACTCGCCCGTGATGCCGCTGCTTTCCGCCCACAGCCCCCAGGCCAGGGACACGGCCGGCAGGCCGGCGGCGCGGCGCTGACGGGCCAGGGCGTCCAGGAAGGCGTTGGCGGCGGCGTAGTTGGCCTGGCCCGCCGCGCCGAAGACACCGGCGGCGGAGGAGAACAGGACGAACGCGGAGAGTTCCATGTCGCGGGTGAGCTCGTCCAGGTGCAGGGCGGCGTCCACCTTGGGCCGGAAGACCCGGTCGACGCGCTCCGCCGTGAGACCGGTGAGGATCCCGTCGTCGGTGACTCCGGCGACGTGCACCACACCGGTCAGGGGGCGCCCCTGGGGTATCGCGGCGAGGACCCCGGCGAGGGCCTCCCGGTCGGCCACGTCGCAGGCGGCGACGGTGATCCGGGCCCCCAGGGCGGTCAGTTCCGCCTCCAGTTCGGCCATGCCCCCGGCGGCGGCGCCCCGTCGGCTGACGAGCAGCAGGTCACGCACCCCGTGGCCGGTGACCAGGTGCCGCGCGACGTGCCGGCCCAGCAGCCCGGAGGCGCCGGTGACGAGCACGGTCCCGTCGGCCGTGAACGCGGGCGCGGACTCGCCGGGGAGGGCCGGGGGCCCGGTCCGTGCCAGCCGGGGGACGAGGACCGTACCCCCGCGGACGGCGAACTGGTCCTCGCCCGAGGCCAGCAGGGCGGGCAGGGCCCGTGCGGACGCCGGGTCGCGGTCGAGGTCGACCAGGACGAAACGGCCAGGGTTCTCCGCCTGCGCCGAGCGCACCAGGCCCCAGATCGCGGCCTGTGCCGGGTCCACCTCCTTGTCGCCGTCCTCGGTGCCGCGCCCCTTGGCGGCGACGGCGTTGCAGGTCAGGACGGCGAGCCGGGAGTCGGTGTGCCGGTCGTCGGCGAGCCACCGCTGGAGCAGCTCCAGGGCGCGGTGGGCGGTGGCGTGGACGTGGGTGACGGGGTGGTCCCGGTCCGGGTGGACGTCGACGGCCGCGAGGAGCACGGCGGGCGCCGGGCCCTCCCCCGCGCCGGCCGGATCCGCCAGGTCGGGACGGAAGGTGACGTCCATACCGGAGTCCTCCAGCGCCGCGCGCAGACCGTCGTCGCCTCCGACGAGGGTCCACTGCCCGCCCGGCAGGGTCACGGGGTCCTCCGGGGTGCGGGGAAGGGGGGTCCAGTCGAGCCGGTACAGCGAGTCGTGCCTCCCCTGCGCCCGCCCGGCGCGGGCCAGTTGCTCCGCCGAGACGGGCCGCAGCACCAGGGAGTCGACGGAGGCCACGGGCCGGCCGGCCTCGTCGGTGGCCTCCAGGGCCACCGCGTCGGCGCCGGCCGGGACGATCCGCACCCGCAGGGCGCGGGCGCCGGTGGCGTGGACGGTGACCCCGTTCCAGGCGAAGGGGATCCGGCCCTGCCCGGCGTCGGGCAGCAGGCCGCCGAGGCCGATCGCATGGAGGGCCGAGTCGAGCAGGGCCGGGTGGACGCCGAAGCCGGTGACTCCGGTCTCCTCGGGCAGCCGCACCTCGGCGAACACCTCGTCGCCGCGCCGCCAGAGCCCGTGCAGGCCCTGGAACACCGGCCCGTAGCCGAAGCCGAGATCGGCCAGCCGCTCGTACGCGCCGCCGGTGTCCAGGGGCTCGGACCGCAGCGGCGGCCATGCGTCGGGGGCGGAGGACGGCTCCTGCGGTCCGTGGGCGTCCACGGAGACCACACCGGTCGCGTGGCAGGTCCACGGCTCGGCGGCGTCGGCGGTCTCGGGGCGGGAGTAGACGTTGACGGTACGGTGCCCGGTCGCGTCCGGCCCGCTGACGACGGCCTGGAGCTGTACGGCCGCGTCCTCGCGCAGAACGAGGGGCGCGCCGAGGGTCAGCTCGTCCACCCGGTCGCAGCGCACCTCGTCGGCGGCGCGCAGCGCCAGGTCCACGAGTGCGGTGCCGGGCAGGAGGGTCGCGTCCATCACGGTGTGGTCGCCGAGCCAGGGGTGGGTGGCCGGGGACAGCCGGCCCGTCAGGAGGGCCCCCTGACCGTCGGCCAGGGGAACGGCCGCGCCCAGGAAGGGGTGTTCGGCGTCCACGAGGCCGGCGGCGGCCACGTCGCCCGCCGGTGCGACCGCGTCGAGCCAGTAGCGCCGGTGGTGGAAGGCGTACGTGGGCAGGTCGACGGGACGGGCGGCCGATCCGGCGTACCGGGCCGTCCAGTCGACGGGGGTGCCGTGGACGTGGAGCCGGGCGAGGGCGGTGGTGACGGCGAGCTCTTCGGGACGGTCGCCGCGCAGGAGCGCGACGGCCGTCGCCTGCTCGTCGAGGCTCTCCTGAGCCAGGGCCGTCAGGATCCCGCCCGGGCCGATCTCCAGGAAGGTGCCGGCGCCCTCTGCGGCCAGGGTGGTGACGGCGTCGGCGAAGCGGACGGCCTCGCGGACGTGCCGCACCCAGTAGTCGACGGAGCCGAACTCCTCGGCGGTGACGATCCCGCCGGTGAGGGTGGAGACGATCGGCAGCCGGGGCGTCTCGAAGGACACCGATGCGACGACCTCCCGGAAGGCATCGAGCATCGGATCCATCAGCGGCGAATGGAAGGCGTGGGAAACGGCCAGGGCCTTGGTCTTACGGCCCTCTGCCGACAGCCGGTCCACCACGGACGCCACAGCCTCCGACGCACCCGAAAGCACCACGGAAGCAGGCCCGTTGACGGCAGCGATACCCACCCGGTCCTCGAACCCGGCCAGCAGCTCCCGCACCTCCTCCTCGGAGGCCTGCACCGCCACCATCACACCACCGGACGGCAGCTCCTGCATCAGCCCGCCCCGCGCGGCCACCAGCTTCGCCGCGTCGCCGAGCGACAGCACACCCGCCACATGGGCCGCCGCGAACTCGCCGACCGAATGCCCGGCGAGGAAGTCCGGACGTACGCCCCACGACTCCACCAGCCGGAACAACGCCACCTCGACGGCGAACAGCGCCGGCTGGGTGAACCGCGTCTCCTGCAGCAGCTCCGCGTCCTCACCGAACACGACGTCCTTCAGCGGGAGTTCGAGATACGGATCCACAGCGGCACAGGCGGCATCGAAGGCCTCCGCGAACACCGGGAAGGCGGCATGCAGTTCACGTCCCATGCCCAGTCGCTGGCTGCCCTGGCCCGAGAACAGGAACGCCGTCCGGCTCCCCCCGGGCTCGGCCTCGCCCCGTACGACACCGGCTGCCTGCCGGCCTGCGGCGAGGGCCTCCAGGCCGGCGAGGAGTTCCTCACGGCCGGCCCCCACGACCGCCGCACGCAGCTCCATCGACGACCGGGACACCGCGAGCGCATGCCCGACGTCGGCGAGTCCGAGCGCCGGCCGCTCGGTGACATGGGCCGCCAGGCGCTGTGCCTGGGCGCGGAGTGAGGTGTCGTCCTTGGCGGACAGCACCCAGGCGACGGCGCCGGGCTCGGCGGGGGTGCCGGTGGCGGCCCCGGGGCCGGGTTCCGTGCCGGGTACGTGTTCCAGCACCACGTGGGCGTTGGTGCCGCTGACGCCGAAGGAGGAGACGCCCGCCCGGCGCGGACGGCTGCCGTGCTCGGACCACTCGCGGGCCTCGGTCAGCAGGCGTACCGACCCCGTCGACCAGTCGACGTGCGGGGAGGGTTCATCGGCGTGGAGGGTCTTGGGGAGCACTCCGTGGCGCATCGCCTCGACCATCTTGATCACGCCCGCCACACCGGCCGCCGCCTGGGTGTGGCCGATGTTGGACTTCAGCGAACCCAGCCACAGCGGCCGGTCCTCCGGCCGGTCCTGGCCGTAGGTGGCGAGGAGGGCCTGGGCCTCGATCGGGTCACCGAGTGTGGTCCCCGTCCCGTGCGCCTCCACCGCGTCCACATCGCCCGCCGACAGACCGGCCTGGGCCAACGCCTGGCGGATCACCCGCTGCTGCGCAGGCCCGTTCGGCGCCGTCAGGCCGTTGGACGCACCGTCCTGGTTCACCGCCGACCCCCGGACCACCGCGAGCACCCGGTGCCCGTTGCGGCGGGCGTCCGAGAGCCGCTCCACCAGGAGCATGCCCACGCCTTCGGCCCAGCCGGTGCCGTCGGCGGCGGCGGAGAAGGCCTTGCAGCGGCCGTCGGCGGCCAGGCCGCGCTGACGGCTGAACTCGACGAAGGTGTTCGGGGTCGCCATGACGGTGACGCCGCCGACGAGGGCCATGGAGCACTCGCCCTGGCGCAGGGCCTGCGCCGCCAGGTGCAGGGCCACCAGCGACGAGGAGCAGGCCGTGTCCACCGTCACCGCCGGGCCTTCCAGACCGAAGGTGTACGAGAGCCGGCCCGAGGCCACGCTCCCGGAGGTGCCCATGCCGAGGTGGCCTTCGAGCCCTTCGGGTGCGTTCCCGCCGAGCTGGGAGCCGTAGTCGTGGTACATCACTCCGGCGAACACACCGGTCCGTGACCCCTTCAGCGTCGCCGGGTCGATCCCGGCCCGCTCGAACACCTCCCACGAGGTCTCCAGCAACAACCGCTGCTGCGGATCCATCGCCAGAGCCTCACGCGGCGAGATCCCGAAGAACCCCGCGTCGAACTCCCCCGCCTCGTACAGGAATCCACCCTCACGGGCATAACTCGTGCCCGCATGGTCCGGATCGGGGTGATACAGCCCCTCCAGCGGCCAGCCACGGTCCACCGGGAACCCGCCGACCGCGTCACCACCCTCCGACACCAACCGCCACAGATCCTCCGGAGAACGCACCCCACCCGGATAACGGCAGCTCATCCCCACGATCGCGATCGGATCGTCGACGGAGGCGATGTGGAGGGCCGTGTCGGGCCGGGCCGTGTCGGCGTCCGGGCCGAACAGTTCGGTGAGCAGCAGGCGGGTCAGCGCCTCGGGGGTCGGGTGGTCGAAGACGAGGGTCGCGGGCAGTCGCAGTCCGGTGGCGGAGTTGAGGGTGTTGCGCAGTTCGACGGCGGTCAGGGAGTCGAAGCCGAGGTCCCTGAACTGCCGGTCCACCGCGACGGATCCGGCCGAGGCGTGGCCCAGGACGGCCGCGACCCGGGTGCGTACCAGGTCGAGGACGAACGCGTACCGTTCGTCGGCCGGCAGGCCGGCGAGCCGCCCGGCCGCCGGGGTCTGCCCGGCGGCCGTCTGCCCGCCGCCTTCGAGTCCGCGCCGTACGGGGCCGCGTACGAGCTTGCGCAGCAGCGGCGGCAGGGTGCCCGTACGGGCCTGGGCGTGCAGGGTCTCGGGGTCCAGGCGGACCGGGACCAGCGCGGCCCGTTCGGAGCGGCAGGCGGCCTCGAAGAGAGCCAGGCCCTCCGCCGCTTCGAGTGCGATCAGTCCGGACCGGCTGATCCTGTGCCGGTCGGCGGCGGCCAGCCCGTCCGTGAGCGTGCTGCTCTGTGCCCACAGGCCCCAGGCGAGGGACACGGCGGGGAGCCCCTCGGCCCGGCGGGATGCGGCGAGGGCGTCGAGGAAGGAGTTCGCTGCGCAGTAGTTGGCCTGTCCGGCGCTGCCGAGGATCCCGGCGGCGGAGGAGAACAGGACGAAGGCGGACAGGTCCAGGTCGCGGGTGAGTTCGTGCAGGTGGAGGGCCGCGTCGGCCTTCGGGCGGAAAACCCCGTCGACCCGGTCGGGGGTGAGGGCGGGGACGGTGCCGTCGTCGGTGACGCCGGCGGCGTGGACCACGGCGGTCAGCGGGTGCCCGGCGGACACCGTCCCGAGGAGGGCGGCGAGTTCGGCGCGGTCCGCGACGTCGCAGGCCACCGTCCGGGGCTCGGCGCCCAGTTCACGCAGCTCCTGCGCGAACTCGGCGGCTCCGGGCGCCTCCTGGCCCCGGCGGCTGGCGAGCAGTAGGTGCCGTACCCCGTGCTCGGTGACGAGGTGGCGGGCGACGAGCCGGCCCAGCGCACCCGACGCGCCGGTGATCAGCACCGTTCCGTCGGCCGGGAAGGGAACGGGGGCGTCCTCGGCTGGGGCCGGTACGTCGGCCCGTACGAGCCGGGGGACGTGGAGGGCCCCGCTTCGGACCGCCACCTGGGGCTCACCGCAGGCCACGGCGGCGGACAGCGCGGCGGTGTCGTCGCCGTCGGTGTCCACCAGCACGAACCGGCCGGGGTTCTCCGACTGGGCCGAGCGTACGAGCCCCCAGACCGCCGCCTGCGCGGGGTCCACGGCGCTTTCGCCGGGCCCGGCGTCGGTGGCGCCGCGCGTCACGACGACCAGGCGCGAGGCGGCGAACCGGTCCTCGCGGAGCCACTGCTGGAGCAGCTCCAGTACGCGGCGCGTGGCGGCGGCCGGTGCGGCCCCCTCCCCCGTGTCCGGCAGCGTGACGGCCACGGTGTCCGGGACGGAGCTCCCGTCCAGGTCCGCGAGGCTGCGGCAGCTGACCGGCGCGACGGGCACCGGGTCCGCGGCAGGCTCGGCCGGCTCCCACGCGACGCGGAACAGCGCGTCCCGCAGCCCGGCGCCCCCCTGGGCGGCGGCGCCGGCCTCGGCGAGCTGTGCGGGGGTGACCGCGCGCAGCAGCAGCGAGTCGACCGTGGCGACGGGCCGTCCCAGTCCGTCGCCGATCCGCAGTTCCACCGCATCCGGCCCGCTCACGGCCCGGGCCAGGCGGACGCGCAGGGTCTCGGCGCCGCTGCCGAACACGCTCACGCCGCCCCAGGCGAACGGGAGCCGGCCGGTGTGGTCGGTGCCCAGCAACTCCCCGACGCTCATGGCGTGCAGGGCCGCGTCCAGGAGCGCGGGGTGCAGGGCGAAGCCGTCGACCGGCGTCCCCTCGGGCAGCGCGACCTCGGCGAACAGCTCGTCCTCGCCGCGCCGCCAGACGGCGCGCAGCCCCTGGAAGACCGGGCCGTAGTCGAAGCCGGCGTCGGCCAGCCGGTCGTAGCAGTCGTGGAGGTCGACGGCGGTGGCGTCAGCCGGGGGCCAGGGCTCGTTCGTCTCCGGCGGGGTCCAGCCTGTATCGGGGACGAGGAAGCCCGTGGCGTGCCGCGTCCAGGAGTCACCCTCCCCTCCGGCCTCGGTCGCGGTCTCGGCGCGGGAGTAGATCTTCACCGTCCGGCGTCCCGAGTCCTCGTCCGCGAGGCCGACGACCACCCGGATCTGGACCGCGCCCTGCTCCGGGAGGACCAGGGGGGCGGCGAGGGCGAGTTCGTCGACGCGGCCGCAGCCGAGCTCGTCACCGGCGCGTACGGCCATCTCCAGGAACGCGGTGCCGGGGAGCAGGGTCACTCCGGAGACGGCGTGGTCCGCGAGCCAGGGGTGGGTGGCGAGGGAGAGGCGTCCGGTGAGGAGGGAGCCCGCACCGTCGGGCAGCAGGGCCATCGCCCCGAACAGGGCGTGGTCGGCGCCGGCCAGTCCGGCGGCGGTGACGTCGCCGGTGGCGGCGGTGACGTCGCCGGTGGCGGCGGGGGCGTCCAGCCAGTAGTGCTCGTACTGGAAGGGGTAGGTGGGCAGGTCGAGGCGGCGGGCGCCGCGTCCGGCGTGGACGGCGGCCCAGTCGACCGGGGTGCCGTGGACGTGGAGCAGGGCGAGGGCGGTGGTGACGGCCAGGTCCTCGGCCCGGTCGGTGCGCAGGGCGGGGACCGTGAGGGCGCGCTCGTCCAGGAGCTCCTGGGCGAGGGCGGTGAGGACCCCGCCCGGGCCGACTTCGAGGAAGGTGCGCACGCCTTCGAGGGCGAGGCAGTCGACGGCGTCGGCGAAACGGACGGCCTCGCGGACATGGCGCACCCAGTAGTCGGCGGAGCCGAACTCCTCGGCGGTGACGATCCCGCCGGTGAGGGTGGAGACGATCGGCAGCCGGGGCGTCTCGAAGGAGACCGATGCGACGACCTCCCGGAAGGCGTCGAGCATCGGGTCCATCAGCGGCGAATGGAAGGCGTGGGAAACGGACAGGGCCTTGGTCTTACGGCCCTCCGCAGACAGCCGGTCCACAACGGACGCAACCGCCTCCGCCGCACCCGAAAGCACCACGGACGCAGGCCCGTTGACGGCAGCGATACCCGCCCGGTCCTCGAACCCGGCCAGCAGGGCCCGCACCTCCTCCTCGGAGGCCTGGACCGCCACCATCACACCACCGGACGGCAGTTCCTGCATCAGCCGGCCGCGCGCGGCCACCAGCCTCGCCGCATCCTCCAGCGACAGCACACCCGCCACATGAGCCACGGCGAACTCGCCCACCGAATGCCCGGCGAGGAAGTCCGGACGCACACCCCACGACTCCAGCAGACGGAACAGCGCCACCTCGATGGCGAACAGCGCCGGCTGGGTGAACCGCGTCTCGTGCAGCAGCGACGCGTCCTCCCCGAACACCACACCCTTCAGCGGGAGTTCGAGATTCGGATCCACAGCGGCACAGGCGGCGTCGAAGGCCTCCGCGAACACCGGGTGGGCGGCGTGCAGTTCACGTCCCATGCCCAGCCGCTGGCTGCCCTGGCCCGAGAAGAGGAACGCGGTCCGGCTGCCGCCGACGGAGGTGCCCTGCGGGGTCTCGCCCCGCAGGACGGCGCTCGCCGTCGGCCGTCCGGCGACCAGGTCCTCCAGGCCGTTCAGCAGCTCCTCGCGGTGCGTGCCGACGACGGCGGACCGGAGGTCGAGGCCGGCCCGGGGTGCCAGGGAGAGGGCCACGTCGAGGGGGTGGAGGTCCGCGTGGGTGCTGAGGTGCGCGAGGAGGCGTCCGGCCTGCGCGCGGAGCGCCGCCGGGTCCTTGGCCGACAGCGGCCAGACGACGGCCGTGCCGTGGGCCGGCACAGCGTCGGGGCGGGGGTGCGGTTCCGGGGCCTCGTGCGGTGCGGGCTGTTCGATGACGACGTGGGCGTTGGTGCCGCTGACGCCGAAGGAGGAGACGCCCGCCCGGCGCGGACGACCGCCGTACTCGGCCCACTCACGGGCCTCGGCCAGCAGCCGCACGTCCCCCGCCGTCCAGTCCACGTGCGGCGACGGCTCGTCCACGTGCAGGGTCTTCGGCAGCACCCCGTGACGCATCGCCATCACCATCTTGATCACACCCGCCACACCGGCCGCCGCCTGCGTGTGCCCGATGTTGGACTTCAGCGAGCCCAGCCACAGCGGCCGGTCCTCCGGCCGGTCCTGGCCGTAGGTGGCGAGGAGGGCCTGGGCCTCGATCGGGTCACCGAGCGTGGTGCCCGTCCCGTGCGCCTCCACCGCGTCCACATCGCCCGCCGACAGACCGGCCTGGGCCAGCGCCTGGCGGATCACCCGCTGCTGCGCAGGCCCGTTGGGGGCGGTCAGGCCGTTGGAGGCGCCGTCCTGGTTGATCGCGGTACCCCGTACGACGGCCAGTACCTGGTGGCCGTTGCGGCGGGCGTCGGAGAGCCGCTCCACCAGGAGCATGCCGGCGCCTTCGGCCCAGCCGGTGCCGTCGGCGGCGGCGGAGAAAGCCTTGCAGCGGCCGTCGACGGCCAGGCCGCGCTGACGGCTGAACTCGATGAAGATGTTCGGGGTGGCCATCACCGTCACACCGCCGACGAGCGCCATGGAGCACTCGCCCTGGCGCAGGGCCTGCGCCGCCAGGTGCAGGGCCACCAGCGACGAGGAGCACGCCGTGTCCACCGTCACCGCCGGGCCTTCAAGACCGAAGGTGTAGGCCACGCGGCCCGAGGCGATGCTGCCCGCGCTGCCGTTGACGAGGTAGCCCTCGAAGCCGTCGGGTACGACGGAGAGCCGGGAGCCGTAGTCGTGGTACATGACTCCGGCGAACACGCCGGTCCGTGAGCCCTTCAGCGTCGCCGGGTCGATCCCGGCCCGCTCGAACACCTCCCACGACGTCTCCAGCAACAACCGCTGCTGCGGATCCATCGCCAGAGCCTCACGCGGCGAGATCCCGAAGAACCCCGCGTCGAACTCCCCCGCCTCGTAAAGGAATCCACCCTCACGCGCATAACTCGTCCCCGCATGGTCCGGATCGGGGTGATACAGCCCCTCCAGCGGCCAGCCACGGTCCACCGGGAACCCGCCGACCGCGTCACCACCCTCCGACACCAACCGCCACAGATCCTCCGGAGAACGCACCCCACCCGGATAACGGCAGCTCATCCCCACGATCGCGATCGGATCGTCGACGGCCGGGAGGCCGTCGGGCTGGGCGCCCGCCGGGACGAGCGCGCTCGTGCCGGGGGTGTCGCCGAGGAGTTCGGTGCGCAGGAAGCGGGTGAGGGCCAGCGGGGTGGGGTGGTCGAAGACGAGGGTCGCGGGCAGCCGGGTGCCGGTGACGGCGTTCAGCAGGTTCCGCAGTTCGACGGCGGTG
This sequence comes from Streptomyces sp. NPDC000075, assembly GCF_040301925.1. Classification (NCBI taxonomy): domain Bacteria; kingdom Bacillati; phylum Actinomycetota; class Actinomycetes; order Kitasatosporales; family Streptomycetaceae; genus Streptomyces; species Streptomyces sp. NPDC000075. The sequence goes on from NZ_JBEPFL010000023.1 coordinate 96,034, forward strand.
AGGGAGTCGAATCCGAGGTCCTTGAAGGGGCGTTCGGGTTCCACCCGGTCGGGTGAGGCGTGGCCGAGGACGGTGGCGACCTGGGCGCGTACCAGGTCGGTCAGGACGCGGTCCTGTTCGGCCTCGGGGAGCCCGTGCAGGGTCGCGGCCAGGGCGGAGGCGCGGTCGGCGGGTGCCGTGGAGGGGGTGCCGGGGCCGCTGTGGGCCTTGCGGACGGGTGTTTTGACGAGTCCGCGCAGGAGGGCGGGGACCGTGCCCTCGGCCGCCTGGGCGCGGAGCCCCGCGTGGTCCAGCGGCACGGGGAAGAGGACGTCCGCGCCGGCGGCGCAGGCGGCGTCGAAGAGGGCGAGGCCGGTGGCCGCGTCCATGGCGACGAGGCCCATGCGCCGGATCCGCGCGAGGTCGGTGGCGTCCAGTTTTCCGGTCATGCCGCTGCCGTCGGCCCACAGGCCCCAGGCCAGGGACACGGCGGGCAGTCCGGCGGCGTGGCGCTGCTGGGCGAGGGCGTCGAGGAAGGCGTTCGCGGCGGCGTAGTTGGCCTGTCCGGAGCCGCCGAGCGTGGCGGAGACGGAGGAGAAGAGCACGAACGCGGAGAGGTCGAGGTCGCGGGTGAGTTCGTGCAGGTGGAGGGCCGCGTCGGCCTTCGGGCGGAGCACGTGGTCGACGCGGTCCGGGGTGAGGGCGGGGACGATGCCGTCGTCGGTCACGCCGGCCGCGTGGACCACGGCGGTCAGCGGGTGCCCGTCGGGGACCGACGCCAGGAGGGCGGCCAGGGCCTGGCGGTCGGCCACGTCGCAGGCGGCGGTGGTGACCCGGGCGCCGAGGGCGCTGAGTTCGGCCTCGAACGCGGCCGCGCCTTCGGCGGCGGGGCCCCGGCGGCCGGTCAGCAGGAGGTGGCGTACGCCGTGCTCGGTGACGAGGTGGCGGGCGACGAGCCGGCCGAGGGTGCCGGTGGCGCCGGTGACCAGGACCGTACCGTCGGCCGGGAAGGTCTGGCGGCGCGGCGGCCCGTCGGCCGGGCGGTCGGTGTGGGCCGTCAGGCGCGGCAGCAGGACCGTGCCGCCGCGTACGGCGAGCTGGGGTTCTCCGGTGGCCAGGGCGGCGCGCACGGCCTCCCGGCCGGGTCCGGCACCCGGGTCCAGGCCCGGTTCGAGGTCGAGGAGGACGAATCGGCCGGGGTTCTCCGACTGTGCGGTGCGGAGCATGCCCCAGACGGCTGCCTGTGCGGGGTCCAGGCCGGCGCGTTCGGCGGGGGTGGTGGCGACCGCGCGACGGGTGACGACGACGAGCGGGGTCCGCTCGGACCGGTCCTCGGCGAGCCACTCCTGGATCAGCGTGAGGGCGTGGTGGGTGGTCGCGCGGACGGCTTCGGCCGGGTCGGACGGTGCCGGTTCCTTGTCGGGGTCCGGTCCGGCGAGGGCCAGGACGCAGTCGGGTTCGGGGGCGTCGGCGGGGGTCCGGACCGGGGTCCAGTCGAGGCTCAGGAGGCCGTCGGCGCGGGGTGCCGCCGCCGCGCGGAGCCGGTCGGCGGAGACGGGGCGCAGGACGAGGGCGCCGACGGTGGCGACGGTCTGGCCGGCCGTGTCGGCGACCAGGACGGAGACGGTGTCCGGGCCGGCCGGGGTGAGCCGGACGCGTACGGCGGGGGCGCCGGTGGCGTGCAGGGCGACCTCGCTCCAGGAGAAGGGCAGCAGGCCCTGTCCGGTGCCGGTGCCGGAGAGCAGCCCGAGCCAGGAGGCGTGGAGGGCGGCGTCGAGGAGGGCGGGGTGGAGTCCGAACGCGTCCGCGTCGGGTGCGGTGGGCGACGGGAGGGCGGCGGCCGCGTACAGGGTGTCGCCCTGCCGCCAGGCCTCCGTGAGGCCGCGGAAGACGGGGCCGTAGCCGAAGCCGAGGTCGTCGAGGAGCTCGTAGAGGTGGTCGGTGGCCACGGGTTCGGCTCCCCGTGGGGGCCAGACCGCGAGCTCGGTCGCGACCGGCGGCCGGGGCGTCTCGGTGGACAGGGTGCCGCCGGCGTGCCGCGTCCAGTCGGAGGCGGCGTCCTCGGGGCGGGAGTGGAGTTCCAGGGCGCGGCGGCCCTCGTCGTCGGGGGCCGCGACGGTGAGGCGGAGCTGGACGCCGCCGTGTTCGGGCAGGACGAGCGGGGCCTCCAGGGTGAGGTCCTCGATGTGGGCGCAGCCTGCTTCCCGGCCGGCCCGCAGGGCCAGTTCCACGAAGGCGGTGCCGGGGACGAGTACGGCTCCGGAGACGGTGTGGTCGGCGATCCAGGGGTGGGTGGTGAGGGAGAGGCGGCCGGTGAGCACGATGCCGCCGTCCGGGAGTACGACCGTGGCGCCCAGGAGGGGGTGTTCGGTGTCGGTGACGCCGATCGCGGTGGGGTCGGCGGTGGCCGGGACGTGCAGCCAGTAGGTCTCGCGCTGGAAGGGGTAGGTGGGGAGGGCGACGCGGCGGGCGCCCCGGCCCGCGTACCGGGCCGTCCAGTCGACGGGGGTGCCGTGGACGTGGAGCCGGGCGAGGGCGGTGGTGACGGCCAGGTCCTCGGTGCGGTCGGCCCGCAGGACGGGGACCGTGACGGCCTGGTCGTCGAGGAGTTCGCGGGCCAGGGCGGACAGGACGCCGCCGGGGCCGATCTCCAGGAAGGTGCCGGCGCCTTCTGCGGCCAGGGTGGTGACGGCGTCGGCGAAGCGGACGGCCTCGCGGACGTGGCGCACCCAGTAGTCGGCGGAGCCGAACTCCTCGGCGGTGACGATGCCGCCGGTGAGGGTGGAGACGATCGGCAGCCGAGGCGCCTCGAACGAGACCGATGCGACGACCTCCCGGAACGCGTCGAGCATCGGATCCATCAGCGGCGAATGGAAGGCGTGCGAGACGGCCAGCGCCTTGGTCTTACGACCCTCCGCCGACAGCCGGTCCACGACGGACGCCACAGCCTCCGACGCACCCGAAAGCACCACGGACACAGGCCCGTTGACGGCAGCGATACCCACCCGGTCCTCAAGACCGGCCAGCAGCTCCCGCACCTCCACCTCGGAAGCCTGCACCGCCACCATCACACCACCGGACGGCAACTCCTGCATCAGCCGGCCACGCGCGGCCACCAGCCTCGCCGCATCCTCCAGCGACAGCACACCCGCCACATGAGCCACGGCGAACTCGCCCACCGAATGCCCGGCGAGGAAGTCCGGACGCACACCCCACGACTCCACCAGACGGAACAACGCCACCTCGACCGCGAACAACGCCGGCTGGGTGAACCGCGTCTCGTGCAGCAGCTCCGCGTCCTCCCCGAACACCACGTCCCGCAGGGGTCGTTCCAGGTGTCCGTCCAGGTGTGCGCAGGCCTCGTCGAAGGCGTCGGCGAACACCGGGTGGGCGGCGTGCAGTTCGCGTCCCATGGCCAGTCGCTGGCTGCCCTGGCCGGAGAACAGGAAGGCGGTACGGCCCGGTTCGCGGCCGGTGGCCGTGTCGGTGACGCCGGTGACGAGCTGGGGGGCGCCCGTCGGGTCCTCGTCGGCGAGGGCGTCCAGGCCGCGGAGCAGCTCGGCTCGGTCGGTGCCGAGAACGGCCGCGCGGTACGGGAGGGCCGCCCGGCCGGTGGCGAGGGAGAAGCCGATGTCGGCCGGGGTGGCCTCCTCGTGCGCGGTGAGGTGGGCGCGCAGGCGCCGGGCCTGGGCGCGCAGGGCGGGGACGGTCTTCGCGGACAGCGGCCAGACGACGGCCTCCTGCCGGGCGTCGTCCCCGGAGTCCGCGGCCTCGTCGGTCTCGGTCGCCTCCGGTGCGGGGGCCTGTTCGATGATCACGTGGGCGTTGGTGCCGCTCACGCCGAAGGCCGAGACGCCACCGCGCCGGACGTGGCCGGGCTCCTCGGGCCAGGCCACGGGGGCGGAGAGCAGTTCGACCGCGCCGGCCGTCCAGTCGACGTGCGGGGTGGGGGCGTCGACGTGCAGGGTGCGGGGAAGTTCGGCGTGCTGGAGGGCCAGGACCAGCTTCATCACACCGGCGACGCCGGCGGCGGCCTGGGTGTGGCCGATGTTGGACTTCAGCGAGCCCAGCCACAGGGGCCGGTCCTCGGGGCGGCCCTGGCCGTAGGTGGCGAGAAGGGCCTGGGCCTCGATGGGGTCGCCGAGCCGGGTGCCGGTGCCGTGGGCCTCGACCACGTCGACGTCGGCGGGTGCGAGGCCCGCGTCGCCGAGGGCCTGGCGGATGACCCGTTGCTGCGACGGTCCGTTGGGGGCGGTCAGGCCGTTGGAGGCGCCGTCCTGGTTGATCGCGGAGCCCCGTACGACGGCCAGGACCCGGTGGCCGTTGCGGCGGGCGTCGGAGAGCCGCTCCAGGAGCAGCATGCCGGCGCCCTCGCCCCAGCCGGTGCCGTCGGCCGCGGCGGCGAAGGCCTTGCAGCGGCCGTCGGGGGCCAGGCCGCGCTGGCGGCTGAACTCGATGAAGATGCCGGGGCCGGACATAACGGTGACGCCGCCCGCGAGGGCGAGTTCGCATTCGCCCTGGCGCAGGGACTGGACGGCGAGGTGGAGGGCGACGAGGGAGGAGGAGCAGGCCGTGTCGACGGTCAGCGCGGGCCCCTCCAGGCCGAAGGTGTAGGCGAGGCGGCCGGAGACGACGCTGGCGGCCCGGCCGGTCAGGAGGTAGCCCTCGACGCCTTCGGGCGCCCGGCGCAGGCCGGAGGCGTAGTCCTGCCCGTTGGAGCCGATGAAGACCCCGGAGCGGCTGCCCTTGAGGGTGCCGGGGTCGATGCCGGCGCGTTCGAAGGCCTCCCAGGTGGTCTCCAGGAGGAGGCGCTGCTGGGGATCCATGGCGAGGGCCTCGCGGGGCGAGATGCCGAAGAACGCGGCGTCGAACTCGCCCGCCTCGTAAAGGAACCCGCCTTCACGGGCGTAGGTGGTGCCGGGGTGCTGCGGGTCGGGGTGGTAGAGGGAGTCGAGGTCCCAGCCCCGGTTCTCGGGGAAGGCGGAGAGGGCGTCCTCGCCCTGCGAGAGGATCGTCCACAGCTCCTCGGGGGAGGTCACCCCGCCGGGGAAGCGGCAGCTCATCGCGACGATGGCGATGGGTTCGTCGTCGGCGGGCCGGGCGGCGGACGCGGGGGCGGTCGCCCCGGTGTGCGGACCGCCGGCGATCAGGGTGTCGAGGTGGCCGGCGAGTTCGGCCGGGTTGGGGTAGTCGAAGACGACGGTGGTGGGCAGCCGCAGGCCGGTGGCCGCGGCGAGGCGGTTGCGCAGTTCGATGGCGGTGAGCGAGTCGAACCCGGTGTCGCGGAAGGCCCGCTGGGGCTGGACGGCGTCGGCGCCCGCGTGGCCGAGGACCGTGGCGGCCTGGGTGCGGACGAGCTCGACGAGGGCCCGGAGCCGGTCGGGGCCGGGGAGTGCGGCGAGCTGTCCGGCGAGGGCGGGGCCGCCTGCGGCGGGGCCGTTCGCTCCGGCGGGCGCGGCGGCCCCGTCGAGGATCCGGCGGGCTTCGGGGAGGCGGTGCAGGAGCGGGTAGTCGCCGGTGGGGGCGAAGGCGCGGACGAAGCGCTCCCAGTCGACGTCGGCGATGGTGACGGCCGTGTCCTCGTGTTCCATGGCGCGGCGCAGGGCGGCGATGCCGAGGTCGGTGGGCATGGGGAGGATGCCCCGTCGGGTGAGGTGTTCCTCGGCGTGGCGGCCCATCATGCGGCCGCTGCCCCAGGAGCCCCAGGCGATGGCGGTGGCGGGCAGGCCCTGTGCGCGGCGCTGGTGGGCGAGGGCGTCGAGGTGGGCGTTGGCGGCGGCGTAGCCGCCCTGGCCGCCGTTGCCGACGGTGCCGGCGATGGAGGAGAACAGGACGAAGAAGTCGAGGTCGTGGCCGGCGGTGAGTTCGTGGAGGTGGACTGCGGCGTCGGCCTTGGGACGCAGTACGTGTTCCAGCCGGTCGGTGGTCATGGCGTCGAGGACGCCGTCGTCGAGGGCGCCCGCGGTGTGGATGACGCCGGTGAGAGGGTGTTCGGCGGGCAGGGAGGCGAGGAGGCCGGCGAGGGCGGTGCGGTCGCCGGCGTCGCAGGCGGCGATGGTGGCGCGGCAGCCGAGGGCGGCGAGTTCCTCGCGGAGTTCGGCGGCGCCTTCGGCGGCGGGGCCGCTGCGGCTGGTCAGGAGGAGGTGGGCGGCTCCGGAGCGGGCGAGCCAGCGGGCGACGTGGGTGCCGAGGGTCCCGGTGCCGCCGGTGACGAGGACGGTGCCGTGGGGGCGGGCGAGGGCGTATTCGCCGCTGGGGGCGGCCGCGTCGGTGGTGGCGCGGACGAGGCGCCGGGCGAGGGTGCCGGTGGCGCGTACGGCGAGCTCGTCCTCGCCGCCGGGGTCGGCGAGGAGGCCGGTGAGGAGGTCGAGGGTGCGTGCGTCGAGGGTTTCGGGGAGGTCGACGAGGCCGCCCCAGCGCTGGGGGTACTCGGCGCCGGCGACCCGTCCGAGGCCCCAGAGCTGGGCCTGGGCGGGGTGGCGCGGCGGGTCGGCGGGACCGGTGGCGACGGCCCCGGAGGTGGCGCACCACAGGGGGGCGCCGATGCCGGTGTCGCCGAGGGCCTGGATGAGGGCGAGGGTGGCGGCGAGGGCGCCCGGTACCCGGTGTCCGGGGGCGTCGGCGGGGTCTTCGGCCAGCAGGGAGAGGACCCCGGTGACGGCGTCGGCGTCCAGGGCGGCCTCGGTGAGCCGGCCGGTGAGGAGTGCGGCCACCTCCTGGCGGCCGGGGTGGGCGGCCGGGTCGAGGGTGACGCGTTCGACGCGGGCGCCGCAGGCGGTGAGGGCCTCGTGGACGGCGGTGGCGGTGGCGGATCCGGCGTGTGCGGCGGTGGTGGCGAGCAGCCAGGTGCCGGTGAGCGCGGCGCGGGTGCCGCGCCGGTGCCGGGTTTCGGTGGGGGTCCAGGTGACGCGGTAGCGCCAGTCGTCGATCCGCGCGGTCCGGGTGGAGCGGCGGCGCCAGTCGGCGAGCCGGGTGACCATGCTGTCGAGGGAGGCGTCGGGGGCCAGGTCCAGGGAGCTGGTGAGGGCCCGTACGTCAGTGTTCTCGACGGCGGCCCAGAAGCGGGCCTCCTCCTCGCTGTGGCCGGCTCCGGTCGCGCGGGTGGCGGGCGCGGCGGGTTCGAGCCAGAAGCGGCGCCGCTGGAAGGGGTAGGTGGGCAGGTCGGCGGGGTGCGGGCGCGCTCCCGGGAAGGCGGCGGCCCAGTCGGCGGGGACGCCCCGGGTCCAGGCCTCGCCGAGGGAGGTCAGGAAGCGGGCGGTGCCCCCGTCGCCGCGGCGCAGCGACGGGATGACGTCCACGGTGGCGGAGGCGTCCTCGGCGGTCTCCTGGAGGCCGATCGCGAGCACCGGGTGGGGGCTGCATTCGACGAGGACCTGGTGGCCGTCGGCGATCAGGCGGCGGGCGGCCGGCTCGAAGCGGACGGTGGTGCGGAGGTTGGTGTACCAGTAGGCGGCGTCGAGGGCGGCGGAGTCGACGGGTTCGCCGGTGACGGTGGAGTAGAACGGGACGCGCGGGGTGCGCGGGGTGATGCCGTCGAGGGCTGCGGCGAGTTCGGCCTCGATGAGTTCCACGTGGGCGGAGTGGGAGGCGTAGTCGACGGGGACCCGCTTGGCGCGGATCCCGTCGGCGGTGCAGGCGGCGAGGAGTTCGCCGAGGGCGTCCGCGTCGCCGGAGACGACGGTGGAGCGGGGGCCGTTGATCGCGGCGATGCCGAGCCGGTCGCCCCACCGTTCCAGGCGCCCGGTGACGTCGGCGAGGGGTTCGGGTACGGAGACCATGCCGCCGAGTCCCGCGAGGCGGGCGAGGAGGCGGCTGCGGAGGGCGACGACCCGGGCGGCGTCGTCGAGGCCGAGGGCGCCGGAGACGGCGGCGGCGGCGATCTCGCCCTGGGAGTGGCCGATGACGGCGGAGGGCTCGACGCCGAAGGAGCGCCAGAGTTCGGCGAGGGAGACCATGACGGCCCACAGCGCGGGCTGGACCACGTCGTCGGCGCTGTCGAGGGCGGGGGCACCGGGGGCGCCGCGCAGGACGTCCTCCAGGGACCAGTCCACGTACGGGGCGAGGGCCCGGCCGCAGGCGGCGATCCGGTCGCGGAAGACGGCGGAGGTGTCGAGGAGTCCGACGGCCATGCCGGCCCACTGGGAGCCCTGGCCGGGGAAGACGAAGGCGACGCGGCGGCCGTCGGCGGCGGTGCCCTGGGCGGTACGGGGGGTGGAGCCGCCGGCGGCGAGGGCGCGCAGGCCCTCGGTGAGTTCGGCCCCGGTGGCACCGGTGACGACGGCGCGGTGTTCGAAGGCCGTACGGGTGGTGGCGAGGGCGTGGCCGGTGTCGGCGGGGCGGACGCCGGGGTGCGCCGCCGTGTGGGCGAGGAGGGCTTCGGCGCGGGCGGCCAGCGCCTCGGGGCTGCGGGCGGACAGGATCCAGGGCACGGCGGGGGCTTCGGCCGCGACGGCTTCGGCCGGGGTGCCGGCGGCCGGGGCAGCGTCGGCCGCGTCGGCCGCCTCGGGCTCGGCGGGGGCCTCGGGCCCGGGCTCGGCGGGGGCCTCTTCGAGGATGGCGTGGGCGTTGGTGCCGCTGATCCCGAAGGAGGACACGCCGAAGCGGCGGGGCCGGCCGGTCGCGGGCCAGTCCACGGCGTCGGTCAGCAGCCGGACCCGTCCGGCGGACCAGTCCACGTGCGGGGAGGGGACGTCGGCGTGCAGGGTCTTGGGCAGGACTCCGTGCTGGAGGGCCAGAACGGACTTCAGGACGCCGGCGATGCCCGCGGCGGCCTGGGTGTGGCCGATGTTGGACTTGAGGGAGCCCAGCCACAGCGGACGGTCCTCGGGCCGCTCGCGCCCGTAGGTGGCCAGCAGGGCCTGGGCCTCGATGGGGTCGCCGAGCCGGGTGCCGGTGCCGTGGGCCTCGACGGCGTCCACGTCGGCGGCCGTCAGCCCGGCGTTGGCCAGGGCCTGCCGGATGACCCGCTGCTGGGCGGGGCCGCTGGGCGCGGTGAGTCCGTTCGAGGCGCCGTCCTGGTTGATCGCGGAGCCCCGGAGGACGGCCAGCACGCGGTGTCCGTTGCGGCGGGCGTCCGAGAGCCGCTCCAGGAGGACCATGCCGGTGCCCTCGGCGAGGCCGAAGCCGTCGGCGTCGGCGGAGAAGGCCTTGGAGCGGCCGTCGGGGGCCAGGGCGCGCTGCTTGCTGAACTCGACGAAGGAGCCGGCCGTCGGCAGGACGGTGACGCCGCCGGCCAGGGCCAGGGAGCATTCGCCGGTGCGCAGGGACTGGGCGGCCAGGTGCAGGGCGACGAGGGAGGAGGAGCAGGCGGTGTCGACGGTGACGGCGGGGCCCTCGAAGCCGAAGGTGTAGGCGAGGCGGCCGGAGGCGACGCTGACGCTGTTGCCGGTCAGCAGGTAGCCGCTGATGTCCTCGGGTGCCTCGTGGAGGCGGGGGCCGTAGTCCTGGTTCATGGCGCCGACGAAGGTGCCGGTGCGGGTGCCGCGCAGGGTGGCGGGGTCGATGCCGGCGCGTTCGAGGACCTCCCAGCCGGTCTCCAGGAGGAGCCGCTGCTGGGGGTCCATGGCGAGGGCCTCGCGCGGGGAGATCCCGAAGAACTCCGGGTCGAAGGCGGCGGCTTCGCGGAGCATGCCGGCTTCGCGCTGGTAGTAGCGGCCGGGGCGGCCGGGCTCGGCGTCGTAGAGGCCCTCGACGTCCCAGCCGCGGTCGGCGGGGAGGGCGGACACGGCGTCGCCGCCCTCGGTGAGCAGCCGCCACAGGGCCTCGGGGGTGTCGGTGCCGCTGGGCAGGCGGCAGCTCATGGCGACGATGGCGACGGGTTCGTCCCAGGCGGCGGTGGTGGTGTCCGCGTCCTGCGGGTCCTCGTGGGTGCCGAGGGCTTCGGCGAGGATCCGGCCCGTCAGGGAGGCCGGGGTGGGGTGGTCGAAGACGACGGTGGGCGGCAGGTCCAGCCCGGTGGCCTCGCCGAGGCGGCCCCGGAGTTCGACGGCGGTGACGGAGTCCAGGCCGAGGTCGCGGAAGGCCCGGTCGGGGGCGACGGCGTCCGGGCCGGGGAGCCCGAGCAGGGCGGCGGTGAGGGAGCGGACGAGGGCGGCGGCGGTGCGTTCGCGCTCGGCCTCGGGCAGCAGGGCCAGCCGGGCGGCCGGGGCCGGTGCGCCGTGGGCGGCGGCGGCCCGCCGGAAGGGGTAGGCCGGCAGCTGGACGCGCTCCGCCGGGCCGGCGGGGAAGGCGGTGGCCCAGTCGACGTCGACGCCCTGTACGCAGGCCTCGGCCAGGGCGGTGCGCAGGCGGCGCAGGCCGCCCTGACCCCGGCGCAGGGTGGCGATGGTGACGGCGTGGCGGCCGGCGGCCGCGGCGGTCTCCTGCATGGCGGCGGTCAGCGAGGGGTGCGGGTTGATCTCCACGAGGGCTTCGTGGCCGTCGGCCAGCAGCGCGTGGGTGGTCTGCTCGAAGCGGACGGGGCGGCGCAGGGCCTCGAACCAGAAGGCGGCGTCCAGGGTGCGGCCGTCGACGAGGCCGCCGGTGGCGGAGGAGTAGAGCGGGGTGTGGCCGGCGCGGGGGGCGAGGCCCGTGAGGGCGGAGAGCATCCGGTCGTGGACGGCGTCGACGTGCGCCGAGTGCGCGGCGGCGCCGAGGCGTACGCCGCCGCAGCGGACGCCCTCGCCCTCCAGTACGGAGCGCAGTGCGCGGACGGCGTCGGCGTCGCCGGAGACCACCTGGGAAGCGGGGCCGTTGTGGGCGGCGACGGCCAGCCGGCCGGCCCAGGGCGCGAGCCGCTCCTGGAGGAGGTGGCCGGGCAGGCTCACGGCGAGCATGTCACCGCCGTGTCCGGCGAGTTCGGCCAGGGCGTCGCCCCAGGCGTGGATGGTGCGGGCGGCGTCCTCCAGGGTGAGGACACCGGCCAGGTGGGCGGCGGCGACCTCGCCGATGCTGTGGCCGGCGTAGGCCCGGGGGCGGACGCCGTGGGCCAGCCAGGTCTCGGCGAGGGCGATCTGGACGCCGAAGGTGGCGGGGACGCTGACGTCGGGGGTGTCCAGGCCGGGGGCACCGGGGGCGCCGCGCAGCACGTCGGTGAGGAGCCAGCCGGTGAAGGGGGCGAGGGCCTGCTCGCAGCGGAGGGCGGCGGCGTGGAACTCGGTCGAGGAGCCGAGGAGTTCCGCGGCCATCTGGGGCCACTGTCCGCCGATGCCGGACAGGACGAAGGCGGCCGGACGGGCGGTGGCGGTCCCCCGCACCACGTCGGGGGTGAACCCGCCGTCGGCGAGGGCGGCCAGTGCGTCGAGGAGCCGGTCGCGGCCGTCGGCGAGGAGGACGGCGCGGTGCGGGAAGGGGTGCCGGGTGGTGGCGAGGGCCCGCCCGACGGCGGCGGGGTCGAGGCCGGGGCGCGCGCCGAGGTACTCCCGCAGCTCCCGCGCCCGCTCCCGCAGGGCCTCGGGCCCGGCGGCGGAGAGGATCCAGGGCAGCGGCTCCTCGGCACCGGGGACGGTCTCGGCGCCGGGGCCGGACTCCGGGCCGGGGCCGGACTCCAGGCCGGGGCCGGACTCCAGGCCAGGGGCGGACTCCAGGCCAGGGGCGACGTCGGCTGCGCGGACGGCGGCGCCGGTGGGGGCGACGTCCCAGCCGAGGTCGGTGGTGGCGGTGAGCCGGCCGTCGGCGTCGAGTACGGCGAGGATCCGGTCGCCGTCGGCGCGGGCCCCGGCGAGGGGCTTCAGCAGGACGGCGCCGTAGCCGCCGGGCGCCGCGTCCGGCAGGAGTACGTCGGGGCCGGCGGCCAGCGCGAGGCCGTGTTCTCCCCGGACGAGGCCCTCGCGGGCCGCGCGCAGCGCGTCGGGGGCGGTGGGGAGCAGGCTCAGCAGGGGGGCCGCTCCGGGGGCGAAGCGCAGGACCGCGCCGACCGCGGCGGCGGCCTCCTCCCGGGCGGGGAGCCCGGTGTCCTCCCCGGGGGCGGCGAGGAAGACGCCGGCGCGCGCTCCCCGGGCCGCCGCCGGGACGACCCCGGCGTCCTCCAGCGCCTCCCACCAGGTCTCCGCCGCGGCAGGCCCGTGCGGCAGGGCGTCGGTCCGGGCGGGGTCCGACGGGTCGGCGGTGGCCTCCGCGAGGAATTCCGCGTCGTACGCCGCGTCCGTGCCGGTGGCCCCCGGCGGGCGGTGTGCCGACCCGATCGCCACGATCACCTCGTGTGCGCCGTTCCCGGACTCCTCCGGCATAGCGACAGACTCGCGCATCATGTGTGCTCCATCGACCCGTTGAACTACTGCTGATTGCTGGTTCCGCAGCGCCTCGGGGCGTGCGGGCATGCCGGGGAGAGCCCCCGTGCTGGTCCCCCTGCGTGCCGGACCGGCGGGCCCCGGAGGGCCCGGCGGGCCGGCGTCCGCCACCGGCTACGCGGCGGTGACGTCCTGGCGGATGACGCGCTCGATGTTCCGTTCGGCCAGGGCGGTGATGGTGACGAACGGGTTCACGCCGATGGAGCCGGGGATGAGCGAACCGTCGGTCACGTAGAGGTTCTTGTAGCCCTTCACCCGGCCGTAGTCGTCGGTGGCCCGGCCGAGGACGCAGCCGCCCAGCGGGTGGTAGGTGAAGTCGTCGGAGAAGGCCTTCAGCTGCTTGCCGAAGAGGTCGTAGCGGTACATCGTCGTGTTCGCCTTGTTGATGCGGTCGAACAGCGACTTCGCGGCGCTGACGGCGGGGGTGTTCTGGTCGCGGGTCCAGCGCAGGGCGGCCCGGTCGGTGGCCGCGTCGTAGGCGAAGGTCCCGCGTTCGGGGTTCTTGGTGATCGCCAGGTAGAGGCTGACCCAGGTCTCCAGGCCCGCCGGCATGGGGGCGATCTCGGCGAAGACGGGGTTCTGCGGGTTGTCCCAGTCGTCGATGCCCAGGGCGGGGATGGAGGACTGGTTGGCGCCGGTGGGGTTCCACACGTGGTTGGCGCGGGCGGTCATGATGTTGCCGTTCGGGCCCCAGCCGGCGCCGATCTCGGAGCTGAGGTCCGGCAGCGTGCCGGTCTCACGGGCGCGCAGCAGCAGTTCGGTGGAGCCGAGGCTGCCGGCGCCGAGGAACAGGTGGCGGCAGGAGATCTCCTTGGTGGCGAGCAGCCGGCCGTCGGCGTCGCGCTGTTCGACGGTCAGCAGGTAGGTGCCGTCCTTCTGCTGCCGGATGGTCCTGGCCTGGTGCAGGGTCTCGATGGTGACCTTGCCGGTGCCCAGGGCGGCGGCGAGGTAGGTCTTGTCCAGGCTCTGCTTGCCGTGGTTGTTGCCGTAGATGACCTCGCCGGCCAGCGCGGACTTGGGGGCCTCGCCGGCCGCCTCGCGCCGCATGTGGTCGAAGTCGTAGACGTTGGGGACGTGTACGGTGCCCAGCCCGGCCTTCTGGGCCTGGTCGCGCGAGACCCGGGCGAACTTGTACCACTCGGTGCTCTCGAACCAGCCGTCGTCGATGTGGTTGACGCGGAGCATGGAGTTGGCGCGCGGGAAGTAGCGGGAGTACATCTCGGCGGAGTCGACGCGCGGCAGCACCTCCTCGAAGTAGGAGCGCTTCGGGGCCACCGCCATACCGCCGTTGACGAGGGAGCCGCCGCCGACGCCGCGGCCGACGTACACGGACATCTGGTCGAAGTTGACCCGGTCCAGGACGCCGGCGTACGGGTCGATGTCGCGGTTGGCGAGGTCCAGCCACAGGAAGCTGCCGAGGGGGGCCTCGGTGCGGTTCTTGAACCAGCTGGAGCGCTTGTCGGGCTTGAGCATGCCGGAGAAGACGTTGCCGTCGGGGCCCGGCTGGTTCCACAGCTGGCCCATCTCCAGCATGACCGTGCGGACTCCGGCCTCGCCCAGCCGCAGGGCGGAGACGGCGGCGCCGTAGCCGGTGCCGATGACGACGGCGGGGACGAAGGCGACGCCGTCGGCGCGGTCGGCGGCCAGGGCCCGGGGGGCGCCGATGGTGGTGCTGCCCGCGAGCGCCGCCGCGCCGAGGGCCGTCATTCCGAGCAAGCGGCGGCGTGACAGGTGCTGTTCCACGGTAGGTACCTGACTTTCGGGAGAAAAGGGACGAGCGGTGGCGTGGGTCCGCCCCGCGCGGCGGGCGCGGGCGGCGGCCGGGGAGGCGTCAGTCGCCGGTGTGCAGGGTGATCGCCGAGCAGGGGCACTGGTCGGCGGCCTCGCGCACGGAGGCGTACGCGGCGGCGGGCGGGCCGGGGTCGAGCAGGAGCACGAAGCCCTCCTCGCACTGGTCGAAGACCTCGGGGGCCAGCAGGGCGCACATCCCGGCGCCGCAACACAGCCGCCGGTCGACCCCGACCCGCAGCGGGCCGTCCGTCACCAGGCGACGGGGAGCGCGTACACGCCGTAGACCTGCATGTCGTGGCGGAGCCGGATCTCCTCGGGCGGGCAGGCCAGGCGCAGTTCCGGGAAGCGTTCCAGCAAGGCGGTGAAGCCGACGCGGAGTTCGATGCGGGCCAGCTGCTGGCCGAGGCACTGGTGGATGCCGTGGCCGAAGCCGAGGTGGCCGGCGGCGCGCCGGGTGACGTCGAAGGCCTCGGGATCGGGGAAGCGTTCGGGGTCGCGGTTGGCGGCGGCGAGGGAGACCATCACGACCTCGCCCTCCTTGATGAGGGTGCCCTCGATCTCCACGTCCTCCAGGGCGGCCCGGGTGGGGCCGTGGTGGACGATGCTCAGGTAGCGCAGGCTCTCCTCGACGGCGCCCTCGATCAGCGAGGGGTCGGCGCGCAGCGCGGCCAGCTGTTCGGGGTGTTCCAGCAGGGCGAAGGTGCCGAGGGCGAGCTGGTTGGCCGTGGTCTCGTGGCCGGCGACCAGCAGCAGGAAGGCGATCGAGGTGAGTTCCTCGTCGGTGAGGTCCGGGTCCGCGGTGATCAGGCCGCTGAGGATGTCGTCGGTGGGTTCGGTGCGCTTGAGGCGCACCAGGCCGCCCAGGTAGGCCCCGAGTTCCATGAACGCGGCGGTGACGTCCTCGGTGGACTCGCCGAAGCTGCTCCACACGTGCGTGTGGTGCTGGAAGGTGGCGCGGTCCGCGTAGGGGACGCCGAGCAGTTCGCAGATGACGAGGGAGGGGATGGGCAGCGCGAAGTGTTCGAAGAGGTCGGCGGGGGAGCCGAGGCGCTCCATCTCGTCGAGCCGCTCCGCGGTGATCTTCTCGATCCACTCCGTGAGCAGGCGCATGCGGCGCACGGTGAACTGCCCGACCAGCAGCTTGCGGTAGCGCTGGTGCTCGGGGTCGTCGTGCTGGATGAACATGCCGGGGGGCGCCGCCGGGGCCTCGTCCAGGGTCGCGGCACGCGGGACCGGCGGGTGCTTGAGCTCACCGCGGGCGCTGAAGCGGGCGTCGGCGAGGACGGC
Source organism: Streptomyces sp. NPDC000075 (assembly GCF_040301925.1). Classification (NCBI taxonomy): domain Bacteria; kingdom Bacillati; phylum Actinomycetota; class Actinomycetes; order Kitasatosporales; family Streptomycetaceae; genus Streptomyces; species Streptomyces sp. NPDC000075. The sequence continues at coordinate 111,357 of NZ_JBEPFL010000023.1, forward strand.
CCGGGCGGCGGAATAGCCCGTGACGAGCCATCCGAGATGGCCGTCGGCGAATTCCATGCGGGTCAGCGGTTCGGTCCGGCGCAGCGACCGGGTCTCCGGGGGCGGGCTGAAGTATCCGTCCCGGACAGTGGAAAAGGTCACGGGTAAACCCTGGCTCATAAATACCCTTCCATGGCTGGCGGTATTGCGGCTGATTCCCTCGGAAACGCGGCCTCAACACGGCGTCAACGCGTCCTTAACACGGCTCCTGCAATGCGAACTCCGCCGTCCGCGCAGTTCGATCAGCGCCAATACGAAGGTAGGGAGATCCGGTGAAAAGTGTCAACGAAATCAATCCCCCGCACACTAACCCTGTGGGCGCGGGCCGGGGGGTACGGTTACGCGCGGTACCGGGGGGCTTCGGTTCGGTTCGGTACGGGTCCCCCGGGTACCCGCCCCTCCCCCGGCCGGGTACGGGCCTCGGGGCACTCCTCGGACAGCAGCCGCTCCATGGGGGCGAGTTCGGCGCGGCCGTCGATGCGCAGCTTGCGGTAGGCCTGGGTGAGGTGCTTCTCGACCGCCCGGGCGCTGACCTCCAGGCGTTCGGCGATGGCCCGGTTGGAGGTGCCGGCGGCGGCCAGCGCGGCGACGCGGCGCTCGGTGCGGGTCAGCGCGGCGACCGCGTCCGCGCCCCGGGAGCCCGCGATGGTGTAGAGCGCCCTGCCCGCCCGGTCGGCGATCCAGGGCGCCCCGCAGGTGAGCCCCTGCTCCCGGGCCCGGGTCAGCCGGTGCTCGGCCTCGGCCGCGCGTCCGGCCGCCAGCAGCCGGCGGCCCAGGAGCAGTGAGGTGCGGGCCTGTTCGAGGACGTGTGCGCTCCGGTCCAGGGTGGCCGCGGACTCGCGCAGCAGGGCGATCCCCGGCTCTCCCCGGGTGATCGCGCCCCGGCCGCGCAGGGCGCGGCCGACGGCCACCGGGCTGCCCCAGCTCAGGGCGCGCGCGTACTCCTCGTCCATCAGGTCGTGGGCCTGGCCGGGGCGGCCCGTGCGGTAGTGGAGGGCGGAGACCCAGGAGCGCCAGGGTGCGACGGCCGGGTTGTGCCAGTGGGCGCGTTCGGCCGTACGGCCCCAGTCGAGGTAGCAGCCCAGGGCGGTCGGCAGGTCGTGCCGCAGCGCGGCGGCGGAACCGCGGATCAGCAGCCGCAGGGAGGGCAGGTGGCCGTGGGCGGCGTCCGGCGGGGAGGCGGACACCAGCCGCTCGCACAGGGCGGTGTCCCGGGCTTCCAGGGCGGCGAGGACGACGACGGCCAGGGAACGCAGGGTGGCCCAGTCGGCGGCGCCCAGGCCGAGCGCCTCCGCGGCGCGGGCGCGGGCGCCCGCCAGGTCCCCGCGGGCCAGGGCGAGGTGGGCGAGCTCGCAGGCGATCAGGGCGCGCGGGACGGTGGCGTGGTCGCGGCGGGCCCGGTCGTAGGCGGTGTGCAGCCAGGGGCCGATGGTCCCGAGCGAGTCGGCGGCGACCAGGACGTCGGTCAGCAGGGGCAGGGCGGTGTGGACGTGGTCCGGGGTGGCCGGCTCGTGCTGGAGCAGCCGTTCGGCGAGGGGGACGGCCTCGGCGGCGGTGACCCGCTGGGCCAGGACGGCGCCGTGCAGCAGGACGGTGACCCGTTCGCGGTCCGCCGCGCTGTCCAGGCTCGGGATGGGGCCCAGGGCGCGCAACCGGTCGCCGGAGGAGGCCAGTTCGTCCGGTCCGGCCACGGCGGCGTGCCGCAGGCGGGCCTCCAGCCGCAGGGCGCTGCGCCGGTCGGTGCCGGTGAGGCCCGCCGCGTCCCCCAGCTCGGCGGCCGTCCTGGCGACGGTGTCGAGGGTGGCGGGCGGACAGTCGTCGAGGAGGAAGGGCGGGATCCGGCCCGCCACCCGGGCCCGCCGGGCCGGGTCCGGGAGGAGGAGCAGGGCCTGGGTGAAATGGCGCAGCGCCGCCCTGGGGGCGAAGTCGCGTTCGACGACGGCGAGTTCGACGAGGAGATCGGCGCGGGCGGGCCCCTCGGGCGGGCTGAGGAGCAGGGCGCGCCGCAGGTAGCGGGCGGCGGCCTCCGGGTCGGTGCGGCGCTGGGCGGCGGCCGCGGCGGCCCGCAGGACCTCCTGCGCCCAGGGCTCCTCACAGGCGGAGACCGCGAGCAGCTGGGCGGCGGCCCGCTCGGCGCAGTGGCCGCCCTGGTGCAGCAGCAGGGCGGCGCGCAGGCGCACGGCCTCGGCTTCGGCGGGGGTCATCGCCTCCTCCACGGCGTCGGCCACGACCGGATGGACGAACCGCGGTACGGGCTCCTCCGCCAGCAGCCCGAGACGGCGCAGCGCCCGCACCGCCTCGGCCCGTCCGGTGTCGTCGAGCCCGGCGAGCCGTGCGGCGGGATCCTCACCGCCGGCCCGGGCGCCTTCGCCGTCCCCGGCGCCTCCCCCGGTCTCCCGGGCCGGGCCGGCGCCCCCGGAGTCCGCGGCGTACCCGGCGTCTCCGGCGTCCTCCTCCCAGCCGGCGCTCCCGGCGGTGCCCTCCGGGGCGCCGGGCGCTCCGGCCCGCTCGGCGTCCCCGGTGTCCTCCCCGACCCCGGTGTCCTCGCCGAGGACGGCGAGGGCCGCCGCGAAGCTCCACACCGGCGGCCGCTGGGCGCGCAGGACGGCCGCGAGGCGTTCGCGCAGGCCCTCGGGGCGGATCCCCCGGAGGGTCCGCGCGTCCGGCAGCCGCCCCTCGCGGGCCGGCGCGGCGGCGGTCAGGGCGTCGAGGGTGGCCGTGAGGAACAGGGGGTGTCCGCCGGTCGCCTCGTGGCAGGCGCGGGCGCAGGCGGGGTCCACGGGCCGGCCGAGGCGGGCGGCGGCGAGGTCGGCGGTGGCCCCGGGGGACAGCGGGCGCAGCCGCAGGACGGTCGCGGCGCGCCCGGTGAGGTGGTGCAGGCGGGGTTCGTCCTCGCCGGGGTCGCCCTCGCGCAGGGCGGCGACCACGGTGACGCGCAGCCGGGGCAGCCTTCCGGCGAGCCGGACGAGCCAGTTCAGCGAGGCGGCGTCGGCCCACTGGAGGTCGTCGACCAGCAGGAGCAGCGGTTTGCGGCCGGCGTGTTCGGCGACGAGGGCGAGCAGCTCGGCGTCCTGCCCGGCACCGGCGCACGGGTCGGCCGACTCCTCGGGCGGGGTGACGGGGCCCCCCGCGCCGGGGAGCAGCGGGGTCAGTAACTGGCTGAGCACGCCGAAGCCGAAGGCCTGTTCGTACGGGACCCCGCTGGCGGTGAGGACGCGGACACCACGGCGTTCGGCGAGCTCCGGCAGGGCCCTGAGCAGGGCGGTCTTGCCCATCCCGATGCCCCCGGTCACCAGGGTCAGCGACCCGCCGCCCGCCGTGCCGCCCGTGGCGTCCAGCGCCGCCGCGATCAGGTCGAGTTCCTGCCACCGGTGGAGCAGGGGATTCATGTCGGTTCCTCCGTCGCTGTTCGTTCGAGTGCCGCGGCCAGCTGGGGACGCCCTCGGATGCCGAGCTTCCGGTAGGCCTTGGTCAGGTGCTGTTCCACGGTGCGGGCGGTGACGGCGAGTTCCCCGGCGATGGCCCGGTTGGGCAGGCCCCCGGCGGCCAGCGCCGCGACCCGGTGCTCGGCTTCGGTCAGCGGCGCGACCGCCGCGGCCGCCCGTCCCGTCCGCGCCGCGCCGTTCCGGGTTCCCTGCGGGCCGCCGGGTGGCGGGCCGTGCCGCGGCCGGTCTCCCCGTACCTCGCGCCCCGCGTGCGACGGCGGTTGTGCGCCCGGTCCGGGGTACGGGCCCGGTCCGGGGTACGGGCCCGCGTCCGGCTGCGGGTGCCGGGCGTCGCCGTGCGGTACGGGGCCGGGCGCGGCCCGGTCGTCGTCCAGCAGGGAGTCGACGGTGAGGTGGCCCGAGAAGGGGGCCGTGCCGAGGGCCACCAGCGCCTGCCGGTAGCGCCAGCCGGCGGCGCGCTCCCGGGGCCGCGCCGCCGTTCCCGGGAGGGCGGCCCCGCCGGGGCCCGGGGCCAGGGCCGTGGCCAGGGCCACGGGCGAGCCCCACCGCAGGGCCAGGCGGCGTTCCTCGGCCAGCAGCCGCACGGCCAGGGGGTCCTCGGGGTCGCGGGTCCGCGCGGCGGCCGAACGCCAGGGCAGCAGGGCGGGGTTGGCCGCCTGCCGGGCCAGCAGCCGGCGCCCGCACTCCAGCAGGTCGGCGAGGGCCGCTTCGCGCTCGCCGGCCGCGAGCCGGACCCGCCCGCGCGCGTAGAGGAGGTGGGCCCAGGCCATTCCGCTCTCGGCGGCGGGCGGCAGCCGGGTCTCCAGGATCCGCGCGGCGGCGTCCGCGTCCCCCCGGCGCAGGTCCAGCAGGGCCCGCAGGGCGAGGGGGCCGGGTGCCATCAGGGGGTGCCAGCAGCGGTGCGGCATGACCTCCTCGCACCGGTCCAGGGCCGCAGACGCGGCGGCGTCCCGCCCGGCCCACAGTTCGGCGAGGCAGGTCAGGAGCAGGGCCAGGCCGGCCACCGGCCGGGCGTCGCGCCGGCCGGCGCACACCAGGATCCCGTCGAGGGCGCCCCGGGCCTCCTCGGTGTCCCCGCTCAGTACGAGCGCGTGCGCGGCGGCCGCGCGGACGGCCGGCGGGACGTGTGCACGGGCCTCCGGGGCCAGGGCGGCCCGGGCGAGCTCCCGCGCGCGGCTGATGTCCAGACCCCGCTGAGCGGTCCGCCAGGCGGCCACGGCGGCCTCGGCGGCCTGCTCCGGCCGGGCGGGCCGGGAGCCGGGGGGTGGCGGGCCGCCGCCGTCCTCCGGGTCGGGGCGGCCGTGTTCGGCCATCCAGTGCAGGGCCCGCAGCCCGGAGTGCTCGGCGGTGCCCGGCTCCGCCTCGGCGGCGGCCCGCGCGATGCGGGCGGCGGGGGTGAGGACGTCGCCCCGGGCCACGAGGAGTTCCGCCGCGCGCAGCCGGGCCCGTACCGTGCCGGGGTCGGCGGGCGCGGCTGCGGCCGCGCCGGCCGGGGGGTCCAGGGCGCGGTAGAGGTGCCGGCTCGCGACCTCGGGCTCGGTGGGGAGCACGGCGGCGCCGAGCTCCGTCAGCAGCCGCACCCTCAGGGCTTCCGGCACCGGTTCGCGCAGGGCCCGTTCCAGCAGCCGGGCGGCTTGGTGGTGGCGTCCGGCCGCGCGGTGTTCGGCGGCGCGGCGGCGCAGGGCCGCGACCGCCCAGGGTGCGCCGATCCGGCCGGCTCCGAGCAGCATCCGGGCCACCGCGCGGTCGGGCAGGGCCGCCCGGTGGGCCCAGGCGGCCGCCCGGGCGTGCAGTTCCTCCCGCTGCGCGGTGCCGAGGTCGGCCAGGACGGCCCGGGCGGCGGCCTCGGCGCGCAGGGCGGGCCGGGGGCCGTCGGCGAGCAGGCCGGTGCCGGACAGCAGGGCCAGGGCCCGGGCGGTGCCCGGGGTACGGGGCCCGGCGGCCAGCGCGTCGATGAGGCCGGGGGTGCAGTCGGGCCCGGCGACCGCGAGGGCGCGCAGGACGCCGAGGAGTTCGTCGGGCAGCAGGGGAAGGGTGCGCACGGTGCGTTCCCGGACGGCTTCCGCCGCGCTCTCGGCGAGATGGGCGAGGTGGGCGGTCCGCGGGGTCCAGTCGTGCCGGACGAAGCGGGCGACGACCGACCTGAGCAGGGCGGGGTTGCCGTCGAGGCAGCGGGCGGCCTCCTCCTCGAAGGCCGCGTCAACGGAGCCGGGCCAGGCGGCGGCGAGGACCCGGCGGACGGCTTCGGCGGGCAGCGGGGGCAGCTCCAGCACGTGCCGGGCCACCGCACGCCCGTCGGCCAGCGGGCAGGGCTCGATCCGGTCGGACGGGTCCGGCCGGGCGGCGCTGTTGCGGGAGGTGAGCAGCATCAGCGGCACCCCGGCCAGCCGCCGGGCCAGCGCCTGCAGCCCGCGCAGTGACGGGGTGTCGGCCCACTGGGTGTCGTCGACGACGAGCAGCGTCGGGCGGCTGCGGGCGGCGGCCTGGAAGGCGGCGCACAGCTCCTCGGGGCGGCGGGGCCACGGGTCGCCGGGGCCGTGCGGGAGGGGCCGGGCGGCGGGGTGGGGGCCGGGGCCCAGCTGGCCGTGGAGCTGGGCGGCGAGGCCGTGGGGCAGGGCGGCCTCCTCGGGCGAGGCCGCGGCCGCCGCGACCCGTACGCCGGCTTCCCCGGCGAGGGCGGCGGCGTGCTCCAGCAGGGTGGTGCGGCCGATGCCGGGCGGTCCGTGGACCTCGACGACCGCGGGCCGGCCCCGTCGCAGGTCGGCCAGCAGGCCGCGCAGCAGCCGGTCCTCGGCCTCCCGCCCGGGGGGCGCCGGCCGGGCTCCGGGGGCGGGGTGCGGGGCCGGCGGGGCGGCTGTCGTGCGTGGCATGGCTGTCCGTCCTCCTGGGTGTCGTGTCGATGGGACTCCCCCGCCCGGCGGGCACGGTGCGCCGAGGGCCGGCCGGGACCCGCCCGGGCCGCCCGCCGTGGCCTGCCGTCCGGGTCCCGCCGTCCGGCTCCCGCCGCCCCCGCGACGACGGCGGCGTGACGGCGGCGGTGTGATGGCGGCAACGTGACGGCGGGCCTAGGCCGATACGCCGTCCGCCGTGTGCCGCGCGGGCGGACGGGCGGCGGGCCGGGGGCGGGAGCCGAGGCCGCGCGGCAGGTCGGCGCGGCCCCGGACGTCGAGCTTGCGGTAGACGTTCGTCAGGTGCATCTCCACCGTGCGCGGGGTGATGAACAGCGCTTCCGCGATCTTCTTGTTGCTGTGCCCGCGCTGGGCCAGGGTGGCGATCCGCCGCTCGCTGGGCGTCAGGGAGTCCACGGGGGCGACGGCCAGCTGCGGCATCCGTCCGCCGGCGGTCACCAGCGCCCGGCGGGCGGTGGCGGTCAGCGCGTGGGAGCCGCAGCGGGTGGCCAGTTCGATGGCCTGGCGCAGGTGGCCGCGCGCGGCCCGGGCGTCGCCGAGCGCCAGCAGCTCCCGGCCCAGCCGGTACTCGGCCCGGGCCAGTTCCAGCCGGGCCGGGGAGCCGGCCAGGGTCTCCACGGCCTCGGCCAGCAGCTCCGTACGGGCCCGGCCCACGACGACCGAGGCGGCCGCGACCAGACCCATCCCCAGGGCGCGCGGGGTGCCCCAGGCCCGGGTCCGTTCCAGGGCGGCCTCCACCAGCCCGGCGGCCTCGGCTCCCCGGCCCAGCCGGGCCAGGGTGGTGGCGGTCGGCAGCCACCAGGGGGCGAGGACGGGGTTGGTGACGCCCGCCTCCTCCTGGCTGCGGCCGCACCGCCGCCAGAGGTCGAGCGCCCCTTCGCGGTCACCCAGCGCCCGGCGGACCTCCCCCGAGGTGTACAGGTGGAGGTGGCGTTCCCAGACGCTGCGGTCCAAGTGGCCCGCGGTGCGGGCGAGTCCGTCGAGCACGGCGCCGGCCCGGGCGGCCTCCCCCTGGGCGAGCAGCACGCGGCTGAGCGCGAGGTGGGCCAGGGGCGGGGCCCCGGCCGGGTCGGCGACCTCGGTGGCGGCCCAGGCGTCGCGCGCGGCGCCGGGGACGTCGCCGATGCCGTGCAGGAGGAGGGAGCGGCCGGCCAGCGCGGCGTGCCGGGGCCACAGCGGGGGGTGTTCCCGGTCCGGTGCCAGGACCCGGTCCAGGGCGGCGAGGGCCCCGTCCACGTCGTCGGCGAGCGCGAGGACGGCGGAGGAGCAGAACACCCCCCAGCCGGCGGTGCCGGGTTCGTCGGCGCGCAGGGCCCGGCGGGCGAGGTCCGCGGCCCGGGCCGCGGATCCGCCGTCCAGGGCGGCGAAGGCGCTGAGGGCCGCGAGGAGGCGCCGGTCCGCCGGGCCGTGCCCGGCGGGTACGGGCAGGGCGGCGGCCCGGGCGCGGGCGGCGGGCAGCGCCGTCCGGTCGTTGACGGCGGCGGCCAGCAGGGCGGATACGACGGTCGTGCGCAGGTCCCGGCCGGCCGGTCCGGAGGCGGCGGGGCCGGTGAGACCGTCCAGGACCCGCTCCAGTAACCGCAGGCCCTCGGGGGCCCGGCGGGTGCCGAGGGCCAGCATGGCGTACTGCACGGCCACGGGGGCCTGCCCGTACGGGTCGGGGGTCAGGGCGAGGGCCTGGCGCAGGTGCCAGAGGGCGTGTGCCGGGGAGACGACGGTCCGGCCGGCGGCGCGGGCCAGTTCCACGTGCAGGTCGCGGCGTTCGGTGTCGCCGAGACCGCGGCCGGCCGTGTCGCGCAGCCAGCGGCCGGCGGCCCGGACGGTGGCCCGGGTGGGGGCCTCGGCGGCGGCGTCGCGCAGGACGGCGAACATCCACGGCTCGTCGATCCGGTCCAGCGGGGCGAGCTGTTCGGCGACCTCCGGGGCCGGCCGTCCGGCGTCGCTGAGGACCCGGGCGGCGCGGATCCGCAGGTCCCGCAGTTCGGGGGCGGGCAGGGTGGCGAGGACCGCGCCGCGGACTCCCTCGCGCATGTACGGCGGGGAACCCGGCGCCACGGCCTCGATCCGGCGCAGCGCCGTCAGGGTGCGGTCCACGGCCCCCGCGTCCAGTCCGCAGAGGGCGGCGAGCAGGTCGGGGGCGGCCCGGCCGAGGACCGCGAGGGCGGTGGCCACCTGCCGGGCGCGGCGCGGGCCGGCGGCCAGCAGTTCGGGGACCCGTGAGGTCAGCACGCTCTGGTGGACGGTGCCCAGCTGGTGCACGGCGTCCGCGTCGGGCGGGATGCCGAGGGTGCGCACGGCGGTGAGCAGCCGGTCCAGGAGGAGCGGGTTGCCGGCGGTGAGTTCGGCGCAGCGCGTGACGAACCCGTGGTCGGCCGGGGTGCCGCAGGCCCGGGCGGCCAGGCGCGCGATGGCGGCTTCGTCGAGCGGGGCGGGTTCCAGCAGGGCGCAGCGGCCCCGGGCGAGGAGCTCGGCGAGGACGGGGGTGCCGGGGCCGGGGGCGCCGGTGCGCTGTGCGAGGACCAGGAGCAGGGGCCGGGCGGCGGCGTGGCGCAGGAGGAAGTCGGCGCCGTGCAGGGAGGCTTCGTCGCACCACTGGGCGTCGTCGACGAGCAGGGCCAGGGGTCCGGCGGCGAGCAGGTCCAGGGCCCGGCGGTGGATGAGGTGCCGGTCGCGGTGGAGGCCGCCGGGTGCGGCGGCGGGGTCTGCCGCCCCGGGCGGGGGCGGGAGGAGGGCGTCCACCGTACGCGTGCGGGCCGGGCCGTCCGGCGGGCCGGCGGCGTAGCGGACGGTGTAGCCGCAGGCCGTGAGCCGCTGTCGCGCGAGGGTCAGCAGGCGGGTCCTGCCGATTCCGGCGGGGCCCCGGACGAGGACGGCCCGCGCGGCGCCCGCCCGGGCCTCGGCGGCGTGGCGCAGCAGGATCTCGAGTTCAGGGGTGGGGGCGTCCGGGGCCGGGCCCCGCGCCGTTCCAGCGGTGAACACCACTGCATTTCCCTCTTCCTTCGTGGAACCGCCTCCGGGCCGTCCGGCGGAACGGCGCCGGAATGTCCCTTCGTGACCAAGATCGTAAGGGATGTGCCGTGGGAACTCCCGTGCGATCCAGTCGATTTGAGCCAGAATGCACTGGACCTTGGCCGAGGCACATGCCACCCGTGGCCCTCCCGCCGGCGGAGAACCCCATGGATTTCGGCCTTTCCGCACAGCCGAATTTCCTTATGCACACCGGGATACCGGGCGCGGGGCGAGGCCGGCCCGGAACACCGCAGCCGATATCCGGCCATCAATTCCCGTTCCCCGGCTGCGTTATCGTGCCGGGGCAGCAGTTGGCCGCCGAACCCACCGGAGTGTTGCGTGCTGTCCCACCTGGAGTCCTGCCCGCCGCCGGGCTGGGCGCCCGCCCCCTGGCCGGGGCGGCCGTCCCGGCCGGCCGCGGGCTCGCTGGACCTGTGGCTGTTCCACGTCACGGACGCGGGGCTGCGCTCCGTGGTCCTCGACCGGTCACCGCTGGACTCCCGGGAACGCGCGCGGGTCACCGCGTTCGTCCGCCCCCTCGACCGGGGCCGCTACGTGGCCGCGCACTTGGCGCTGCGCCGGGTGCTCAGCGCCTACGAGGGCGTGCGCCCGGCGGAGCTGGCGTTCGTGCGCCGGCCTTGCCCGTGCTGCGGCGGGCCCCACGGGCGGCCGGCCCTCGCCGGTCCGGGCGCGCCGCACTTCTCCCTGTCCCACGCGGGCGGCCTGGTGCTGATCGGGGTGGCCGGGCGGCCGGTCGGGGTGGACGTGGAGGCGCTGCCGTCGCCGCGCAAGGCGGCCACGGTGAGCGAGGCCCTGCATCCCGCCGAGCGGCGGGCCGTCCACGCCGCGCAGCCGGCCCTGCGGCCCGCCGTCTTCGCCCGGCTCTGGGCCCGCAAGGAGGCCTACCTCAAGGGGCTGGGCACCGGGGTGGGCCGCAGCCCGGACCTGGACTACCTCGGCGACCCCGGCGTCGGGGCGCCCGCCCGGCCGCCGGGGTGGACCGTCCGGGACGTCCCGGTGGGGCCGGAGCACGCGGCGGCCGTGGCCCTGGAGCGGGCGCCGGACGCCGGCCCCGCGATCACGGTCCGCCCGTACCACCTGGGGGTACTGGACGAAGCCGCCGCCGAGACCCTGGCGGGCCGCTGACCCCAGCCCGCCCCGGGCACCGGGCCGTGGCGGGCGGGTGTTCGGGGGGACGCACGTCCGGGTGGCGGCCGGCGCTCGGCGGGGCCGACCCGGGGGCGGCGGCGTTGTAGGGGGTACTGATGCCCCTGCGAAAAAAGGAAACTCCTATGACTCCGGTGACCTCCACGGCCTTACCCCCCGTCGAGACGCTGCTGCGGCGGACGCTCGGCGAGCGCCGCATGGGGCTCGTGGCGTGGCGGTTGCTCGTGCTGCAGATCGCCCATCCCGTCGTCGCGGCGGGCATGGACCGGTACTCGACCTACCGCGCCCACCCCTGGCGGCGGATCGAGCACACCATGGAGAGCGGCGGCCGGCTGTTCTTCGCCGGCCCCGAGGAGCGGCGCCTGGAGGTGGCCCGCCTTCAGCGCACCCACCGGCGGATCCGGGGGACCGACGCGTCCGGGCGGCCGTTCAGCGCCGAGGACCCCGAGGTCCGCGGCTGGGTGATGGTGACCCTGTACGAGTCCATGACCGCCATGCGCGAACTGTCCGGGGATCCGCTCCCGCCCGCCGAACGCGACGTGCTGTACGCGGAGTTCCTCGACGTGTGTGCCGCCCTCGGGATCCCCGGCGAGGTCCTCCCGCCGAGCGCCGCCGAGGTCCCGGCGTACGTCGAGCGGACGGTCCGGGAGGTCCTGGAGTACGGCCCCGAGGTCCGCGACATGCTGTACGGGGTGCTCCGCCGGGCCCCCGCGCCGCACCGGCTGGGGCGGCTGGCGCCGGCGTGGCCGCTGATGCGGGCGGTGATCGCCCGCGCGCTGGCCTCCCTCACCGTCAGCGATCTGCCGCCGGCCTGGCACGAGCGGTTCGGCACCTCGCGCGGCACCGGGGGCGCCGCGCTCTCGTGGGCGCTGCACCGCGGGCTGCGCCACGCCATGGACCTGGCCCCCGACCGGGTGCGCTACCGGCGCAGGTCCGTGAGCGGGGCGCCCGCGCGGGCGGCGGTGCCCCGGGCCCGCAGGGGCGGCGACTCCCGTCCGGCCCGGCTGGAGGCGTTCTTCCGGCAGGTGCTGGACCAGACCGGCGACGGCCGGGTCGACTCCGCCGACCTCCAGGCCATGGTGCACGCCGTGTGCTGGCGGCTCGAACTGCCCGCCGGACGGGAGGACGAGGTCTACGCCGCCTTCGAAAGCTGGTGGCGGCAGCTCCGGGAGGCGGCGGACGCGGACGGCGACGGGGGCGTGGACTGCCGCGAGTTCGTCTCGGCGATGCTGTCCGGAGTGGACCGCGACCCGCAGTACCTGGAGAAGGGCCTGGTCCCGGCGGTACGGGAGCTGTTCCGTGCCGCGGATGCCGACGGCAGCGGCTACCTCGGGGCGGACGAGTACCGCGCGCTGTTCGGCGGCCCCCGCGTCCACCCGGCCGAACTCAACGACGGGTTCCGGCAGCTGGACGCGGACGGGGACGGCCGGGTCGGGGAGGAGGAGTTCGTCGCGGCCTTTCGCGACTTCTTCACCGCCCGCACGGACAGCACGGCCGGCACCGGCCTCCTGGGCCGCGCCTGACCGTCCGCCCCGACCCGCCTCGCCCCCCCCGCCCGGTCCGGCCGCACCCGCACGCGGATCCGGCCGGACCGCCGGGCCGCGGGGTGGTCAGGCCCGGGGGGAGCGCAGGACGTAGTGGACGTCGTCGGCCCCGGTGGCGGTGCGTTCGAAGCCCGCCCGGGTGACCACGCCGTGGGAGGGGGCGTTGTCCGTGGCGACCGAGGCGTGCAGCGTGGTCAGGCCGGGCTGGGCGAAGGCCCAGGCGGCCAGTCCGGTCAGCGCGTCGGTGGCGTAGCCGTTGCCCCGGGCCGAGGGGACGAGGTCGTAGCCGACCTCGGCGTTGCCGTCGGCGTCGGGGGCGCCGTGGAAGCCGATGCCGCCGATCGCGCGCCGGTCGTCCGTCCGGACGATGGCGTACGGGCCCCACCCCGGGCGGTACGTGCCCTGCTCCCTGGCCTTGAGCACCATCCCGGAGGCGGCCCGGGTGCCGTCGCCGGGGCCGTCCCCCGCCCAGGCGAAACCGCCGGTGCCGCCCGCGTGGAGGTCGGCGGCGACCTGCGGGGAGATCTCGCAGAGGACGACGCGGCCCGCCGCGACGGGCTCGGCGTACCAGCGCCAGACGGGCCGGCGGGGCAGCCCGTCGAGCTCGGCCCGCCCGGTCACCCACAGCAGGACCGGCCACGCCGCCGCGTCGCCGCGCGGTGCCTGCGGGAAGAGCCGGTCGAGGACCTGCTCGCAGAGGGCCGCATCGGGCTCCCAGTCGTGGACGCCCAGGGCGTTCAGGATGTCGTGGGTGTGCAGCAGGGTCTCGACGACGCCCATGGCCGCGAAGCCGTCCGCGTCCGAAGCACCGTACGGGTGCCAGGCCCGGTCCCCGGGCCGGGCCGTGGCCACGACGGCGGACAGCAGGCCGCCGGTGGCCTCGATGACCTCGATCAGGCCGTCGGGGGTGGTGCCGGGGTCCGCGCTGATCTCGAACGGGACGTACCCGCCGCTCGCGCGCCCGGTGAGCTGGGCGGCGTACGCGGTGAAGTCGCCCGCGATGTGGACGGCGGTGTCGTAGCAGCTCCACTCCAGCCCCGCGGCGGGGATGGACCAGTCGAGGTGCGCCACCTTCCGGAGTGCCTGGGCGGTGAGGGACACGGACCGGTCCACGGCCTGAGGGGTCATGATCGTCATGGCCCGAACCCTAGGGTCCCCGCCCGCGCCCTGGCCAGCGGATATCCGGGGCGGCCCGGTTCAGTGCCGGCACAGGCAGAAGGGATGACCCGCGGGGTCGGCGTAGACACGCCAGTTGGCGTCCGGGCGGAGCCGGTCCGTCCGCTCCAGTACGGTCGCGCCGAGGGCGAGCGCCCGGCCCTCCTCCAGGTCGAGGTCGTCCACGTCGAAGTCGAGGTGGAGCTGCTGCGGGCGCCGCTGCCCGGGCCATTCGGGCGGCTGGTAGCCGTCCACGCGCTGGCAGGCCAGGGGCGTGCCCTCGAACCCGTGCACCTCGATCCAGTCGGGGTCGTCCGGGTCGGCGACCACGCGGCCGCCGAGCAGGGCCGCGTAGAACTCCGCGAGCCGGACCGGATCGGCGCAGTCCAACGCGACCGCCTGCAGCTTTCGAATCACTTCCGGCACCCTGTTCTCTGGTGGCTCCCGCGTTTCCCGTACGGCAGGGCTCGTACCCGCCGCGGCGCCCGGTATGCGCCTAGACCGCCCCCGCCGGGGCCAGAACGGCGGCGGCGAGGTGTTCGCGGAACCAGCGGTGTCCGGGGTCGGCCGAGTTGCGGGGGTGCCAGGCCATGCCCAGGTCGAGCGGCTCCAGGTCCAGGGGAACGGGGAAGGTCCGCAGGCCCATCGCCGCGATGGTGTCGGGGAGCCAGCCGTCCAGGCTGAGGGCGACGAGGTCCGTCTCCCGGGCGAGCATCATCGCGCTCGTGTGGCTGGGCACGACGACCGCGGTCCGGCGGCGCAGCCCGAGTCCGGCGAGGGCGCCGTCGATGGGGCCGAGCCGTTTCCCGAGCCGGGAGATGCCGATGTGGTCGGCCTCCGCGAAGCGGCGGGCGTCGATCCGCCCGTCGAAGAGGGGGTGGCCGCTGCGGGCGACGCCGACCAGCGGCATCCGGGTGAGCGGCCGGGTCCGGATCTCCGGGTCCAGGTGTCCGAGGACGCCGAGTTCCACGTCCACCCAGCCCTGCCGCAGCCCCGGGCCGCCCTCCACCGCTTCGGGCAGGAAGACCACGTCCACCCCCGGGGCCTGCGCGTGGATCCGCTCCGTCAGGCTCCCGGCCAGGCCCACCAGCAGCAGGTCGGCGGCCTGCACGGTGAAGGTGCGCTGGAGGTGCACGGCGTCGAACCCGGCCCCGGGACGCAGCACGTTGTCGCAGCCGCGCAGCAACGCCGCGACCTCCTCCCGGAGTTCGACGGCGCGCGGCGTCGGGACCAGGCCCTGCCCCGCCCGGACCAGCAGCGGGTCGCCCACGGTGCGGCGCAGCCGCGCCAGGGTGCGGCTGACCGCCGCGGGCGAGGTCCCCAGCCGCTCGGCGGCGCGGGTCACGCTGTTCTCCTGGAGCAGGGCGTCCAGGACACGCAGCAGGTTGAGATCCATGGATTCGTCGCTCCTGAACTGCATCTTTGCATTTCCGGCAATGATTAGGTGCCCATCTTTGCATTGCTGCGGCCGCCGCCCGCACCGGAGAGTGGAGACGCCCGCGAATCCGCGCGGCATCCACCCTTCGCCCCGTTCCAGGAGCCGCTGTGCAGCAGTCCCCCCGTACCGGCCGAGAAGGCGACGTGCTCGCCGTCGTCAGTCAGAGCGGACCGACGGTCTCGTTCTTCGACGCCGCCTCCGACCGGCACCTCGGCGACGTCCATGTCCCGTCCGAGCCGCACGAGTTGTGCTACGACCCGACACAGCGGCTGCTGTGGTGCACGCTGACGTACCACTCGGGCTACTACCACGCGAACGGCGGCCGTCGCACGGAGCTGGCCGTCATTGACCCCGACACCCGCCGCATCGTCGAGATCGTCGATCTCGCCCCGGAGCACGGGCCGCACGGGCTGGCGCTGGACACGGCGCGCGGGCGGCTCTACGTCAGCGTGGAGTCCGGCGAGGACCGGCCCGGCGGTGTCGTGGTGATCGACACGGCCACCCGCCGGTCCCTGGGGCGGATCGACACGGACGCCCCCGGCCCGCACTGGTTCGTGA
The DNA here is from genome assembly GCF_040301925.1 of Streptomyces sp. NPDC000075. Taxonomy (NCBI): domain Bacteria; kingdom Bacillati; phylum Actinomycetota; class Actinomycetes; order Kitasatosporales; family Streptomycetaceae; genus Streptomyces; species Streptomyces sp. NPDC000075. Next base: position 126,622 of record NZ_JBEPFL010000023.1, read on the forward strand.
TCGACCCGGCGGGGCGGACGGGGTACGCCACCAACAAGGAGGCCCCGTTCGTCTCCGTCGTGGACCTCGAACGGGGGGTCCTCACGGCCAAGGTCGAGGTCCCGGGCAGTGAGGGCATCGCCGTCTCCGCCGACGGTGCGCACGCCTTCGTCGCGGCGCCCTACGGCGACTTCTCCACCGGCGCCGGGGCCGGGCCCGACACGGGCATCCGCGTCATCGACGCCGCGACGGCCTCCGTCGTCGACGTCCTGCCCACCGAGAACGTCATCCTGCCGGTCCACCTGACGTCGACGGGCAAGCTCCTCGCGGGCGAGCTGCGCATGACGGCCGACCCGGGGGCGCGGCTCGGCCGCCACGCGCCGGGGCTGCTGACCGTGTTCGACGCCGGCACCCGCAAGCGGCTGGGTGAGGTGGAGGTGGGGCTCTTCCCGCTGACCATCTCCTCTTCTCCCGACGGCCGGATCGGCTACGTGTCCTGCGTCGTCTCCTCCACCGTCGACGTCATCGACCTGGACAGCCTGGAGCGCCTGGGCCGGCTGGACATCGCCAAGCTCGGCGAAGCCGGCGCACACGGCCTGGCGTACGTCCCCCGTCCGGCCTGACCGGACGCCGTCCCCGGCCTGCGCGGCCCAGCGGGTGAACGCGCCGGCCGGGGACGGGGGTACGGGCGCACGCCGCCCGGGCGTACAGCCGGTGGCCGCCGGCATCCACCCACTGAAACGTGCCATTCAAGATCTTGATGTTTGTTGAACCCCATGCCAGATTCGGCGCAGCACCACCTGGGTCGGCGGCGGAGCAGATCGTGCCGCGCCGCAACTGCTGCGGGGAGAGGCGACATCACATGCCGGAACAGCACACCGTCGGGGACCGACTCGCGATGGAGAGGCGGACCGTCGAAGCGGTCCCGGAGAACGAACGGCACGGCACGCCGCGCAGCCAGTTCACCCTGTGGTTCGGCGCGAACATGCAGATCACCGCCATAGTCGACGGCGCGCTGTCCGTCGTCTTCGGCGCCGACGCCCTCTGGGCGATACCCGCGCTGCTCCTCGGCAACGTGCTCGGCGGCATCGTCATGGCGCTGCACTCCGCGCAGGGACCGCGGCTGGGCGTACCGCAGATGATCTCCAGCCGGGCGCAGTTCGGCGTGTACGGGGCGGTCCTGCCGCTGCTGCTGGTGATCCTCATGTACCTCGGCTTCGCCGCGACCGGCAGCGTGCTGGCCGGGCAGGCGCTGTCGGCGATGCTGCACATCGGCACGTCGGCCGGGATCCTCCTGTTCGGGGCGCTGACCGCCGTCGTCGCCGTGACCGGCTACCGCCTCATCCACCTCGCGGGCCGCATCGCCACCGTCGTGGGCGCGCTCGGCCTCGGCTACCTGATGGTGCGCGTGTTCACCCAGTACGACGTCGGCGCGCACGTCGGCGAGAAGGGGTTCGAGGCGGCCACCTTCCTGCTCGCCGTGGGCCTCGGGGCCGGCTGGCAGCTCACCTTCGGCCCGTACGTCGCCGACTACTCCCGCTACCTGCCCCGCGAGACCAGCACCCGCGCGACGTTCTGGTCCACCTTCGCCGGCTCCGTCATCGGATCCCAGTGGGCCATGACGCTCGGGGCGCTCACGGCGGCCGTCGCGGGCAAGGCGTTCCTGCCCGACCAGGTGGGCTTCCTCGGGAAGCTGGCCGGCCCGGCGTTCCTCGCGTTCCTCATCCACCTGGTGATCGTGGTCGGCAAGCTCACGGTCAACTGCCTGAACGCGTACGGCGGTTTCATGTCGGTCCTGACCACCGTCACCGCCTTCGACCGCCGCTCGCACGTCTCGCCCGCCGTCCGCGCCGCCTGCATCGTCGGCTTCATCACGGTGTCCATGGTCATCGCGCTCGCCGCCAGCGACGACTTCCTGAGCAATTTCAAGAACTTCGTCCTGCTGCTCCTGACGGTGTTTACCCCGTGGAGCGCGATCAATCTGGTCGACTACTACCTGATCTCGCGCGAACGCGTCGACGTCCCCGCCCTCTACGACCCGCAGGGCCGCTACGGCCGCTGGAACGCCGCCGCGCTGACCTGCTACCTCGTCGGCATCGCCGTACAGGTCCCGTTCCTGGCCACCAAGCTCTACACCGGAGCGATCACCAAGCGGCTCGACGGCGCGGACGTCTCGTGGATCGTCGGCCTGCTGATCACCTCCGCCCTGTACTGGCTGTGGGCACGGCGCACCGCGAACCCGCCCGCCGCGACCGTCCACCCGGCCGCGGACACGAGCGACTGACCCGGTGCGCCGCCGCGCCGGCGCACCGGGCCGGGCCCGTCCGCGTCCGCCGGCAGCGGCGGACGTCAGATGTCCAGGACGCCGGGGAAGGGCGGGTTCCCCACCCCGGGCGCGGTGAAGGCCAGCCAGCCGTGGCCGCTCATCGGGGTGTCCTCGTCGATCCTCTCCGGGTCGACGGTCAGCGCGTCCGCCACCTCGTTGGCGTTCGACTCCAGCGAGGCGTTGGGCTCGTACAGCCCGGGTTCCGCGTCCTCGTCTTCCGTCCAGGGCGTCTCCCAGGGCATCGGCTCGCCCGTCCAGGCCGGTTCGCGGTAGGTCTGGAAGGAGCGCAGGACCCGGCCGCCCTCGGCGATCGCCCAGGCGTGGGCGTCGTCGTAGCCGTCGCGGAAGTAGTAGTGCGCCTGCCCGCAGTGCGCGCTGACCCGGGCCAGCACCTCCTCCTCGGCGCAGGTGTCCACCGGCCCGCCGAACACCATCCGCCAGCCGGCGAACTCGGGGGTGACGAAGGCCCGCAGGACGGTCCGCTCCCCGCCGTCGGGGCCGGTGACGACGGCCGTGTCGTGCTCCACCGCCGACATGCCCAGCGCCATGGTCGCCGGGACCGGGTCGTGCAGCCCGAGGGCCTCGAAGACACCCTCGTACGCGGCGGCGGGCACCGCGATCCAGACGAAGGGGCAGAGGTGGTCGAGGGGCCGGTCGTCGGGCAGCTTGATCCGTACGAGGCGCTCCAGCGCCCGCCGGTCCCGTTCGGCCAGCGCCGCCCCGGCGCCGAGCACCGCCAGCGCCCGCAGCGCGGGGCGGCGCAGTACGCCCGGACCGCCGCGCCGGATGTCCACCAGGCCGGCGATCCCCTCGGGACCGAGCTCCTTCAGCTCCTTCTCCGCCTGCCAGGGGTCCTCCCGCCGGGCGATGCGCGTCAGGAGGGACTCGACGACCAGGTTCCGCGTGCTCATGACATCGACCCTAGCCGGTGCCCGGCCGGTGCCCTGGCCGAGCCCGGTCCGAGGATCATTTATGCTTCAGAGCGGCCACGGGGCCCGGTAGGGACACCGGCCTCATGACGCCGATCATGAAGATCCTGGGGAATCGAGCGGCCGCCGGCAGGCGTCTCCCTGATACGGGGCGCCCACCCCGCGCGCCCCGTGAACAGAAGACCCCCAGGGAGAAGTGAGGTATGGCAGTGATCTGCGTCGGAGGCATGATCGGGATCGGCAAGACGACCGTCGCCGAACTGATCGCCAAGGAGCTGGGCAGCGAGGTCTTCTACGAGAGCGTGGAAGACAACCCGATCCTCCCGCTCTTCTACACGGCGAGCCCCGAGGAGATCCAGGCCAAGCGCTACCCCTTCCTGCTCCAGCTCTACTTCCTGCAGACGCGGTTCGCCTCCATCAAGGAGGCGTACAAGAAGGGCGACAACGTCCTCGACCGCTCCATCTACGAGGACTGGTACTTCGCCAAGGTCAACCACGACCTGGGCCGGATCAGCTCCCTGGAGATGCAGGTGTACGAAGGCCTGCTCGACGAGATGATGCGCGAGATCGACGGCCTGCCGTACCGCAAGGCGCCCGACCTCATGGTCTACCTCAAGGCGGACTTCGAGACGGTGCTGCACCGCATCGGGCTGCGCGGCCGCGATTTCGAGCAGGACGAGGGCCTCGTCGAGTACTACCGGATCCTGTGGTCCGGCTACGACGACTGGGTGCACAAGCACTACTCGGCCAGCAGGGTCCTCGTCATCGACATGAACGACACCGACGTGGTGAACAACCCCGAGGACGCGGTCCGCGTGGCGCGCGAGGTCAAGGAAGCCCTGGCGGCGGGCGGGCGCGCGGCCTGACGCGGGCGCCGTTCCGGATAACCGGGACCCGTCGGCTCGGCTGAATCGTTTCACCAGTTCAGGGCGGTATCGGGCCGCCCTTTTCCGGGGAACCTCAGGATGACCGACGGCTCCGGATACCTCACGGCGGGTACACCGGCGGCCGGAGCGCCGTCGCGCCTGGAGGCACCCGTCATGAGCACACCCCGGTGGCGGCAGCTCACCGACCACCTGATGTCCGTACCCGAGAAGGTCTACGAGGGCTGGAACAGCCGCGACGGCTGGGACAACTACACGCGCTGGGGCGAGGAGTTCGGCGAGAACGGCGTCCCCTGGTGCGTGATATTCGACTGGTGCATGTACCACGACGTCGGCCTTGACGCGATCGTGCCCAAGGTCGACAACGTGAGCGCCTTCGCCTCCTGGGCCAGGGCGCGCGGCCAGTGGTCCGCGTACCCCTCCGTCGGCGCCTGGGTCGACTTCGGCGACGGCGCCCACACGGAGATCGTCACCGGCTTCGACGCGGACACCGTGTACACCAAGGGCGGCAACAGCATCCAGTCCGGATCCGTGGACCACGGCCAGGGCAACGGCGTCTGGTCGCACTCCAACCCGCGGCGCAGCAGCTACGTCACGGGCTACTTCGCGCCCCGCTACCCCGACGGGGAGTGCCCGCCCACCGCCGACCCCGACGATCCGCGCGGCGGCCCCGCCGTCGCCTCCTGGCGCTGGGACCCGCCCGCGACGTCCTACGAGCCCTTCCCGGGCGCCGGGTTCTTCACCAACGGCCGCCGCAGCCCGGTCATCGCCGCCCTGCACGAACGCCTGGTCGCCGTCGGCTGCGACCGCTACCGGAGCTCGGCCGACGCCGACGTGTGGGGTCCCGGCGACGTCCGCTCCTACCGGGCCTGGCAGCGGCGGCTCGGCTACACCGGCTCCGACGCCGACGGCGTTCCCGGCCCCGCCTCCTGGGCGCGGCTCCAGGTCCCGCACGTCGAGGACTGACGCGGGTCCGTGCCCGGGGACGCTGCCGACCGCCCCGGGCACGGGCGCTCGGGACGTCAGACGAGCGCGAGGCTGATCTGGTCGTTGAAGATCACCCAGTGCTGGCCCGGGTCACTGGTGTCACACGGCTTGGTGGAGACGTTGGGGGTGCCCCAGGCGTTGGCGAAGCAGTAGGACGGGGCGAAGTTGAGGGAGATCGCCTGCCCCGAGACGTTCCAGTACTGCCCCTGGTCGTTGGGGTTGCACGGCTTGGTGGAGACGGTCGCGCTCCCCCAGGTGTTGGCCAGACAGTAGCCGCGCGCGTTGGTCAGGGAGATCTGGTGGCCCGAGAGGGTCCAGTGCTGGCCCTGGTCGGCGGGGTCGCAGGGCTTCGAGGAGATGTTCGGGGTCCCCCAGGCGTTGGCGAGACAGTACCGGCCGGGCACCCGCGCGGTCTGCTGGGCGGCGCCGGCCGCTCCCGCCTGACCGGTCGGCAGCAGGGCGGCGGTCACGGCCAGGGCGGTGAGGGCGAGGGTCTGGCGGAGGGCGATTCGCATGGTGCCGATTCCATTCTCGATGCAGGCCGGCGGCTTTTACGCCACGGCCTGAAATCGGGGTAATTCGGCCTGGATTCAGGCGCAGGGAAATTAGTACCAGCGGTCGCCGGGCGAGAAATAATCGCGCACAGTCCATTCACTCGAACCAGGTAGTCCCCGGATGATCCGATGATCTTCGGCTCGGAGATTTCCCCGCTGCGAGCAGGCGAGAGGCAGACCGTACAGGCAGTGTGAAGTGAACTCCGCGCCCCTCCGGCCAGGTCGGCGAATTCAAGCCAGGTCGGCCTTGAATTAAAAATCGGCCACCCGCCGCGATATATGCACTGCGGAAACGTTCCGGATGGCCGATATCGTGGCGCATTCGCGCACGGCTTGCTGGCGGAATTCCGGTGGCCGCACCGGCCGCCGGGCCGTCAGCGCCCGAGCGCACTCCGGACGGTGAGTCCGTGGTGGCGGCGCAGGCGGCGCATCTCCCACCAGGAGAGGGCCGTGACCGTGACGGGGGCGCCGGCCAGCACCGGCGGCACCACAGGATCTTCCGGCCCCGGGAGGGCGCGGCGGGCACGGGCGGGAGCGGCGGCGGGTACGGGCCGTAGCCGTACGAGCGCCCCTGGGGCGGCAGTTGAGGGTGGGGGTACCCCTGCGGCGGGCCCTGGTACGGGTACCCCTGTGGTGGCGGGGCGCCCTGGGCGGGTCCTCCCGTGGGCGGCGGGCCGCCCACGCCGCCCGCCGGTCCCCCGTACCCGCCCCCGCCGTACCCGCTCACCGGTACCCCTCCGTCCCGCCGTCCCGCCCGGCCCCGTCGATGGCAGGCATCGTAATCGGCGAGGGGTCCGGGGCCGCGGGCGCGTCGGCCGGACCGCGACGGGGCCGTCACGGTCCGGCCGTCGCCTTCCGCAGCCCGTACCGCTTCCCCGACTCCGGGGAGCCGAGGGGCCGTTCGATCCGGGGCCGGCTGCCGGTGCCGCCGACGCTCCACTCGGGCGGCCAGGCACACCCCGGTACGAGGACGCGCACGCGCTGGGCCCGGGGGTCCCGTCCCGGCGCGTACGTCCAGGTGCCGGAGCCCGCGCACCGGCGCGACGGGCCGTCGGGCGGGTCGCCGGGGGCGTGTTCGCCGACGCCGGAGGCCGTGACCCGGCCGTCCGGGGTGAAGACGAGGGTTCCGCCCGTGTGGTCGACCCAGGTGCCGGGCATGGTCGCGGGACCGATCAACGGCGGCTCGTACGCGGGCAGCAGTCCGGTGCCCAGTCCGAGGGCGCCCAGCAGTCCCGTCCCGGCGACCAGGGCCGAGCCCCAGGTGGCCACCCGCCGGAGCTGTGCCGGGTTCCGGGACCGGGCGGCCAGGCCGCCCGCCGAGAGCGCCGCCGTGGCCGCCGCCCAGAACAGGAGCGCGCTCCGCGCCTCCACCCGGTTGTACGCGGCGAAGCCCACGACCGGCGGGGCCACCAGCACCGCCACCGCCGGCGGCACCCGCCACCACGCCTCCCGGCCGCCGCTCCGGCGGCGGGGCAGGCCGGCCAGCGCGACCGCCGGCAGCACGAAGAGCGCGGAGAGGAGGAACGCGACCACGCCGGTGATCACACCGAACGAGAGCAGGCCCGCCGCCAGGGCGGAGTGGTCGACCGGGGTGTCCGGCGGCGGCTGTGTCCGGACGTAGAGGAGGACCACCACGACGGCGAGCGCGACCTCCAGGCAGCCGACCAGCGTCGAGACCACCAGCATCCGTCCGTACGACCGTGTCTGACGCACGGTCACCCCCTCGCGCCACGGTGCGGCGAACGCGTCCGCCCGGCCGGGCGGCGTGGATCCATTCTGCCAGCCGGGCTGAACGCGTTCAATAAATTCCCGCTCGCGCGGCCGGGGTCCGTCAGGCCGGCACCGAGGAGGCCGGCGCGCGGCGCGACAGGGCGTCGGACGCCTTGGCCGTGGCGTACAGGGAGACGGCGAGGGCGAGGGCCATCGCCGCTCCGGCGGCGAAGAGGCTGCCGGAGGACACGGCCTTCGGGCTGCCCGCCTCGGCGCGGGCGGAGCCGGCGAGGAACGGTACGACCGCCAGGACCGCGAGCCCGAGGACCACCTCGCCCCAGACGACCAGCGGAAAGTGACGCAGGGTCAGATGGCGCAGGGAGGCGGTCTCGTCGGCGCGGCGGGCCCGGGCGATGCGGGGCATGAGCCAGAACTGGTTGAAGGCCCCGGCGGCGACGAGGCCGAGGACGAGGAGGAGCTTCACGAGCAGGGCGAGGCCGTAGCCGGTGGTCCACAGCTGGGAGACCGCGCCGACGTGCTTCCAGCTGAGCCAGAGCCCGGAGAGGAGGACGGCGCCGACGCAGACCAGGGCGACCAGGCTGAACCGGCGCCACATGTCGGCCCACAGCGCGCCGGCGCCGTCGCCGAGGCGCGCGCGGGTGCCGGCGAGGGCGACGAGCAGGACGAGACCGCCGAGCCAGACGGAGCCGGAGACGATGTGGACCTGGTTCAGCAGGAGATCGAGCCAGCGGTCGAGGTCGGCCGGGGTGGTGGCGGGGACGGCGCCGATCAGGGTGATGGCGAGGGCCCCCGGCAGCGCCGCGAGGGCGATGCGGTCCACGTGGCGGCGGACGGGCGGGGCGGACAGGGCGAGCAGTGCGGCCGCCGTGACGAGGAGGACCAGGTTCTGGACGATGTAGAGGTCGCCCTGGGCGATCCAGGCCCCCTTGGCGGCGGGGGCCCGCAGGAAGTCCATGATCGCGCCCGGGGCGAGCGCGTCGCCGAAGGCCATGCCCTTTCCGGCGCGGGCGACGCGGCCGGCCAGCTGGAAGTAACCGGCGAGCAGCAGCACCAGTCCCGCCCAGGCCAGGCAGGCCGCCGATCTGGACCTCAGCACCACGGCGTCCCCGGGATCGCCCGCACTCCGGGCTCCCCTGAGGGAGGGGCGCACGGTGGTGGCGTAGGTGACGGTGGCGCCGATGGCGCCGCTCAGGCCGACGAAGTATCCGGTCTTCGTCAGGATCCGCCAGGTGGGGGGCGTGGTGTATCCGGCCGCGTCGGCGGCCAGCAGCAGGGGGTTCATAAGGGGAGCCTAGCCTTAGTTAGGTGACCCTACCCTTACTCTTCGGCTTCCAATTGTTCATCCTTCATCAATTTGTGACGCACCGTCCGCGCCGGGACCGGGGGGCCGAGCCGCCCGCCGGGGCGCTATGTCCGGATCGCAAAGATATTCTGGGAAATGTGATCGAGTCTGGACGGCTGCGGCCCCGTCTGCGCTACGGCCGGGGGTGGCTCGTGCGGCTGTCGCCGGTCTTCCTGACCATCGTGATCGCCGGCCTGGCCTACGCCACTCCCCCGGAGCTGGCCTTCAGCCGTCTCCTGCCCGCGGCCCCGGCCCTGGCCGCCGCCATGTGGCCGGTCCTCCCCACCATCCTGCTCGGCACGGTCTGCCTCATCCTGATGATCGGCCTCAGCCTGGTCTTCCCCGACCTGGGGACGTGGTGGACGGCCGCCGGGATCATCGCGGTCACCGTGGCCGCCGCCTACGGCAGCCACCTGCGCCTCCAGCGCGAGCGCACCCTCTTCCAGGTGAGGCTCGTCGCCGAGGCCGCGCAGCAGGTGGTGCTGAGCCCTCTGCCGCGCCGCCTCGGGAACATCGAGATCGAGTCGCTGTACCTCGCGGCCGCGGCGGAGGCCCGCATCGGCGGGGACTTCTACGAGGTCGTCGACACCCCGTACGGGGTCAGGCTGCTCATCGGCGACGTGCGGGGCAAGGGCCTGCCGGCCGTCGGGGCCGCCGCCGCCATCGTCAACGCCTTCCGGGAGGCGGCCTACGACGAGAGGGACATGGTCGACGTCGCCCGCCGGCTGGACGCCAGCAGCACCCGGTACAACGCCGCCTTCTCCCCCGACGGGTCCACCGAGCGCTTCGCCACCGCCCTGCTGGCCGAGATCCCGCACGAGGGCCGCCGCATCGACATCCTCAACTGCGGCCACCCGCCGCCGATGCTCCTCAACCACGGGGACCTGCGCGTCCTCGAATCCGCGGCCCCCTCGCCGCTGCTCAGCCTCGCGGAACTGATCGGCGATCACTACACGGTCGACACCTTCGACTTCGCCCCCGGCGACCTGCTGCTGCTCTACACCGACGGGATCGCCGAGACCCGCGCCCGCGACGGCGCCTTCTTCCCGCTGGCCGCATGGATGCGCCGCCAGCCGCCGACCCCGCCCCGCGCCCTGCTCACGGCCCTGCACCACGACCTCCTGCGCCACAGCAGGGGAGACCTCGACGACGACATCGCCGCCCTCGCCGTACGGCTGGGCGAGCCCCGGGGGCCGGAGTCCGCGTGAGCGCCCGCGCCTGCCGCTGACCCCGAGGCGCCGCTGACCCCGAGTGCCGGGCGCCGGCCTTCAAGCGCCGGGCGACTTTTCCCCGTGACGGCCATTGATCCCGCGCGAACCCTTCCGGAGTGTTGCAACATGTGCAATTTTACATGTCACATGTCAACAGCCCGTGTCCCCACACGTGGCCACAACGGCCCCGGAGGCCCCCGCAGATGCATCCCTTCCGGATATCGAAGGCCGGCGCGCGCAGACTCCCGGCGCTCGGCGCCGCCGTCTTCATCGCGCTCGGCCTGTTCACACCACCGAGCCAGGCCGCCTCCGGCGCCGCCACCGCGCCGGCCGGTGCGCGGGCGCACGGCACGACGGCCCCGGCCCCGCGGTCCATCCCGGTTCCCAGGTCGCCCGACGCCCTGCGGAGCACCTCCCGCCGGCACATCTCCCCGCTGGACGCGGCCGAGGAGAGCGCCCCGCCCCCGGCCCCGGCCGTCAAGCCCCTCAAGACCGACAAAGCCGACAAGCAGTCCCCGTCCGCCGCCGCGGACGCCTGCGGCGACCTCTCCGGCGTGATCAACGCCACCGGCGCGGCCCTGGTCCAGCAGCTCAAGGCCCTCCCGCAGATCACCTGTACCTACCCCCTGTTCGGCCTCACCGGCGACAACGCGCGCAAGGCCTTCCGCGAACCCCAGATGGTGACCGTCGCCGACGCGCTGCGCGACGCCTCCGCCGGCTACACCGGCGACAACAGCGCCGCCGTCGGGCAGCTGGTGCTGTTCCTGCGCGCCGGCTACTACGTCCAGGACAACAACGCGGACACCGTCGGCGCCTACGGCCCGGCCCTGGACACCGCCGCCCGCGGGGCCCTGGACGCCTTCTTCGCCTCCCCGCGCAGCAAGGACGTCACCGACGCCAACGGCGCGATCCTCAACGAGGTCGTCACGCTGATCGACAGCACCCACACGGCCGGCCGCTACGCCGGCGTGGTCAAGTGGCTGCTCGGCGGCTACGACGGCACGTGGCCCGCGCAGATGGACCTCGCCATGCAGCACGTCGAATGGGTCGTCCAGAACGGCTTCAAGGCCAAGGCCGACGACCGCGGCTGGCGGGCCGCCCTCAAGGCCGATCCGTCCCTCCTCGACACCTGGGCGGGCTTCATCACCCGCAACGGCGCCCAGCTCAACCGCCTGGACGTCGTCAGCAACGTCGGCCGCTACCTCGGCTACGCGCTGGACGTCCCCGAGCTCAAGGACCGGGTCCGGCCGCTGCTCAAGGACCTGATCAACCGCTACCCGAACGTCGGCCCCACCGCCCCCCTCACCATGAACCTGGGCTGGTACACCCGCCAGTACGACAAGGGCAACTGCGCGGCCTACGCCATCTGCGACCTGGGCACCCGCGTCCTGCCCTCGGTCCTGCCGATCCAGCACACCTGCACCCCGGGCCTGAAGATCCGCGCCCAGGACATGTCCCCCGGCCAGCTGGAGAGCACCTGCACCAGCCTGGTCGGCGAGGACGCCTACTTCCACCGGATCATCGGCGACAAGGGCGCGATCCCCGGCGACCAGAACACCAACCTGGAGGTGGTCGTCTTCGACGACTACTCCCAGTACGCGCTGTACGCCTGGGCCGTCTACGACATCGACGTCGACAACGGCGGCATGTACGAGGAGGGCAACCCCGCCGCCCCCGGCAACCAGGCGCGCTTCATCGCCCACGAGGCCGACTGGCTGCGCCCGTCCTTCCAGATCTGGAACCTCAACCACGAGTACACCCACTACCTCGACGGCCGCTACGACATGGCCGGCGACTTCGAGGCCGGTATGACCACGCCGACCGTCTGGTGGGTCGAGGGCATCGCGGAGAACATCTCGTACGGCTACCGCGACCAGCGCAACACCGACGCGATCGCCGAGGCCGGAAAGCGGACCTACAAGCTCAGTGAGCTGTTCGACACCGTCTACGGCCAGGACCCGGACCCCGCCGTCACCTCCAACCGGGTCTACCGCTGGGGCTTCCTCGCCGTCCGCTACATGCTCCAGCAGCACCGCGCCGACGTGGAGACCGTGCTCGGCAAGTACCGCGCCGGCGACTGGAACGGCGCCCGCGCCTTCCTGAAGCAGACCATCGGCACGAACTACGACGCCGGCTTCGCCGCCTGGCTGACGACCACCTGCGCGACCGACGGCTGCGGCCCGCTGCCGCAGGCCCCCGCCGCCCCGCTCTGCACCGGAGCCGACCCCCGCGCGTTCGACGCGAACTGCCGCCGGGACGGTCTCACGGCCGCCGCCGGCAACTACAGCTACCACTTCGTTTACCTGCCGGCCGGAGTCAAGCAGCTGACCATCACCAGCGGCGGCGGCACCGGCAACGCCGACCTGTACTACAACGGCGGCGCCTGGGCCACCACGAGCGCCTACCAGGCCAAGTCCGCGGGCGCCGGCAACGCCGAGACCCTGACGATCGACAACCCGCCGTCCGGCTGGGTGTACTTCAGCCTCGCCGCCGCACAGGACTTCGGCGGCGTGAGCCTGTCCACGCAGACCCGGTGAGCCCTGCCGCCGGGGCCGGTCAGGCCCCGGCGGTACGGCTGTGAGAGGGTCGGGCCCGGTTCGGACACGCGGCGGGCGCGGGAGGCGGCATGAACAGGGCAGTGGTGCTCGTGGCGGACGACGACGCCGCCATCCGGCGGTCCCTGGAGCGCGGCCTGCGGCTGAGCGGGTTCACCGTGGTCCTCGCCGAGGACGGGCCCTCGGCCCTCGCCCAGGCGGACGCCCGGACCCCCGACGTGCTCGTCCTGGACGTGTCCATGCCGGGGCTGACCGGCACGGAGGTGTGCCGGAGCCTGCGCGCCCGGGGTGACGAGACCCCCGTCCTGATGCTGTCGGCCCTCGACGAGCTCGCCGACCGGGTCGCCGGGCTCCAGGCCGGCGCCGACGACTACCTCGTCAAACCCTTCGCCCTGGAGGAACTGGTCCTGCGCCTGCACGCCCTGCTGCGGCGCAGCCCGGCGCGCGGCGGCCGCGACGTGCTGCGGGCGGGACCGCTGGAGATGGACCAGGCGACCCGCCAGGTGCGCAACGGCGGGACCGAGGTCCACCTCACCCGGCGGGAGTTCGAACTGCTCGCCGCCCTGGTGCGCAACGCGGGCCTCGTCCTGACCCGCGACCAGCTGCTGGAACGAGTGTGGGGTTACGACTTCGAGGTCCGCACCGACGCCGTCGACACCTTCGTCAGCTACCTGCGCCGCAAACTGGAGGAGGGCGGGCGCCCCCGGCTGATCCACACGGTGCGCGGCGTCGGGTTCGTCCTGCGCGTGCCCGACGCGGGGGGCCGGCCGTGAAGCTCGCCACCCGGATCGCGGTCTCGGTCACCGTGGTCATGCCGCTGCTGGTGCTGGCCGCCGGGCTGCTGGTGCTCGGGCTGGTCAGCCGGGACCTGCGCCAGCAGCAGGACGCGCGGCTCCAGGACCGGGCCTCGGCCGTCCTGCCGGACGTACGGGCCCTGCTGGCCGCCGACCGCGGCGGCCGGCCCAAGGCCGAGCAGAACCAGCACCGCAAGGTGCTCGGCGACGCCCTCGACGCGGGGATCCGGGTGCGCGGCGCGGACGGGACGACCGTGCTGGAAGGGGGCCCGCAGCCCGACGCGGCGGTGCGGCTGCCCGACCGCACCCCGGACGGGCCGGTCACCGTGCGCGCCAAGGGCCACGCCTGGCGGGTGCTGAGCGTGCCGGTGCCGGGGGCCGTGCCGGGGAACCTGTGGGTGTACACGCCGGCTTCGGCGGCCGATCCGCAGGTCGCCTCGGTGCGGCGGCGGGTCCTGCTGGTGGCCCTGCTGGCCGCCCCGGTGTCGGGGCTGCTGGCGTACGGGCTGGCGGCGCGCGCGACCGCCTCCGTACGACGGCTGAGCCGACGGGCCGCCGGGCTCGACCCGGCCGCCGGGGCGGCGGCCTTCGCCGGGCCGCCGGCGGGGATCGCCGAGGTGGACGAGCTGTCCGCGGCCATCGGCCAGCTCCTGACCCGCTACGACGAGCAGGCGGCGCGGACCGGGCAGGCCCTGGAGACCGCCCGGTCCTTCTCCTCCGCCGCCTCGCACGAGCTGCGCACCCCGCTGATGAGCATGCGGACGGACCTGGACGTGCTCGCCGCCCACCCCGACCTCTCCCCCGCCGAACGGGCCGAGGTGGTGCGGGACCTGCGCGAGGACCACGCCCGGCTGCTCGAACTGCTCGGCGCGCTGCGGATGCTCGCGCTCGGCGACCTGGTGGAGGTCTCCGCCTTCGCCCCGCTCGACCTGTGCGAGGTGGTGGACGCGGCCGCCGGCGAGGCGAAGCGGCGGCACGGCGGGGAGGTGCTCGAACTGGAGGCGGAGCTCCCGGCGGAGCTGCGGGTCTTCGGCTGGGAGGCCGGTCTGAAGATCATGCTGGACAACCTGCTGCGCAACGCCGTGGTGCACGGGCACGGGCCGGGCGAGCCGTCCCGGGTCCGGGTCCGGCTGCGTGCCGAGGGCGCCTTCGCCGTGCTGACGGTGGACGACGAGGGGCCCGGTGTGCCGTCCGCCGAACGCGAGTCCGTCTTCCTCCGCTTCCAGCACCGGCCCGGCAGCCCCGGTTCGGGCCTCGGGCTGACGCTGGTGGCCCAGCAGGCCGCGCTGCACCGGGGCACGGTCGGCGTGGGCGACGCCCCGGGCGGGGCGGGGGCGCGTTTCGAGGTGCGACTGCCGCTGGTCTCGGACGGGGAACCGACGCTGCGGCTGCTGCCCGCGCGGCGCGACTGGATCTCCCGCGACGGCTGAGGCGGCTGCGGGGGCGGGGGCGGGGGCGGCCCGCGCGGTCACAAGGAATCCACAAAAACGGTCCCTAGCGTCCTGTCCGGCAGGCGCGCCCACGCGTCGGCCCGTCGCACCGAAGGGGATACCACCATGCTCGCGAACCGTAGGACCGCCGCCGCGATCGGCGCCGTCGCCCTGGCCGGTGCGCTGCTGTCGGCCGGCCCGGCCCAGGCCGACGGCACCTCGCCGAGCCCCGCCGCGTCCGCGAAGTCCGCGCCGAAGAGCGACGGCGCGAAGGGGATCTGCAAGCGCCTGCCGAAAACCGAGGCCCGGATCGGCGCCGCCCTGACCCGGCTGAACGGCGACGCCACCGTCGCGGGCTCGATCGCCCGGCTGGAGCAGCGCGTCACGGAGGCCAAGAACGCCGGCCACACGGAGGTCCAGACGTACCTGAACGACCGCCTGACATTCCGCAAGGGCCTGGTGCCGACCCTCCAGAAGCGCCAGGCGGACCTGAAGTCCGTCTCCACCTGGTGCGCCGCGCAGGGGTCCAAGTGAGCTCCGGCCGTCGCGGCGCCGCCGCACTCGTCGCCCTCGCCGCCGGGGCGGTCCTGCTGCTGACCGGGTGCGGGGGCGGCAAGGAGGCCCACCCCAAGGCGGAGCAGTCGGCGGGTGTCGACGGCGGTGCCGCCGGCATGCAAGCGAAGCTGGACGCCGCCGACGGCGCGGCCGCGCAGGCGGAGACGGACGCCTCGCAGAACAACTGACCCTCCCCGCACCTCTCGCAGGCCCGCCCGGCCCGACCGGGCGGGCCTTCGACGTACGCCGGGCGGGCCTTCGGCGTACGCGGGGAACGGCCCGGCCCGGGGTGCGGCGGCCCGGCACCCGCCCGGGCGGCGCAACCTGTCGGCCGGGACGCTCGTTTGGCTCCGGAAGAGATCCAACGGAGTAGCCCTCGGAGCGCCTGCGTGCCTTGTGCGGCGGGCTCCCCTTCGATGGTTGCCCACCCCACCCCCACCGGAACAGGCGGCTCCATGACGTCCCATCCCTCCCGGCTCTCCCGCCGCGACGTGTTCTCCGCCGCGCTCGCGCTCGGAGCCGCCACCGTCCTGCCCGCCGCCGCCTCCGGGGCGGCCCGCGCCGCCACCGGCTCCGGGAGGTCCGGGAGGCGGGACGGGGCCACGGGGCCCCGGATCACCGACTGCGACGGCTGGGGTGCCCGCGAGGCGTCCGAGGAGGTGGTGGTCCTCGACACCCGCCCCGAGCGGATCATCGTGCACCACACCGCCTCGGCCAACGTGAGCGACTACTCGCGGGAGCGGGCCCACGCGCTCGCCCGGGCCATCCAGACGTACCACATGGACGCGCAGGGCTGGATCGACACCGGTCAGCACTTCACCGTCAGCCGGGGCGCCTTCGTCCTGGAGGGCCGCCACCACAGTCTGGCCGCTCTGGACGCCGGGGACCGGCTGGTGCGGGGCGCCCACTGCGTGGGGCAGAACAGCGTGGCCATCGGCATCGAGAACGAGGGCACCTACACGAGCGAGGCGCCTCCCGCGGCGCAGTTCTCCGCCCTCGCCGACCTGTGCGCCCACGTCTGCCGCCAGTACGACGTCTCCCCGTCCGAGATCTACGGGCACCGGGATTTCAACAACACCGCCTGCCCCGGCGACCGGCTCTACGCGATGCTGCCGCAGCTGCGCCAGGACGTGGCCCGCCGGCTGGGGAGCGGCCGGCCCGTGGCGCTGCCGCGCTGGCCCGTGCGCCTGCCCGGGGGCTGGTCCGCCGGCCCGGCCGCCGGATCCCTCCCGGAATACCTCCCGGCGGGGCTCCTCGACCCGCTCCGGGGCCGCTGACGCCGCGCCCGGCCCCGGGGCTTTGGCATGATCACCTCGAACGTTCGAGGTGACGACCGAGAAGAGAGGGCCCCGTCATGACCGGCAGGCCATCGCTGCGCGACTACATCGACCGCTACGCGGCCGGTGAGATCCCCCGTGACGAGGCCCTCGCGGCCATCGCCGCCTGGGAGTTCGAGGAGGAGTGGTTCGATCCGGCCCACACGGCGCCGACGCACCAGGACAACACCCTGGCCGTGGTGGACCAGGCCCGTGCGCTCGGGCGGCTCACGCCCGCCGACGTCGAGGTGATCCGGGAACGTCTGCGCCTGCGCGGGTTCTGAGTCCAGAGGGTCGAAGTCGAGCGGAAAGGGAAGCAGACGTGCCCGTGACGGGGGAATACGAGCCGCTCTACCGGGAGCTCCAGCAGCGCATGGGCCCCGGCGGAGACCTCGCGGTGGACGGGGAGTTCGACACCGCGAACCAGCACCGGCCGGGGGGGCTGTGGACGCCCGGCCGGGCGCTGCTGCACGACGCGCTGATCGACCGGTTCAGGAGCCGGTGCGCGGGCAAGCCGCGGGACGGCCATGCCGTGCTGTTCACGGGCGGGGCGCCGGGGTCGGGCAAGGGCAGGGCCCAGCGGAACCTGTCGGGGTGGCAGGCACAGGATTCCGCGCTCGGTGAGGAGTTGCGCCGGGTGCACGGCGTGGACCTCGACGACTACGTGGTCCTCGATCCGGACGAGTTCAAGGTCGCGCTCTTCGAGCTGGGCGGCGCGCCGCAGATGCCGGAGGCCCACGACCGCCTGTCCGACGGGCGGCCGCTGTCGCCGTCGGAGAAGGCCTCGCTGGTGCACCGGGAGTCGGGCCACATCCAGAACGTCGTCGAGCGGTGGGCCCGCGGTGAGGGCTACAACCTGCTGTACGACCAGTCCCTGCGGGCCCTGGGGTGGACCTCGAACCTCCTGACGGACCTTCAGCGGGAGGGCTACGACAAGCGCGTGCTGCTGTCCGTGGAGGTGCCCGAGGAGCAGTGCCTCCAGCAGAACGCCGACCGCTGGGCGGCCGGCCGCCGCGAGTTCGACGCGGGACGCGACTGGTACGGCGGACGCATGGCGCCCGAGGGCTTCATCAGGGGCCTCTACGCGGACAGTGTGACGGGGCGCGGCTACTCCGTCGGCCGGGAGAACGCCGAGAAGCTCGCGGAACAGGGCCTGGCCACCGGGCTGATCACCACCGACCGGGGCGATTTCGGTCCGGGGGCGCGGCCGGGGCCGGAGGTCGCCGGTCCGGGTGCGGCGGGCCCGGGCTTCCGGCAGGGGGACACCACGGTGCGGGTCGGCCGGGGCGCGGAGTTCCTGACCGGCGTGAACCTCCGCTCCCCGCTGGTCCGTTCTCCGGGCGGGGTGGGCTCCGCGCCGCCGCCGCCCGCCGCCGGACCCGGGCCCTCGCGCGGTCCGGGGGTCGGTATGTGACGCGCCCGGGCGGACGCTCCACGCCGAATCCGTTCCCGTTCGAGGAGTTCTCGTCCTTTGGGTGGAATCTTCGACTCCACAGGCTCCACTGGGACGAAAGGACAAAGGGAATGGCGAAGTCAGGGCGCAGGTTCGGCATCACCGCCGTGGTGGCAGCGTTGGCGGCCGCGATGATCACTTTCGCGGGTCCGCAGGGAGCCAGTGCGCAGGACCAGGGACGCCGGGGCTGGGACCACTTCGGGTTCGGGGTGCCGTGGGAGGACTCCTACGGGTACTCGCAGGCCATCAGAGCGGGAGACACGATCTACATCTCGGGCCAGCTGTCGCATGACGCGGCGGGGAACATCGTGGGGGTCGGCGACTTCGAGAAGCAGGTGCGCACCTCGTTCGCCAACCTCGACAAGGTCCTGGCGCACTACCGGATCCCGCGCAGCCAGATCATCAGCATGAAGATCTACACGAAGGACCTGCGCAAGAACTTCGACACGGCCGCGCGGCTCCACAAGGAGTACAACGGCAACCACCGCACGACCGACACCATCCTCGGCGTCTCCGACCTGGCCTTCCCCGACCAGCTGGTGGAGATCGAGGCCGTCGCTCTGGCGAAGCCCCGCTCCTGACCGGAGCACCCCGGCCGAGGGGGCGGGGGGGGGGCCCGGCCCCCGGCCCCCCGCCGGGGGGGCCGGCCCCCCCCC